>JAHJPG010000007.1 GCA_018819925.1 Pseudomonadota bacterium
CCAAAAATACGCCGACAAATACGGCTTCGACTGGTTGATGCTCACCGCCCTGGCCTTCCAGGAGTCGGGCCTGGACAACAGCAAGATCAGCCACGTGGGCGCGGTGGGAGTGATGCAGGTGATGCCCAGCACCGCCTCCAAGCCGCCGGTTTCCATAGCCGACTACAAAAAGTTGGAATCCAACATCCACGCGGGCACCAAGTACCTGCGCTGGATCTATGACCAGTACTTCAAGGACGACCCCAAGGTGAACCAACTCAACAAGGTGCTGTTCACCTTCGCCTCCTACAACGCCGGCCCGGCCCGGGTTGCCGGGCTGCGCAGGCGGGCGGCCAAGATGGGACTCGACCCCAACGTGTGGTTCCACAACGTGGAGGTGGCCGCGGCCCGGGTAATCGGGCGGGAAACGGTGCAGTACGTATCCAACATCTACAAGTACTACATCGCCTACCGCCAGATCATAGCGCAGCAACAGCAGCGCGAAAAGGCCCTGAAACTCAAGTAGGCCTTGCGGCCGCCCGGCCGGCGCGGCGGGCAAAAAAAGGGCGGCGGCCGTGATCGGCCGCCGCCCTGGTTTGTGGCGTCTTGCAGAACTAGCGCATCACGTAGTGGGCCACGCCGTCCTTGTGCATGCGGCCGACGACCCCTTCGCCCACCATCTCGCGCAGGCTGTCCATGAGGGGCTTCTCGTCCTCGTGCAGGGCGGCGGCCAGCTCGCGCAGCTGGAAGGGCCGCGCCTGCTCCTTTAGCAGGTTTGCCACCCGGGCCCGGATGAACTCCTCGCTGACCACGCCCATCATGTCGCGGTCAAAGGCCAGGGCGTTGCGCTGGTTGCCGGGGTAGACATCCTCCCAAGGCCGCCGCAGGGTGGCACCCAAAACCCAGCGCACCCGGGGATTGTTAACCGTGGCGTAGAGCCCGGCCAGCTTCTCCCGGTTTTCCGGGGTGCGCTCGATGGGGCCCAGCTCGGCCATGCTCTTGATGAAGCTGTTCACCGTGCGGATGTAATCCTCGGGCCGGTTGAGGTCGGCGTGAGCCAGGGCGATGCGCCGCCGGTCGAAACCGCATAGACCCAGGAGCTTCTTCATCAGGTTCACCCGGCTCCAGGTGTGATCCAGGCCAAAGGAGTGGTGGCAGTCCTCGGGGGGGCAGCCGATCAGAAGCAGGCTGTTGGCGCCGTCCAAGAAGGCCCTGGCCAGCACCGAGGGGTCCAACTGGCCGATGCAGCTGACCTGCAGCATGTACAGCCGGGGGTCATAAGCCATGCCCTTGACCCCGGCGTTGTCCGCCGCGGCCAGACCGCCCCAGGCGCAGCCAAAGGCCATCACCTCGTCGGGGTCGAGCGTCTGGGCCAGGGTGCTCACCCGAGCCTCGCGCTGGTCGGAGGTGTTGTTCTGTATGGTCAGGGCGTGGTAGGGACAGGCCGCCGCGCAGGTGCCGCCGCCGGTGCAAACCATGGGGTCCACGTGGCGGGGAATGTTGCCGCCGGGGCCTTCCACCGGCTCGATGCCGCCGCAGTCGCAGATTTCCTTGCACAAGCCGCAGCCGATGCACTTGCTTTGGTCCACCACGCAGACCATGCGCGGGGCGTACAGCTCGCCGGCCTGGGCCTTGGAGATCATCTCCGCGGTCTTGGCGGCCGCCCGGCGGCCCTGCCGCAGGCTCTCGTGCAGATCGCAAGGATAGCGGGCGCTGCCGGCCAGGAAGGCCTCTTGGCGGCCCACCTGCTCGGGGCGCACCCGCTGCTTGCGTTCCTCCAGGAAGGCGCCCTCCTGGTGCTCCAAGCCCAGGATGTGGGCCACCTTGGTGGCTTCTTGGCCCACGCTGCGCCGGGGGCTGAGGACCAGCTTGTCCCAGGGCAACTCGTGTTCAACGTGGCTCTCGGGGTCGCAGTAGGTGACAAAGCCCGCCTGCACCGTGGGCCGCAGCGCGCCGTCATAGGGAATCCACTTGATGCCCAGCTTGCGGCTGGCCGCCCGCTCGCCGGCGGACAGGGGTATGGCCATCTGGTGGTGATGGAGCATGGTCACCTGGGTGAGCGGGGAGCGCTCGCGAATGTAGCGGGCCATGGACCAGGCCGCCCGGCAGGAGAGATAGGAGTACTCAGGGTGGCCAGCCTCGTAGTCGTTTAGCCAAAACACCACCTTGCCCTCGGGAGGCCCCAGGGTCCAGAGCAGCTCCTCGGCCTCGGTGTGGCAGATCACGTTGCGGCCGTCGTGGCCGAAGTCGCTGCCCTGGTTGAGCATCTGGCCGTCCAGGGCCGCGATGACGGCCCCCACCTCATAGATCCGGGGCGGGCCGCCCATGGGATCGCTGAAGGTTACGTGGTAGTCGCCGGTGCGCCCGGTCATGGAGGCAAGCTCGCCCACGGTGATGCGCCGCACCAAGGGGCTGGCGTCCACATCCTTCATGATCGCCTCCAGGCGGTCATAGTAGTGGCGCTCGCCGGGGTAGTGCTCGTGCAGCATGCGGATTTCGTCTTCCCACTCGTCGGTGGCCACGGCGACGATGCACTCGATTCCCCGGCGCGACAACTCCTGGGCCGCGCTGTAGGTGGCGATGCCTCCGCCCAGGATCATGGCCGGGCCCTTGAACTCCACCTTTTCATGGGCAGTGAGCGCCAGGGTTTCAAGCCCGGCGGCCAGGGCCTTGATGAGCTTGAAGCCCTTGGCCGCCTTTTCCTCGGGGCTAAGGTCGCTGACCTGGGCCACGTGGCCCCGCAGGTTGACCATGTCGATCTGGCCCGCCTCCAGGCCGGAATCGGCCAGTTCGCGCTCGAATTTGTGCAGCATCACCCGGGACTCGCAGCCGGCCACCACCACCCGGTCCAGGCCGTTGTCGGCGATGGCCTTCTTGAGGCCGGCCATGCCCGGAGCCAGGCAGGAGAAGGGCTCCACGCCCACGTAACTGATTAGGGGATCGGCCTCGAGCTTCTCCTTTAGTTGGTCAATATCCACCAGGGGGGCAATGCGGCGGCCGCATTCGCAGAGGAAGACGCCTATCTTGCAATCATTAGCCATGTCTGGCCTCCTTTGCTGTCACTTGCCCGGCCGGGCCATGATCACGGAAGGAACCCCGCGCACCCTCTCGAAGCGGGCGCCCATGGCCCCGGTGGGGCACACGGTAACGCAGGTGCCGCAGGCCACGCAGTCTTCGCCGGGGACCAGGTAGGGGGAACCGATTTCCTTCTGGGCCCCGCGCCCCACGGTGCTTATGGCGTTGGCCCCCACCACCTGGGCGCAGGCGCGCACGCACAACCCGCAGAGGATGCACTGCTCCTCGGGGTCCTTCACCTCGAAACGGGTGGTGTTCACCCCGTACTGGCCGGCCATCTCGCGTATCTCGCGGCTGGCGGGACACTCCGACAGGAGCATCTCCAATATCCAGCGGCGCACGCTGTTCACCTTTTCGCTGCTGGTGAAAACCTCCAGGCCTTCCTCGGCCGGATACACGCAAGAGGCCACCAGGCGGGAGTTATTGCCCTGCTTTAGCTCCACCACGCACAGGCGGCAGGCCCCGAAGGGCTCCACGGCCTCGTGGTAGCACAGGGTGGGTATATCAATGCCGTGTTGGCGCGCCGTGTCCAAAAGCGACCAGCCCGCCTCGGCTTCGACTTTCTTTCCGTCTATGGTCAAACTCAACATTATGTAGACTCCCAAAATATGGGCTAAACGCCTATATGACCTGGATCGCGCCGAATTTGCAGGATTCCATGCACATGCCGCAGCGGATGCACAAACTCTCTTCGATGGTGTGCGGCTTTTTCTTCTCGCCGGTGATGGCCCCTTGGGGGCAGGCGCGGGAGCAGGCGCGACAGCCGGTGCAAACCTCCGGGTCGATACTGTAGGTGATCAGGTCCTTGCACACGCCGGCCGGGCAGCGATGCTCCAAAATGTGGGCCTCATACTCGCCGCGGAAGTAGCGCAGGGTGGAGAGCACCGCGTTGGGAGCGGTGCCGCCCAGGGCGCACAGGGAACCGGCCTTGATGGCCTCGGCCAGGCTGTAGAGGTCGTCTATGTCCTCCAGAGTGCCCTGGCCCTTGGAAAAGCGGTTGAGGGTTTCGCGCAGCCTGGGCACACCCAGACGGCAGGGGAAGCACTTGCCGCAGGATTCTTCCTCGAGAAAGCCCAGGAAGTACTTGGCCACGTCCACCATGCAGTCGCGCTCATCCATGACGATCATGCCGCCGGAGCCCATCATGGAGCCCGCTGCGATGAGCGAGTCGAAGTCCACCGGCAAATCGGCGTCTTCCCAGGGAAGGCAACCGCCGGAGGGGCCGCCGGTCTGCACCGCCTTGAAGTGGTCGGAGCCGGGCACCCCGCCGCCGATCTCCATGACGATGTTCCGCAGGCTGATGCCCATGGGCACTTCCACCAGCCCCACGTTGTTGACCTTGCCCACCAGGGCGAACACCTTGGTGCCCTTGGATTTTTCGGTGCCCAACGAGGCGAACCAGTCCGCCCCCTTGTCCAGGATGCGGCTCACGTTGGCCCAGGTTTCCACGTTGTTTAAGACCGAGGGCTTGCCGAACAGGCCCTTGTCCGAAGGATAGGGCGGCCGGGGCACGGGCTCGCCCACCTTGCCCTCCACCGAACGCATGAGGGCGGTTTCCTCGCCGCAGACAAAGGCGCCGGCGCCCCGGTTGATGCGGATGTCGAAGTTGAAGCCACTTCCCAGAATGTTCTCGCCCAACAGGCCGTGGGCCCGGGCGTCGTCCAGCGCCTTTACCAGGTGCTTGATGGCCAGGGGATATTCGGCGCGCACGTACACGTAGCCGGTATCGGCCCCGATGGCGTAGCCGCCGATGATCATGCCCTCCACCACCGCGTGGGGATCGCCCTCCATCACCGAGCGGTCCATGAAGGCCCCGGGGTCGCCTTCGTCGGCATTGCACAAGACGTACTTTTGCCCGCCCTGGTGCTTGGCGGCCAGGGACCACTTGAGGCCGGTGGGGAAGCCGGCGCCGCCCCGGCCACGCAGGCCGGATTTGGTCACCTCTTCGATCACCTGGCCGGGCTCCATGTTGGTCAGGGCCTTGGCCATGCCGGCATAGGCTCCGGCCTTAAAGGCGTCCTCGATGTCGGTGGGGTCGATCTGGCCGATGTTACTAAGAACCACCCGCTCCTGCCCCGAGTAGAAGGGGATTTCCTCGGTGGTCTTGAGGGTCTCCCCGGTCTGGGGATGCACATAGAGCAACCGGTCCACGGTCTCGCCGGTCAAGATGGTCTTTTGGACTATCTCCTCGACGTCGCCGGGCTTGACCTGCTGGTAGAAGATGTTCGAAGGCTTGATGATCACCAAGGGACCCCGGGAGCAGAAGCCGTGACAGCCGGTGGTCTTGATGCCGGGCATGACCTTGATGTCTTCGCCGGCGGCGGCCAGGGCCGCCTTGAGGGCCTTGGTGACCGAGGGGCTGTCGTTGGCGACACAGCCGGTGCCGTGACAAACGATTATCTTGGTTTGATCGGGATCTTCCGCCGCCAGCAACTCGCTGCGGAGTTTCTCCAATTCCTCCAGGGAACCCAGCCTCATATCCGCCGAGTTTTTCGCCGTGACTTGCATTGCCTTATACTCCGTTACTCAACTTATTCCGTCCCGAGCTTTTGAGCGGTCTTCATCAGCTTAGGCGAACTCACCTTGGGCTGATAATCGCCATTGACCACCGCCACCGGGGCCAGGGCGCAGGCGCCCAGACAGTTGACCGTCTCCACGGTGTATTTGAGGTCATCGGTGGTGCCGGGTTGGTCCAACCCAAGATTGCGCATCAGGTTCTCGGCGATGAGCCCGCTGCCCTTGAGGTGGCAGGCGGTGCCCAGGCAGACCTGGATCAGGTTTTCACCCTTGGGCTCCAGGCTGAAGGAGTTGTAAAAGGTGGCCACCGAGTAGGCCTGTGACTCCGGCACCCCGGTGTGATCGCAAACCAGGGTCAGGGCCTCGGACGAGACGTAGTTGAAGGCCGCCTGGATGTCCTGCAAGAGGAAGATGAGGAACTCCGGCCGTCCGGGGTAGCGTTCGATGATTTCGTCGATATCTATATCAATAGCTTGTTGCGCCACGATAACCTCCTTGGCTGAAACGCGGGCACACCCGCAGTGCTATCCTGGCCTTGTTAAAAGCAAGACTCGGACCATACGGCGCAACTGATTGATTTAATTTTAATTTGTTGTTTTTGCGCGCCCCGGGCGGGGCCCGATGAAACAGATTGATGTTTCAGGAGGTTTGAAACAAAGCGTTACCAGTGATGCAGTGGCGCCCAAACTATTGAGAATGGCTGATAAAAACTACAGAAGCAACACCAGTTGAAACATTTGAAACGTTTTTGAAACGTCAGCGTAAAGTCACCCCAACCCCAAGGACTTCATGCGACGCCACAGGGAAGTGCGGCTGATTCCCAAAAGCTCGGCGGCCTGTTGGCGGCGGCCGCCACTCTGGCTCAGGGCGTCCAAGATGGCCTGGCGCTCGCTGTCCTCCCGGCTGGCCCCGGGCGCGGCCGGGTAACCCTCTTCGGCCGCCGTGGCGCCCCGCTCCCGCCGAAACTCATTGAGAGCCGGCAGGTAAAGCGGGAAAATAACTGGCCCTTTAACGAAGACGTAGGCATGCTCCATGACCCGCTCCAGCTCGCGCACGTTGCCCGGCCAGTCGTAGCTCATGAGCATGCGCATCACCTTGGGGTCCACCGAGCGCACCTGCTTGGCGTAGCGCTTGTTCAGCTGCCGGACAAAATGCTCCACCAGCAGGGGGATGTCGTCCTTGCGCAGGCGCAGGGGGGGCAGGGTCAGGGGCACGGTGCGCAATCGGTAGAAGAGGTCCTCGCGCAAGGCGCCCTGGGCCATGGCCTCGGCCAAATCCCGGTTGGTGGCGGCGATGATGCGCGCGTCCATGGCGATGAGCCGGGTGCCCCCCACCCTCTCGAAGACCCGCTGCTCCAGAACCCGGAGCAGCTTTACCTGCAGCTCCGGCTTCAACTCACCGATTTCATCCAGAAAAAGCGTGCCGCCCTTGGCCAGCTCGAAGCGGCCCACCTTGGAGCGCACCGCCCCGGTGAAAGCAGCTTTTTCGTGGCCGAACAGCTCGCTCTCCAGCAGGCTCTCGGCCAGGGCCGAGCAGTTCACGGCCACAAAGGGCCCCTCGCGCCGGGGGGAGTGGTGGTGCAGGGCCCGGGCGAAAAGCTCTTTGCCGGTGCCGCTTTCGCCCTGGATGAGAACGTTGGCCTCGCTGGCTGCCACGTCGGGCAACATGTTGAACAGCCGCCGCATGGGCTCGCTGGCCCCAACGATGTCGCTGAAGGAGGAGCCGGTGTCCGGGGCCAGGCTGGGCTCCAGGCCGGCCAGGGGCCTGAAGCTCTCCACCGCCCCCACCACCGTACCGGCCCGGTCGCGCACCACGCTGGTATTAACCAATACTCCCAGGCGCTTGCCACCCTTGCCCAACATGCGCACGTCCTGATCCATGCGGGTGACCCCGGTTTCCACCGTGGTGCGCAGCGGGCAGCTCGTGCCGCATAGGTCCGAGCGGAAGATGTCCCAGCAATGGCGGCCCAACACCTCGGTGCGGCCGTAGCCGGTTATCTCCTCGGCCCTTTGATTAAATGAGGTTATGCGCCAGCGGGTGTTGATGGTGAAGATGCCCTCGGCCAGGTTGTCCACCAAGGATTGATAGCCCAGCCGCGGCATGCGGGGCAGAAACTCGCCGGGCTCCATGCGGCCGCCGTTGAGGGGGGCGAAGTCCAGGTCGCGCAGGGTTATCATGGCCCCGACAACCTGGCGGCCGAGGCCGAAGAGGGGGTTGATGGAATACTCGCAGGTAAATTCCTGGCCGGTGGCATCCCGGGCCCGGGCCTGAATCTGTTGGGAGGGCTCGCCTTGTCCCAAGGCCGCGTCCAGGGCGCTCTGGGCCAGGGCCAGGTCGGGCCCCTCGAAAAACCCCCCTAGGCGCAGGACCTCGCCGACGACCAACTCCCCAGCCATGAACTGCAAGGCGACGCGGTTGGTGCCCATTATCCGCTGGGCCCCGTCCACCGCCACCACCGCCTCGCCGGTGAGCGCTTGGCCTTCTCGCTCCTGCGCAGACATGCCTTCTCCCTGAAACTTCCCTGAAACTTCCCTGAAACAGACTACACCACTGGATACTATAATCAAGGATAAGGTGAGGAAAGAAGGCTGGATTTAGTGGCCCAGGAGCAGACGCACCTCTTCGTCCTCCAGAAAGGAGGAGACGTTCCAACAGATGGCGCGCAGGTCCTTGTCACTGTGGCCAGGGGTCAATAGCCCCCCGGCCTGGCGCAGGCCCCGGGCCTGGACCATGATGACCAGTTCCTTCAGGCGGCCCCGGAGCGGCGCGTCACCGTTCTGGGATTTTTGGTATGCTTTCACCAGAGCATTCACCCTGGCCACCGAACAACGCTTGCAAGTAAGATCTGGCGTCACCTGTTCCCCTTGTTTGCCTCAACTAGAGGTACGCCTTTGGTTGACAACCCGACTACTTTAGTCTTGGAATGGACCATTGGCAAGCTTTTCAAGGGGGTATAGCTATTTTCTTGACAGCCCCACGGGGGCCGGGTAAGGAAAAGCATTGTCTTTACTAAACTTACCATGATTTTTCATGGAGGCCGGATGGGCCCCGGCCTGAGAGAGGGTCATGCTCCCCAGCTACCCCACCCAGCTTAATCTAATCATGGAGGCCATATCCCTTGGGGTGTTGGCCATGGACCGCCATGGACGGGTGGTCTATTTCAACCGGGCCGCCGAACAGATAACCGGGGTGAGCCGTGAGCAAGCCTTGGGCCGGCTCTGCGGCGAGGTCCTGCAATCCACCCTGTGCGACGAGTATTGCCCGGTGCTCAGGGCCATGGAAACCGGGGAGGAGCAGGCCGGAATGGAAGCGGTGTTCATCCGCCAACAAGGCCGCTCCGTGGTGCCGGTGAGGATCTGCGCCTCGCCGCTGTACGATGATGACGGCCAGGTGTGCGGCGGGGTGGAGACCCTGCAAAGCCTCAGCCTGGGCAGCCAGTTGGACAAGCAGGACAGCGAGGCGAGGCGCTGGGAGGACTTCATCGGGGATAGCCCCCAGGTGAAACGGATCTTCGACACCCTCAAGGTTGCCGCCCCCAGCAAGGTCACGGTGCTCATCGAGGGCTCCACCGGCACCGGCAAGGATCTTCTGGCCCAGATCATCCACTACAACAGCCCCAGGGCGCAAAAGCCCCTCATCAAGGTCAACTGCGCGGCCCTGCCCGAAAACCTGCTGGAAAGCGAGCTGTTCGGCTACAGCCGGGGGGCCTTCACCGGCGCCGAGCGGGACAAGCCCGGCCGCTTCCAACTGGCCGACGGGGGCAGCATCTTTTTGGACGAGATCAGCGAGCTGCCCCTGGCCCTACAAGCCAAGCTGCTTCGGGTTTTGGAAGATCAGGAGTTTTTCCCCCTGGGCGCCCGCCAGACCACCAAGGTCAACGTGCGCATTTTGGCCGCCAGCAACAAACCTCTGGACCGCCAAGTGGAGCTGGGGCTTTTCCGGGAAGATCTTTACTACCGCCTTAACGTAATCAAGGTCACCGTGCCCGTCCTCAAGGAGCGCAGAGAGGACATTCCCCTGCTCATCCGGCGTTTCATCCAGCGCAAAAACATTGAAAACAACACCTACATCTGCCGTTTCTCCCCGGAAACCTTGAACATACTGCTCAACTACAACTACCCGGGCAACGTCCGCGAATTGGAAAACATACTTGAGCATGCCTGCCTGCTGTGCCGGGGGGACGTGATAAAGGCCCACCACCTGCCCCGCGACCTGGACACGGAAGCGGCCACCACCCTGGAATCCTCGGAGCGCCGCAAAGAGAAAGACAATCTGGTTCAGGTTCTTACCCAAAACAATTGGAACCAGACCCAGACCGCGGCGGAGTTGGGCATCAACCGCACCACCCTTTGGCGGCGCATGAAGCGTCTGGGGCTTTCCCGAACCTGATCGGCCATCAGCCGCAACACTGCAACACATGTGTTGCACAAGATGCAACACCAAAGCCGATATGTATCTGGGGCATAATATGGGCTCAAAGGGCCGCATATGTTTCGTATGTTGCAGCTGCCTGCAACACAAGATATCCCCAAAACCACACCCATATTTGCAACTGCCCGGCAACATTGCATTTGTTATTTTTTAACTTATTGGCACGAGTTGTGCTTAGACTTTAAAAGGAACCACCAATTTAATTGGATTGGCCAAGGATGCCTTCACCGCCACGCCACATAAAGCTCACCCACCGCCTGGCCTTCAAATTGACGGTCTGGGTGGGGTTGGGTCTGGTGTTGCTCACCACGGCCATGGCCTTTTGGGCGGTGCGTCAACAGGAGCGTCAGTCCATAGAGAAGATGCTTCAAACCGGCAACTGGTTCAGCGACACCGTAAAGCGGGCCACCCGCTACGACATGCTCAAGGACCAGCGCCAGAGCCTGCACCACGTCATCGAGGCCATGGGCCGCCAACCGGGCGTGGAGGTGATCCGGGTGTTCAACAAAAAGGGGCGCATCATGTTCAGCAGCCGGTCGGGAGAGATCGGCAAATTGGTGGACCTGGACAGCGAGGCCTGTTACGCCTGCCACTTCAAGGACCGCCCCCTGGAGCGACTGGCCGTCACCGAGCGCAGCCGCATCTTCAGCCTGGCCGGCAAGGGAGGCCACCGGGTGCTGGGGGTGATCAACCCCATCTATACCGAACCAGCCTGCTACCGGGACCCCTGTCACGTGCATCCGCCGGAACAAAAGGTGTTGGGGGTTTTGGACGTGGCCCTGTCCTTGCGCGGGGTGGACCAGGAAGTGGCGGCCACCACCCGCCAGGTGACTCTCTACGCGGCGGTGCTTGCGGCCATAATCTGCGCCGTGGTGGCCACCTTCACCTTCCTGTTCGTGAACCGGCCCCTGACCAGCCTGCTGGGGGCCACGCGGCGCATCACCGCCGGCGACTATGACCAGCCCATCACTCCCCAGACCGACGACGAGATCGGCGCGGTGGCCGCAGCCTTCGACCTCATGCGCCAGGGCATCAAGGAAAAGACCGAAGACCTGGAGCACGGCCGCCGGCAATACCAGCGCCTTTTCGAGGAGGTGCCCTGCTACATCACCGTGCAGGACGCCGACTTCAAACTTTTGGCTCACAACAAGCGTTTCGAGCGGGACTTCGGCCCCAGCGTGGGCCGCCACTGCTACCTGGCCTACAAGGGACGCGACTCGCGCTGCCCCAACTGCGCGGTGGCCAAATCCTTTGCCGACGGCCTGGTGCACAGCGCCGAGGAGAAGGTGGTGGGCGCCGACGGCAGCCCCCGCTATTTCCTCAACCTTACCTCGCCCATCACCGACAAGAAGGGGGACATCGTGGCGGTGATGGAGATGGCCACCGACATCACCGACGTCCTGCGCCTGGAAGAGGAGCTTAAGCGCTCAGAGGAAAAGTACCGCCTGTTCTTCAACAACGACCCCAACCCCATCTTCGTCTTCGACGCCCAAAGCCTGGAGATCCTGGACGCCAACGACCGCGCGGCCAGTGAGTACGGCTATCCCCTGCGCGAGTTGGTGGGCCGCTCCTTTTTGGACCTGACCCCCGCCGCCGACCGTCTCCAGGTGCGCAACTTCATCGCCCTGAAGGGAGCCTTCCTCTCCACGGTGCGCCAGGTGCGCGCCCACGGGGAGGTTTTCTTCGTCAACCTCAGGGCCAGCTACGGCGAACACATGGGAAGGCGGGCGGTGATAGCCACCGCCGCCGACGTAACCGAACGCCTGAAGACAGAGCAGCAACTCATCCAGGCCGCCAAGATGGCCACCCTGGGAGAGATGAGCGCCGGGGTGGCCCACGAGCTGAACCAACCATTGAGCGTCATCGCAACCGGGTCCAGCTTCCTTAGCAAGCTGGTTTCCCGGGGCCAGGCCCCCACCCCGGAGGAGCTTTTGCAGGTGGCCAAGGAGATGAGCCAGCAGGTGGAGCGGGCCCGGCGCATCATCACCCATCTGCGGGAGTTCGGCCGCAAGCACGAGGTCAGCGCCGAAAGCATATCCATCAACGAGCCGATCCAGGGAGTGTTGGGTTTGTTGGGCCAGCAGCTCAGAGTGCATGATATAAGGGTGGAGACCGCCCTGGAACCCAACCTGCCCCCCATCCTGGGCGAAGTGAACCGCCTGGAGCAAGTGTTCATCAACTTGATAATGAACGCCCGTGACGCCATCGAGGAACGCCGGGCCACACAGCCCGGCCTGGAGGGATTGATAAAAATCGCAAGTTTCGCCCAAGACGGGCGGGTGGTGGTCACCGTGGCCGACAACGGCGGCGGCATCCCCGCCGGCAGTCAAGACCGCATTTTCGAGCCCTTTTTCACCACCAAGGAGGTGGGCAAGGGCACCGGCCTGGGGTTGTCCATATCCTACGGCATCGTGCGCGACTTGGGCGGGAGCATCCGGGTGGAAAACCGGCCGGACCAGGGGGCCGTGTTTTACCTGAGCTTCCCGATGCACAGGGAGGCTTCGGCATGAAGGCCTGCGGCCAACCACCCTATCCCAACCTGCTGGTCATCGATGACGAGCCGGGCATCCGCAGCATGATGTCCCTGTCGCTGGGCGCCGACGGCTACAAGGTGCGCACCGCCGCGGACGGGGCCGAGGGCCTCAAGCTATTCAAGGAGCAGCAGCCCGACATCGTGCTCACCGACATCAAGATGCCCGGCCTGGACGGCATAGAGGTGCTAAAGCGCATCAAGTCCATGAGCCCGGACACCGAGGTGATCGTCATCACCGGCCACGGCGACATGGATCTGGCGGTCAGGTCATTGCAGCTGATGGCCAGCGACTTCGTCACCAAGCCGGTGAGCGACCAGGCCCTGGAGGTGGCATTGAAGCGGGCCGCCGAGCGCTTGACCCTCAAGGCCCAGTTGGCCTCCTACACCCATGACCTGGAGCGCCGGGTGGCCGAGGCCACTGCCAAGGTGGTGGCCGCCGAGCGCCTGGCTGCGGTGGGCCAGACGGTCAGCGCCCTGGTGCACTCGCTCAAAAACATGCTGGCCGGCCTCAAGGGCGGCATCTACATGGTGGGCCAGGGCATGGAGCGCTGCCAAAAGCAGCTCACCGACGAAGGCATGCGGATGCTGGAGCGCAACCTGGTCCGGGTGCAGGATTTGGTGGGCGACATGATGACCATCGCCAAGCCCCGCCAGCCCCAGATGGAGCCGGTGTCCCTGAAGGAGCTTTTGACCGAGGCCCAGCGCATCATGGCCGCCGAGGCCGAGGGCAAGGGCGTGGAGATCAAGGTGGAGTACCCCGAGGGCGAGGGACCGGTGGCCCTGGCCGACCGCCGCATGATCCTGGAGGCCTTCTTGAACCTGGTGAGCAACGGCATCGACGCGGCCGCCGAGGTGGAGGGAGGCGAGGTGGTTCTAAGCACCGCGGGCAACTTCAGGGGGGTGTGCCTCATGGTGCGCGACAACGGCCCGGGCCTGGAACCCGAGGCGGCCCAGAACATATTCCAGGGCTTTTACAGCACCAAGGGCGCGGCCGGCACCGGCCTGGGGCTCATGGTGGCCCAGAAAACCGCCGGCGAGCACGGCGGCCGGGTGGATTTCGTCAACCTCCCGGACCAAGGCGCCATGTTCCGCCTGCGCTTGCCCGCCGCCGAGCAAAGCGCCGGCCAAGAAACCCAAGAAGTTGCCGCCGGAGAGCCTCGTGGCTCGGCCGGTTAATATAAGGGAGGTGTCCCGATGATCGCTTACAAGAACATTCTCTACTGCACGGACTTCTCCGAGGACGCGGAGATAGCCCTGCACCACGCGGTGGACCTGGCGCGGCGGCATGACGCCAAGCTGCACATCCTGCATTGTCCCCATTCCACCCTGCGCTACATGCCCACCGAAACCGACGAGGGCGCGGCTCCCGGCGACGTGACCTACGCCTCCCCCGAGCTTCTGGCCAAGCTGAAGGAGGATCTCAAGGCGCGCTACGCCGCCAAGCTGGACGGAGTGAGCCAGGTGGAGTGGGTGGTGCTGGCGGGCACCCCCTTTGTGGAGATCCTGCGCTACGTGCGCGAACACGGCGTGGACTTGGTGGTCATGGGTACGGAAGGGGCCTCGGCCCGCGAGGACACCCACTACGGCAGCACGGTGGAGCAGGTGGCCAAGCGCAGCCCCTGCCACGTGATGGCCATCCGAAACCCCGAGCGCACTTACACCCTTTAGCTCCGGGAGGAAGCGTCATGGCCAAGAGAGTTTTGGTGGTGGACGACGAGATGGACGTTCGCACCTTTATTTCCACCCTGCTGGACAGCAACGGCTACAAGGTGGTGGTGGCGGAAAACGGCGAGCAGGGCTGGCAGAAATTCCAGGAGAAGGAGCCGGACCTGATAACCCTGGACGTGATGATGCCCAAGGAGAGCGGCATCAAGATGTACCGGGACATCAAGACCAACCCCAATTTCGCTTCGGTGCCGGTGTTGGTCATCAGCGGCCTGGCCCGCAAGACCTTCCTGCACTCCCAGAAGGTGCTGGACAAGTTCAAGGGTCAGAGCGTGCCCGAGCCCGAGGGCTACATCGAAAAGCCCCCCGAGCCCGACGAACTCATGGGCGAGGTGAAGCGGCTTATCGGTTAACCCTTCGCGGGTCATCACGCCCGGGCCTGTCCGCCGGCCCCCCGGCGGGGGGCTTCAGGGTTCAGAGGAGCCCAGGGGCCCCCAACGGCCCTGGTGGGTTGGGGCGGGGCTAAAGCTCCAGTTCCAAGCCGTCCCCGGCCACCTCCCCCGGCATCTCATCCACGTGGGCCAGCATGTCCTGGCTCATGTGGGTGAACACCAACCGTCCCGGGCGCAGCTCTTCCCGCCGCGCCAGCACCTCCCGGCAGCTCAGATGAAACTTGACGGGCCGGCCGTAAAAGTAGGCCTCCGCGATCAACAGGTCCGCCCCGGCCAGCAGGGGCGATAGCTCCTCCACCCACTGGGTGTCGCCGGTGTAGGCCAGGCTCTTGCCTTCGGCCTCCACCCTTAGGGCCAGGGCCGGAGCGCCCGATGGGTGCAGCCCCTCCCCCGCCCGCAGGCCCAGGCCGCACCAGGACTGGGGCGGGCCGGGGGTCAGTTCGGTCACCTCCACCGCGAACTTGCGCTCCACCCGGCTGGAGCCGGGGAAGTTCACTTCCATGGCCTGCTCCAGACGCGAGGCCAGGCCCACCGGCCCGGCCAGGAGCAGGGGTTCGGTGCGCTTGGAGTGCAGTTGGGCGTCCAGGATGAAAAAGGGCAGCCCGCCGAAGTGGTCGCCGTGCAGGTGGGAGATCAACACCCCCTCGATGGAGTTGGGCTCCACCCCGTAGCGTTGCAGGGAGATCATGGCCGATGCCCCGCAGTCAAGGAGCACCCTGCGGCCTCCCCACTCCAGCAGGATGCAGGGCTGCAAGCGCCCCCCGTGGCCGAAGGCGTCGCCCGAGCCCAGGAACTTCACCTTCAGCGCGGCCATGCTCCCGCCTCCAATTCTTATTTAGCCCGCCAGGGCGGCTACGATCTTTTCCTGGTCCCCGGCCGCCAGATAAGGATGCATGGGCAGGCTGAAGACCCGGTCGCCGGCGGACTCGCTCACCGGGAAGTCGCCCGGCTGGTGGCCCAGGTAGGCAAAGGCCTGCTGCAGGTGCAGGGGCTTGGGATAGTAGATGGCGCTGGGTATGCCCGCCTTGCCCAGCCGGTCCAGGAACTCTTGGCGTGCCTGTTGGCTCTGGGCCAGCACCGAATACTGGGCCCAGGCCGAGGCATAGCCCTCGGGCACCTCGGGGGTGGTCAGGGCCAATCCGGCCCGGGCCATCAGATCCCGGTAGCGCTCCGCCACCTCCTGGCGCTGCTCCATCTCCCGGGGCAGCAGCTCCAGCTTGGCCAAAAGCACCGCCGCCTGAATGGTGTCCAGGCGCCCGTTGATGCCCAGACGCACGTTGTCGTATTTGTCGCTGCCCTGGCCATGCACCCGCAGGGAGCGCAGCAGGCCGTCCAATTGGGCGTCATCGCAAAAGACCATGCCCCCGTCGCCGTAGCATCCCAGGGGCTTGGCCGGGAAAAAGGAAGTGCAGCCCATTTGGGCCAGGGAGCAGGCCCGGCGGCCCTTGTAGACGCCGCCCAGGGACTGGGCCGCGTCCTCGATCACCGCCAGGCCGTGCCCGGCGGCGATCTGGTTTATGGCGTCGTAGTCCGCCGGCAGGCCGAAGAGGTCCACGCCAATGACCGCCCTGGGCTCCAAGGTTTGGCCCTGGTTCACCGCCTCGATGGCCTGGACCAGCTTGGCCGGGTCCAGGTTGAAGGTGGCCGGGTCGATGTCCACGAATACCGGGGTGGCCCCCAACAGGCCGACCACCTCGGCGGTGGCGAAAAAGGTGAAGGGGCTGGTGAACACCGCGTCTCCGGGCCCCACCTCCAGGGCCAACAGGGCCATCATCAGGGCGTCGGTGCCCGAAGCGCAGCCAACGGCGTGGCGGGTGCCCACGTAGGCGGCCAGCTTTTCCTCCAGCTCGGTGATCTCCGGCCCCATGATGTAGCGGCCATGGTCCAGCACCCGCTTGATGTTTTCTTCTATTTTTTCGCGAATAAGTTGCTGTTGCGCCTTGAGGTCTATGAACTGCATGGTTGAAACACCCTTGTTTTTTCGTGGTTTGTTCCAGCGTCCCCCATGGGCGGCCGGGCTGACTCAACTTTATAAAGCCGGCCGCCCCAGGTCAAATGCCTATTTGCCGCCGGGCGGGACGGAACTCAACGGCCGGGATAGTCCAGCACGGCGGCGCGCAAGTACTCGGAAAGCCGGCGGGACTGTTGCCCGCAGGAAAATTGCTTCCAGGTGTCCAGGCTGGGCGGAGGCATGCGCAGCCGGGCGCCCCGGCGGGCAGCCTCCAGAAACCTGGCCGCCGCCCTGCCGGTGGCCCACCCCGCCGGGCAGCCCCAGCGCTGGTATCGCCAAACCCTGAGCGGGGGCATGCACTCGCCCTATTGGAGCATAAACGGCAGGAGATACCCGGACAGCGAACGCCTGGCCGTGGCCCCGGGGGAAAAGGTGCGCCTGAGCTACTTCAACCGCAGCATGATGCCCCACCCCATGCATCTGCACGGGCATTTTTTCCGGGTGATGAACTTC
>JAHJPG010000093.1 GCA_018819925.1 Pseudomonadota bacterium
AGCAGATCCTCGGGCTTCTGGTACCCCTCCAGCAACTGGTCCAGCAATTCGTCCTTGATAGCCATGTCGTGAACTCCTCCAATAAAGGCCAGAGTATCTCACGAACAGCTACATATACGAAATTCCTGACACACCTAAACCGAATTGGCCAACCATCGGGATTACAAAACCCGTATGCAGGCCAAGGCCGATATTTTTGAGTACATCGAGATCTTCTACAACCGCAGCCGCAGACATTCGGGCCTGGGGTGCATGACCCCGGCCCAGTATGAGATTATCAAGATGGCTGCTTAACCACGGGTCCACAATATCGGGGGAAGATCACAGGCTCGTGGCAACTCCCCAAGCCGACGTCTTCTTGGAGTGATTATCCCTTGGAATATTCTTCCTTGAGCACTCTCTTGAGTATCTTGCCCGTTGGTCCTTTGGGCAAGTCTTCAACGAAGATGCAAGACTTCGGCGCCTTGTAGGTGGCAAGATGCTCCTTGGTATAAGCGATCAAATCCTTTTCCGATACTTCGGCGCCTTGTTTCAACACCACCAGGGCGACCACTTTTTCACCCCAGTCTTCGTTGGGAAGGCCTATAACACTGACTTCGACTATATCCGGGTGCTTGTACAGGACCTCTTCGACCTCACGGGGGTAAATATTTATGGCCCCGCTGACGATCATGTCTTTTTCGCGGTCTACGATATAGACGTAACCATCTTCGTCCATGCTTCCCAAGTCACCGGTGTAAAACCATCCGTCCTTGATAGTCTCCGCAGTCAGCTCGGGCATGTTCCAGTAGCGGTCCATGATGTTGTCGCCCTTAATGATTATCTCGCCGACCTCTTCCATGTCCCTGTCGATATCCGTGCCGTTTTTGCGAATGATCCTCACCCGGGTGTTCACCACCTCGCGTCCGCACGACCTCAAACGCGGAATCTTCCTGGTTTCATCCCCCACCACATGCTGGTCGGCGCTCAACATCGTGGCAAAGCAGGTGGTTTCGGTTAAGCCGTAACCTTGGTGAAAAATGTTGCCGAACTTGGCGATAGCCTTGCTTATGACCGACTCGGGCATGGCGGAAGAGCCGTACATGATGGCCCGCAGGCTGGACACGTCCCACTTGTCTATGTCGGGATATTGCAGCAGGCGGACAATCATGGTGGGGACCACGACCACAATGGAAACCTTTTCTTGTTCAACGGTGCGCAGAAAGCTCTCTGGCTCAAAGGCGTCCAGAATCACCGAGCTGCCGCCCAAATACACCATGAGTATGATCGAACAATTCACCGGGGCGGAGAAAAAGAGCGGATGGACCGAGAGGTTTACGTCGTCGTGTCGCAGTTGGTTCTCGATAATCCCGTTGACCGCGTTGGACACGATGGCCCGGTGGCTCAGCGCGGCGCCCTTGGGCAGGCTGGTGGTGCCGCTGGTGTAATACAAAAAAATGATGTCGCTCTCATCCACCGCCACCTCGGGTTCGTCGGGCTCATACTGGGAAATCAGCTTTTCATAGTCCAGGTATTCCTTGGAGCCCTCTTGGTACTCTTGGGACTCCTGGGCCACGAGCACCACCTTTTCAACATACCCATACTCCTGCTTTATCTTATGGACATGTTCTTGCCCCGCGAACACCACCCTGGGCTCGGCATTGCCTAGTATATGGTCCAACTCGTCCTTGAGCTTGGTGCTCACCGGAGCCAGGATAAGCCCCGCCTTGGCGCATGCGCCGACTATCTCTATATAACGGTAACAATTGTCCAGAATGACCGACACCCTGTCCTGCCTTTTCAGGCCCAGATCGATTAGGGCGTTGGCCAGGCGGTTTATGCGCTCGTTTAAAAGCTTATAGCTTAGGCGGGTGTCCTTGTAGACGATGGCATCTTTGTTTGGATATCTCTTGGCGGCTCTTTCAAACAATTCCCCTACTACCATTGGTTGTTCCCTCCTTGCGTGCGATGCGCCGCGATTGCGATAACCAGCGGCCGCGTAATCCTCATAGAATGGGCTGGAAAACTAACTAAACAGTCCGTCCCTCTCCAGTTGCGCGATATTCTCCTCGGAATAACCCAACCCCAGCATGACTTCCAGATTGTGGGCGCCGGCCGGTACCCCGGCCTGGCGATACTCCGGCGGCGTGCGGGAAAACTTCAGGGGGTTGGCGGGCTGCCGTATTTTAAGGCCATTTGAATCTTCCACTTCAACCAGCCAGCCACGCGCCTGGCCGTGGGGGCTGTTCAAGGCCTCCCCCAGACCGACCACCGGCTCAAAGCAAGCGTCCACGTCCTTAAAAATCTCTTGCCATTCCTGACTGGTTTTGGAGGCGATGACACTTCTCACCTGCCCCTTGACTTCTTTTAGGTTGGGAGGCGATATGGTGCTGTCAATAAGATCCTCCCGGCCGATGGCCCGGCAGAAGGCGGCGAAAAACTTGGGCTCCAAGCCGCCGAAGCTGAGGTATTCCCCGTCCGCGGCTTTATAGAAATCGTAGAGTGAACCGCCGTTGACGAAATAACCCTCTCTCTGGGGCTCGACGCCTTCCACCAGATAGGTCATCGCCGATACGACATTGAAGGGGACCGCCCCGTCGGTTATGGCCACATCCAGATATTGGCCTTCCCCGGTCTGTTGGCGATGGATCACTGCGGCTAGAACGGCGATCAATGCCCCATAGGAGCCGGATGCCAGGTCGGCGATCTGGGTGCCGGTGAGGGTGGGGCCGTGCTCCTGGGTGCCGGAGTGAGCCATGAGACCAGAGAGAGCCAAGTAGTTTATGTCGTGTCCGGCCTTGTCCCGCAAAGGACCGTCCTGGCCGTAACCACTGAGGGAGCAGTAGATAAGCGAGGGATTGACCGTGGAGAGAGCTTGGTAACCAAGCCCCAGCTTTTCCATGACTCCGGGTCTGAACTGCTCGATGACGATATCGTACTCCCCCAGGAGCTTGTGGATTACGTCCACCCCCTTCGGATGCTTCAGGTTCAATGTCATGGAGCGCTTGTTGCGCCCCAGATAGGCTAAATTGGCCGCCAGCCCGGAGCCGGGAATAAAGGGAGGGGTTTGCGCGTTCAGATCGGGGCGGCTGGCCGAACCGATGCGCAAGACATCGGCGCCCAGGTCGGCCAAAGTGAGCGTGGCAAAGGGGCCAGGCAACAATATGGTGAAATCAAGAATCTTGAGTCCGTTCAACGCCCCAGACATAACTTGCTCCTTTCAAAGGTCTTCTCCACGTGGTAGTTGATGCCAATGCCGGTTAGATCAAACAGGGTCATCGGCCCCATGGGCATGCCGAAGCCGGTGATGGCCTTTTCCATCTGGGCCGCCTCCACCCCGTCGGCCATGAGGAAAATAGCCCCGCCCATGAGGGCCACCAGTTGACGCGACACGTAGAAACCGGGTTCGTCGTTGACCACCACCGGCACTTATTTGATGCTGCGGCCAAAGGCCACCGCCGTGGCTAAGGTCTGGTCCGAGGTTTGTTTGCCGCAGATGATCTCCAACAGGAGCATACGCTCGGCCGGGTTGAAGAAGTGCAACCCGATGAGGCGGCCGGGGTCGGCCAGCACCCAGGGTCTCCCGCACGGCTTGGAACAGATCCTTTAAAAAAAGGCCGGACACCTGGTTCATCGGCGGGTTGTCCATGCAAACAACCGCCACGCCCTTATCCTGGTCCACTTTCACCGTTTCGTGTTCTGTTTTCATGGTGTCGTCTTTACCCAGGTTAAAACCGCCGCCCTCGTAAGCCGGTGAATCAGGCGTCCTCATCCCAGCAGTTGTTCAAGATATTGACTCATGCCGACGAGCTTGATTTTTCCCCTGATGCTCAACAAAAAGCCGCGCCCCTCCATGCCCACGGAATAAAGCCCGGACAAATCAAGCTGTATCTTTTGGCCATCCTCCAGGTGTTGCAGGCATACCCGGCGCAATGCCGGCAAAGAAACACGGTCCAAGTGGCCTTCCACCTGAATATGGATTTTTTTTTTAGTTATTGCTGATTCCTTAATGTAAATCATGGTTATGAACCTTAAGCAATTTCAGCGCCAATCAAATCGATTTCAATTTTTAAATTATTTCATATAGATATGCATGTGGAAGGTCAAAGCCTTTCCTCGATAAAACCAATTGGCGTTTTTTAGACGAAAAATCGTTGCATATTTATTGACTGGGCTCTTCCCCTGATCTACCATGGCTGCGAACCCGTCTATATTGCTAACCAGATGAAGATTGCGAAGGCCGGCATGACCGAGCAGGGCAGCCCCCCCGTTAAGATCGAACAACGCATATTTAGGGTGGCCGCCCTGTTCGACGACGGCTTCTCTATCGACTGGCTACAGGAAGTATCCAAGGAAAAACCATCCCTTATACTCCAGACCCTGCACCAAGGAATTGAAGACAAGTGGTTGATTGAGACCACCCCCGGCCGTTTCCGCTTCACTGACCCCCAAAAGCGGCAAGACTTCCTCGAATCTATTCCCCAGGAGGAAAAAGAAAGCCTTTATAAACGAACAATTGAAAGCCTGCTGCTGGAAATGCCGGGCGAGGCCCAACTGGACCATGCTTTGGCCAAGCTGCTGCTTAACGTAAGCAACGACTTGGACGGCTGCCGGCGTTTGGTGGCGGAGGGAAACTATCTCAGAAAGAAGTTCCGCCACCGGGAGGCGCTTCAGTACTTTGAAAAGGCAATTAACAGCTTAGAAAATATTTCCGGCGGAGAATCCGCGCGGATGCTCATCGAAACCGCTATTCAAATTTCCAAGATTTCCATGGGCACCCGTGAGGCCGAATTGGTCAACTCATTCTTGTGCAAGGCCATTGAAAGCGCCAAGGCCATGGATGAGGAGGGTTACCAGGGCCTGCTTAAGATGCATTTGGCCAAACAGGAATGGCTGCGGTCCAATTTCAAAGCCGCCTTGGAACTCTTCGACGAAGGCTGGGCCATGGCCCAAAAGGCCGACGATCCCTATATTCAAAGATCAGCCTTTATTTTCAGCATGTTTTTCCACTACTGGCAGGGCCGTTATAGGGACGCCGTGGAAAGCTGCGAAAAGGACGCGCCTCAGGTAGAAAACGTACCCAGGGAAGGCTTTCCCTTGATGGCCCGCCTGGCCATTGGGTTGTGTTACTGCCATTGCGGACAGGTATCCCAGGGCCTGGGCCTGCTGGACTCGATCCACAAGCAATGCCTCAAAATAGGCAACACCGGCATGGCCGGTCATGTCTCCTCGACCATAACCTGGGCCTTGTGCGAAATAGGCCTCTACGCCCAAGCCGACACCTATTGTAACCGCGCTTTCGATGAAACGACGAAAGGCAACAACAACTTCGGTAAAGTGGGCGCTTTGGCGTGCAGAAGCTACCTGGACCACAAACTGGGCAATAACAACAAGGCCCATGCCTCGTTGCGTGAATTCATCAAGTTAAGTCAGCATACCCAGATTCACTTCCGCAACATGGCCATCATCATGGAGCTTTGCTGGTGTATGGAGCAGGGTCTATTACCCCGCTTCCAAGGCTTGTCTCTGGAAAAGGAAATCGCCGAAGCCCTTGATAGCCAAAACGTTTACATGTGCGGATTGGGTTATCGCTACAAGGCGCTACTGCAAAAGCTGCATGGCGAACCATCAAGTGAGGTCACGAAAAACCTTGAGCAGGCCATTGAGTTGCTCGATATTTCAGGCCACCAGATTGAACTGGCCAAAACCAGATTGGATTTGGCCGTGGAGTATTTGCGGCAGGGAGATGAAGAACTGGCCAAGGCTTTGGCTGGTCCGTCGGCCCAAAAGCTTTTTTCCTACAACGAATCCCTGATTCCCGACGGTCTACGCTCCCTGCTGGGCGACATTCAAAACCGGGAACACTTGCTCGATGAAATATTAAAGCTAGGGCAGGAAATGGTCACCATCCGCGACAACCGAGAAGTAGCGGTGCGGATAATTTCCTTGGCCAACAGCGTCACCGGAGCGGAGCGGGGAGCCATATTTTTGGCCGATGGCGAAACCGGCCGCCTGAATTTGCGAGCCGCCAAAAACTTGACCCGAGAAAGCCTGGAAAGCCACGGCTTTGCCGGGTCCATGGATTTAATTGAACAGACTTTTCGCACCGGCAAGGTCCGTTTTCTGGAATTTGAATCCAACAAACCGGAATCGCTGTCTTCGGAAGAAACCATCCGTTCGTGCATTTGCGTCCCTTTGAGCCTCAGAGAGCAGGTAATCGGCGTGCTCTACCATGACAACCGCCTGTTCAAGAGCGCTTTCAGACAAGAGGACTTGGATATTCTTGGTTACTTTGCCGCGCAAGCCGCAATCGCCATGGATAACGCCATGGCCTATGAAACCCTGCGCGAGATGTACCAAAAACAGGTGGAGGAAAAACAATACCTGGAAGAGCAGCATCTGGAGAGCCTGCATTTCGAGGAAATTGTAGGTGAGTCCCCGGCCATACGACGAGTCTTCTCCCATATCGACTCCGTGTCCGAGACGGACGCCACCGTGCTCATATTGGGTGAAACCGGAGTGGGCAAGGAGCTGGTGGCCAGGGCGATTCACCGCAACAGCGGCCGGCGAACAGGGCCTTTCATCCGGGTAAATTGTAGCTCTTTTTCAGAGCACTTGATCTCCAGTGAACTATTCGGCCACGAAAAGGGCTCCTTCACCGGCGCGGTGCAAAGACGTATCGGCCGGTTCGAACTGGCCGATCAAGGCACCATCTTTCTGGACGAGATCGGCGACATGCCCTTGAACTCCCAGGTGCAGCTGCTGCGGGTTTTGCAGAGCAAGGAGTTTGAACGCGTCGGCGGGCACGAAACCATCCGGTCGGACTTCAGGCTGATGGCCGCCACCAACCGCGACCTGCCTAAACTGATCGAGGCCGGGAGTTTCCGGGAGGATCTTTATTACCGCCTAAGCGTTTTCCCCATCCAGGTTCCCCCCCTGCGTGAACGTCCGGAAGACGTTCCCCTTCTGGCCCTGCACTTCCTGCAACTTTATGCCAAGCGGTTGAGCAAAAAGGTGGAAAAAATTCCAAACACCGAAATGCAAAAGCTCATGGACTACACTTGGCCGGGTAACGTGCGCGAGCTGGAAAACATTATAGAGAGGGGCATGATCCTGAGCACCGGACCTCTATACCGGGTTCCCACCACCAGTTTGACCAGGAATACTTTTTCGGGTAATCGTGCGGACGTTAGCCTCGATGAAAACGAGCGCTCCCATATCTTGAACGTGCTCGACATAACCGGTGGGAAAATCCGCGGGGATGATGGGGCTGCCGTTATTTTGAACATACATCCCAACACGTTGTATTCGAGAATGAAAAAGCTGGGCATATCATCAGCCAGAAAACGCCGCCGCCACCTGGGGAGCCCTGATTGGTCCTCCAAAATTGAGGGTCTCCCCAATATTTAACCAGGCTGCCGTTTTGGGGCCAACAAGGCCGCGCCCAAGGCTCCCATGATTTGAGGCTCCTTGGCGATGCGGGCCCTCAGTCCCAGCTTTTGCTCCACTCGTCTGACCACGCCTATGTTTTTGGCCACTCCTCCGCTTATGCAAAGATCCGGTTCGACGCCGACTCGTTCCAGTAATTCCACGATCCGCTCCACAATAGCGTCCGTGGCCCCGGCCAAAATATCGTTGGTTTTTTTACTCGCCCGCTGCAGCCTGATAATGTCGCCCTCGGCGAACACCACGCAGTTGCTGCCCACGGATAAAACTTCATCCACCGCCGCCATGGACAAGGGGCCGATACTGTCCAAAGCAAGCCCCAGGGAATCGGCCACCCTTTCCAGGTAGCGGCCGGTTCCGGCGGCACATTTATCGTTCATGATAAAATTGCTTATCCGCCCGTTTTCGTCGCATCTGATGGCTTTGCAATCCTGCCCGCCCATATCCAAAATAGTCCGGACCTCGGGAAAGGTCCAATGGCTGCCCGCCGCGTGGCAGGAGATCTCCGATATGGTTTTGTCGGCAAAAGGGACATTGGCCCGGCCGTAGCCCGTGGCTACGGTGTATCCGATGTGGCCGAGGGCTAGGTTCTCCTCCCCCAGCACCGCGCCCACTGCTCTTTCCGCCGATTCCACGGAATCCGGGCCGGTGGGCACGATGCACCAGGCAAGAATCTCGTCGTTTTCCATTAGGACGGCTTTGGTGCTCAGGGAGCCGATGTCCACCCCGCAGACAACCATCAGTTCAGCTCCTCGTTTTCCCCTCCGCGATCAAGGCCGCCCCCAAGGCCCCCACGATCATCGGCTGGTCCGGCACCAAAACCTGGCAACCGAGTTCATCTTGCAAGGCCCGGATCATGCCTGCATTGTTGGCAAGCCCTCCCACCATGGCCACATCTTTTTCTAGGCCCACCTTTACGATCAGGGAATGGGCCCTGCGCGCCAAGCCCCGGAACACGGCCTTGGCGATATCCTCGACGCGGTATTGGTGATGTATCTTTGAGATGATTTCCGACTCGGCAAACACGGCGCAGGTGTTGTTGATGCTGATTTCCTCTCGGGACAAAAGGGACAACACCCCCATGTCCTCAAGGGATTTGCCCAGCATCTTTGCCGCCATTTTCAGGCTTCTGCCGGTACCGGAAGCGCACCGGTCATTGCGGACGATGTTGAGGGGCATGCCCCGACAGGTCCTGACGGCCATGCAGGTCTCGGCCCCCATGTCCAAGATGGTGTGCGCCGGAGGCATCAACATAGCCGAGCCGCAGGCGCAGCATTGGGCCTCCGAGGCCTGGCCATGGGCCACGGTTACCTGGGCCCCGCCATCGCCGGTGGCGATTATGCAATCAACGCAGTCCGCCGGGGTTTCGGCCTTGGCGATCACCTCCTCCAAGGCCTTGTTTATGACCCTATCCAAATCCTGACGGCCGTTGGGCACGATTGCGTGGGCCAGGAGCATGCCCCCCTTTAAAATAACGACTTTGGTGCTTTCGAAGCCAACGTCAATACCTACGGTCGGCACGACCTGCATCTCTCACTGAATCATCTCTACGAAGGCTTCCACTCGGGTGCTCAACATCCCCATGTGCGAGGGATGATATTCGCGGTTAATGCTCAGATAGGGGATGCCGACCTCCTCTAGGATCTTGCTTAAATAAAAGGAGCGATAGTCCAGGGGCAAGGAATAGAGTTGCCGCAATTCCACAACGCCTTGTACGTCATATTCCTTAACCCAAGCGATAATTTGATTGGCCTGGCTATGCCAATCGCCCATGCGCGAAAGGCCGGGGCGATTCATATAACGATCCGCCAACTGCCCCAGGGGATCATCTTTTGAACTATCAACCATGCCCGTGAAATATTTGCTGCCTGTATCTAGTTCATCCATGACCACCATGGCGCCAGCGTCTTCCACGATTTGCACATAGTCGGGGTTGTCGAGAAATTCCCCACACAAAAGCAAGCGAGGCTTATTATTATTCATCTCGGGTTTGCGGGTTTCCAGATAGGGCAACAAAGACTCCACCTCCAGGTTGAACTCTTCCTTGGGCATGATCCTGGCGGCGGTGGTGAGGCTCAAAACCTCGGAGCCGGTAAGGGGCGGCGTCTGGTTTTTCCTCATCTGATAGACACGATGCAGCAGATCGCGCATCTGGTTGTAAATCTCGATCTGCTTGAGGATATCGTCATCCTTAATGGTCACTCCGGCAAATTTTTCCATGGCCTGGATAAACTCGCCAACCGACCTATGCCACATACCTAAAGTGTTTTTGGATATTGTGTGCGGCAAATACATTATGTGCTGAAACGGAGGTTTGTTTATGTATTTCAGCACATCCCAGAGACGCTTGAAGTCATCATCCACCTGGGTGGTGGCCACCCCGTCAAGGAAATCCAAATCACCGGCCAATACCGACTCAAGCACGTGGGAACAATAACGGCAAGTCATCTCCGGGCGGTAGAACGAGGCCTGGGTCGTGGATTCTTCCCAGGAACCGGTGATTCGCCAAGGAAGGACCCCGGCTGCGGAGATGACTTCTTCGGGCACGTAGATGCACAACAACCCCATTACTTTTTTGCCCTGCTGTTTCCAGGCAGCAGCCCATTTAGTTCTATTTTCAACCTTATTTGCTGCAAGCAAATTCCTGAGTCTATCTTCCATATTGTGATTGGTTTTCACCTTATTCCTCCTATGTGCGGCGTGCTGTAACCGAACGGCCTGTGCGATTGTGCAACGGATATGGCTTTATAGACGTTTTTCTTTCCAGGCCGTGCATACGTCGATAAAGTCACCTAATTTGGCGTAAAAATCCTTCTGGTTATAGCCGCTGCTTTCGAGCATGCGGCCCTCGATCAGCAAGGTGGGAATGCCAAGCTGCTTTTCCGCTTCCTCGGCCACCACCCGGCCGAGGTTGTTGCTGACCGGGCACCCCCATTGCAAGAAATAAATTATGCCGTCCAAGTGAAGGTCCCGGCAGGAGTGGAGGTGGGTGTTCACCCAATCGCTTCCCAGGCGTCCCCACACAAAGTCGAACTGCCTGGCCTCTTCCTCCAACGGCGATAGCTGTCGTCCGTTCCAAGGGTCGCCCCAAATGGGCTCTCTGCCGGAGAACCAACCGTTGTAGACGGTCATCTCCGCAGCCGGAACGGCCACCCCCCTTTGCTCCAGCCAGCTAAAGGGATCATCATAAAAAGGACCGGCCACGGACCAGAGAAGGCGCAACTTTTCCTCCGGCTGCGCGGCCCCCAGGCCCTTTTCCACACGCTCTCCGACCTCGTCCACATATAGGCGCATGTATTTAACCGCCTTGGCCGGGTCGGGATACATGTTGGAAAGCCTGATTTCCCGGAAGCTTTCCCTCCCGTTCAGGGGGCAAGGGATCGCCGCCTTCAGCTTCCACAATTCCTGGAATGTTTGGAGGTACTGCCGGTCATATTCCAGTAGCTCGATCATGCGTTCTTCATTGTATTTACAATCAGGAACCGTGGTTTCTATATACTCCACCATCTCTTTGATCTGATCGGTGACGTACTGGAGTTGTTCTTCGTTCCTTTCACCCATGTAATTATTAAAGGGCCGATCAATGTTAAATTTAGGAATCTGCAGGTATTCGGCCAAAAGGTTGTGGGCCAAAAAGACCGGCAAACATTCAAAGTTGGAGGTGAACAGGAAATTTGGTTTGGGGAAATCGCCATTCAAGATCATGGGCACCAGTATGGAACAACGATCACAGGTGTGATCGGGCATGCCGAGTTTTCTGACCTGGGCGAAATATTCCGTGGCCGCATTGCCGTGAGTTCTATCAGCGGCCATGATGGCATCCCAAGGCGTCATACCCATCGCCCTGGTCAGGGGGCCCAGGCCGGTGATGCCCAATGGCTTGCCCTTTTCGCAGGCCTCAATCTGCTCCCGCCGCAAATCCCGTTCCAATTCGTAAAGCAGTATGTTGGATTTTGGTTTAGCTGGATCGGGCTTTTCGTTTATCTTTTTAATTCTGCGTTCGCATCTAGCCATCTCATTTTTCAAATAGGCTAATCCAGGTTTGTTCAGTGATGACATTGCACGCTCCCTCTATAGATTGGGTGATAAGTTGCAAACTAACGAATGCAATTTATGCTTAACTTTAGCCAGCTTTTGTTAGATTAGTCCCGTTAGTAAAACGGGCAGTACTAGCATTAATAGTAGCCCGATAAGATTGAGCAACACGAACCACCATACCGATGCAAAAATATCGCCGAGGCTTATTTCCGGAGGAGTAACCCCCTTCAGGTAAAACAGGCTGTAACCGAACGGCGGGGTGATATAGCTCAATTGGAGGGCGACCACATAGACCACACCGAACCAAATCGGGTCGATATTAAAAGCCTTGATGATCGGGGTGAAGATAGGGACCGTAATAACGATAATGGTTACCGGGTCCAAGAAGAAACCCATGACGAAAACCGCTACCAACATGGTGATTATGGTGGGATACAAGCTCATAGAGTTGGATATCTCTATGAACAAACCTTGCATCAAATGCATTCCCCCCGAAGCGATAAGAGCCAGGGAATAACATTTGGCTCCAAAAATGAGCCATAGAATCATCCCGCTGATGCCCACGGTGCTTATCACCGATTTTTTAAGCAATGCTAAATTCAGACGGCGGTTGACCGCCGTCGAGATCAGGGCCCCTATCACCCCCACGGAGGCGGCCTCGGATGGAGTGGCTATACCGGTGAATATCGAGCCCAGCACAAACAGTATCAGTAACCCGGGGAGTACTAAATTCTTTAAAAGCGCGACTTTTTCTTTTAAGCTCGGACGGTCCTCGGGAGGAACCACTGGACAGAGTTCTTTGTTAATCGTAGCCCGTATAAAGATGTAGATTAAAAACAAGGCCCCCAAGAGAAGGCCGGCCGGGACCCCGCCCTTGAAGAGATCCCCGATAGGAACGCCGGCCTCTACCCCATAGGCGATAAACAGTAGGCTGGGCGGAATCAGCTGGCCGAGGGTTCCGCCGGCCAGGATGGTGCCCATGGCGATGTTCTTATCGTATTTGTACTTGAGCATGTTAGGCAGAGCGATCAGCCCGATGATTACAATGGAGGCCCCGGCCACCCCTACCATGGCGGCAAAGATGCAGCAGATCACCACCGTACCCATGGCCAACCCGCCACGCACTCCACCAAGCCAGGCATGAAGCGCGGCGTACAAATCCTCGGCAATGGCGGAGCCTTCCAGGATGGTTCCCATGAAAATAAATACCGGCACCGCGGCATAAAGTATGTTGGAGCTGGTGCCCAACATGCTGGTAATCACGGAGACAAAAAAACTCGGCCCGAAAAGAAACAGCAAAACCAGTGAGCCGATGCCTCCGGTCAAAAAAGCCAGAGGCAGCCCCAAAGCGAGCAATGCCAGGAGGCTCCCGATCATAATAATCAGTATGATTTCCGGGCTCAACTGGAAACCTCCTTGCCGGTTAAGATGAAAATATTTTTAAAAAGATTGTTCAATTCCTGTAGGGCCACCAACAGGGCGCCTAACGGCAAAAACCAGGTGAACGGCCAATAGGGAGGGTTCCATACCGTGCCGCTGGTCAACAGGGTTTGGGTGGAATCCCAGGCCAGCGCCCCGCCTTGCCAAATGAGCATTATCAAAAAGAGATAGGTGAAGCTTGATGTTGCGATGTCCAGCAGCGCCTTGCCGTGAGACCCCAGCCGGCCGCGAAATAGATCCAGACGGATATGCTGTTCGTAGCGCAGACAATAGGCGCCACTCATGAAGGTCATTACGCCGAACAGATATCCGATAAGTTCGCCGCTCCAAATGGTGGGCGAGTTGAAGAAGTACCTTAGAATTACTTCGCCGAAGGTGATTAAGGAAATCGGCAGAATGAGCCAGGCAAAAATTTTACCCGACCATTCGCTGAGGGCTTCTATTGCGTGGATAATTCTCGCAGACATTGCCGCAACCTATGACCTTTAAGTGTTTGGCTGCGCCAAGTTCATTCTGACCCCTGGCGCAGCCAATAACCTTGCCATGCTCTAGAGCGATCGCTTACTTGACGATTCCCCGCTCCTTGGCCATTTGCTTGTATATCTCCATGGCCTTTTTGGTGAACGGAGAGACGGAGCCCATATCATTGATCCAAAAATCAACGGCCAACTCGCGGATTTTGGCGACGTCTTCATCGGGAAGCCAGATGACCTCCATGTCACCGCCCTTGATCATCTTGTTGACCGCTTCCGCATCATCCCGGAATACTTTTTGGGTTATTTGCAACTCCGCCCAGTTGCAGCACAGATCGAATATCAGTTGAATATCCTTGGGCAAGGCATCGTAGGCTTTCTTATTGATGAGAAACTCGGAGGGACCGGCCCCCGAATACTGGGGCATGATCATGTATTTGGTTACCTTGTGCAGACCCAGGGCGTAGTCGATCGAACCACCGGAAAATTCGCAGGCGTCTATGGTTCCGTTGTTAAGAGCGCTGAACAAGTCGCCTGGGCCCAACATAATCACCGAAGCGCCGAGCTTTTTCGTAAAAAACTTAGCCGGGGCGCCGGTCATACGGATTTTCTTTCCCTTGAAATCATCAATGGACCTGATGGGCACCCTGCTCCAAATGGGCTCCGCGTTGCCGATGATGCGTCCGCGAGTCAGCAAGCCGTTTTTCTCATAAAACGGGGCGGCCATTTCCTTTAGCCCTCGGTACTCCCAATAAGCGTAAAAGTCCATGGCGTTGGTCGAACCGAACGGTGGGGTTAACACGATACCGTCGGGCCATTCACCCTGGTAGAGGACCGCCGAAGTGTGGGCCATCTGCACCACGCCGGCCTTCACGTTTTGAAATACCTTCATGGTGGGGAAGAGCGCATTAGCCGGGAACAAAGTAATTTTCATGCGTCCCTTGGTGGCCTTTTGGACCAGGTCGCAAAACTCTTGCAAATACTTGTGCAAGTTAGACGCTGCCGGCATAAAGCTTTGCATTTTCCATTGCACCTCGGCGCTGGCCCGGGCCGTGGAGGGCATGGCCGTAAAAACAAGGCATAAGACAACTGCGGCTAAAATAAATGCTCGTTTCATCACGACTTCTCCCCTTGAAAGGTGTTGGCGACTATCGTTAAAACTTTGTTGATCACAAAGTTGTTAGCTTTGGTTTTTGTGGCTCAAATTACATTTAAGCCTCCTGCTTTTTGCTTTTCCTTTCTTTTGTTTTTATGGCGCCATATTTTTTAAAGAAAACGCATCCAACTTAGTATTAGGATCTGAAAAATACCCAGTTGCGAAATTCGGATTTATGGAATTAGCAAGTTAAATGCCAATCCCCAATGAAAAAAATAACCTATTAAGTCAAATGGATATGGGCTTTGCGCTGTAAAAGACGGGGTTCCGTCAAACTATATTCCGTTTCTTGACGAAATGTCGTTTGGCTTGTGCCCCCATGGTGTACTTGATGTTCTGGCCAGCGGAGGCTCCGAAGCTTAACCGTCGCCTGTCGTGGGGCATTTATATCCGGCCAAGCCCTTGTAATCATGGTGGCTTGTCAATCGGCATGCAAAAGTGACCCAGTTTTGCCAGTAATCGGCGTCGAAAATTGACCCGCCCTCAGCCGAGGTCGCCCTTTGTCGTTTTACGAAGGGAAGTACCCGAACAGATGCTGACGGTGGAGACTGAACCGCCCCGTGATTGCCGGAGACTCCATTACTTGAGAGGATGGAGTCATGTCCAAGCAAATCAGATATTCCCCAGAGGTTAAGGAGCGGGCGGTGCGGATGCTCCTGGAGCACCAGGATGAGCACCAATCCTAGTGGCAAGCCATCTGCTCCATTGCGGCCAAGATCGGCTGCACTGGCGAGACTATCCGCGGTTGGCTGCATCAAGCCGAGCGTGACCAGGGTGTCCGCGCCGGCTTGACCACCTCGGAGCGTGAGCGTCTCAAACAGCTTGAGCGTGAGAACCGTCAGCTTCGGCGGGCCAATGAGATACTACGCAAGGCGTCGGCATATTTCGCCCAGGCGGAGTTCGACCGCCGACCGAAATGATGGTGTCTTTCATCGACGCCCTTCGCCAGGACCACGGGGTCGAGCCGATCTGCGCGGAGCTGCCCACTCGCCCCGTCGATCTACTACGAGCATAAGGCCCGTCAAGCCGATCCCGAGCGATTGCCCGAGCGCGCCAAACGAGACGCCTTTGTGAGTCATTAGATCAGCCGGGTGTGGGAGGCCAATTTCCAGGTCTATGGCGCGCGCAAGGTGTGGCGGCAATTGAACCGCGAGGAGATCGAGGTGGCCCGCTGCACCGTGGAGCGCCTTATGCGCGACATGGGCCCGCAAGGGGCTGTCCGGGGTAAAAGGTGCAAGACCACCCTCCCAGACAAAAATGCCGAGCGCCCAACTGACCTGGTTAACCGAACTCATTGCGGACCGACCTGGCCCTGGACGCCCTGGAGCAGGCCCTGTGGGCTCGTGGAGACATCGACGGCCTGGTCCACCACAGCGACCGCGGCTCCCAGTACCTTTCAATTCGTTACACCGAGCGCCTGCCTGTCCCAAACCGGGCTCAAGCGCATCGAGGTCACTTCCTTCGTGCAACCCAAGATGATTCCCCACCTCAAGGACGCCATGAAGGAGCCGCAGGGCACGCGCAAGGCCCCTGAGGTGATCTACAGCGCCTTGGCGCCCAACCGCAAGGGCTGCCAGAGCCCTGGGAACCTCGGTGGACGAGTTGGCCTTCTCCACCTGCAAACCGGGCCGGCCCAATTGAGGCGCGGTCTAGGCGAAAAACCGGCTCTGAAACGGGATGATGGCGGATGCGACCCGCTGACGGGGCTTCTCAACAAACCCCCAAGCGATGACTTTCCCAGAGCCAAAACATAGCCACGGCCGCGCCGCTATTACGGAAAGTAACTGGTGTGGAATTGACATTCAGTTAAGCCAGCCCTAAATTCACAACCGAACAACATGGCCGAAAATCGTCTTGAATATTCCCTGTTTTTTAGAGAGCTTTCGGTCGGCTGGTTTTACATCTAATACGTAACAGTAAGAATTATTTTGACTAAATATGCATGCTCCTTGCCGGGTACGCCGGCAAGGAGCACTTGTTGATTATTCAACTTGACAACTTGTCGACACTTTATGTATAAATTTTTCGTGCCATCAACTGCTCCCTTGCACAGACAGCAAAGGCAGCGCCTCTAGCCACTGCCCGACAACATGACAAAACTTCCGGCTGCAAGCGATCAGGCATAAGCGCCCCATAGCCCGTCCAGGGATTCGGTTGTGCCGCCAATTCTGTCCGGCCAACGTCTGCCAGGGTTTTGAGGCGGCAACAACGGCAACGGAGGTTACCCCATGGCCACGATCATCAACGTGGAGCGGCTGGAAGGAATCCAATCCTTCGAGCCTCCCAACCATAGCAAGACCATTGACCACAAGCTGATTCACGCCGAAAACGGCGCCAAAAACCTGGCCATCTGGCATGGCCGGGTGGAACTCGGCGGCAAGGCTGATTCCCATTTTCATCCGGACATGGAGCAGGTCTTCTTCGTCCTGCAAGGCGAGGCTCGTTTCATCCTGGATGGACAGGAGCATTTTCTAGGCCAGGGAGATTTGATCCTGGTGCCTCGCGGGGTCACCCACCAAATCCAATCGGTTGGCGAGTACACCCTCAAAGTTTTGATCATCATGACACCGCCTCCAGCCTCAAACGACCAATGGGAGCCCGCGACACAATGATCCGTCCGGGTCTCCGGTATTGGCGGCTAATAAAAATTGCGGAAGCCGCGGCTTTGGGGCACCCGTCCAAATCGCTTTAGATGGCGCCGTAATTTTAAGGACAATGACCGAGGCCCGGCCGGAAAGCCGGGCAACGGTGCAACCACTTTATTCACGGGGAAAACAAACGATTGTAAAAGGAGGGCGGAGTGAAAAAACACAGTTCAATGCAATGGTGGGCTTTGGTTATTTGTGGAGTCATGGCCATAAGCGCCTTGCTGGCCATGGGGCCGGCGGTGCCTGTCAGCTACGCCAAGACCGATATCATCCGCCTGGGCACCAGCAAGGAAGGCACTATCGGGTACTCTTGCGGAGTCGCCCTGTCCGCCACCATCAAGCGCAACGTCAAGGGCATTTCAATGGAGGCGGTTCCCACGCCCGGCAGCACGGCCTCGGTGAAAATTTTTGCCCGGGGTGATCTGGATATCGCCTATTGCAGCACCTGGACCCTGCGCGACGCCTACAACAACCTGGGGCCCTTTGCCAAAAGCCCCATCAAGCGCCTGCCTCTACAAGGCTGGTACTACCTCACCGCCGACTGGATTCCCGTGGCCAGCGCCAAGGAAAAGGACATCAACACCTACCAGGACATGGTGGGCAAGAAATTCTATCCCTTCGTGGCCGGCTCGGGAATCTACGACGTGTACCGCGCCGTGTTCACCGGCCTGGGCATTTGGGACAAGCTGGAAACCAGGCAGGTCGGGGCCATGGAGGCGGCGGACGCCCTGAAGATGGGCACCGTGGACGTTTTGGGCGGCTATTGCCTGGACAAGGGCCAGACCGCTCCTTCCTGGATGCGCAACCTGGACACCCGCACGGAGATCAAGGTCCTGCGCCCCAGCAAGGAGCAAATGCAAAAGATCGGCCAATTGAGCGGCATTACCTTTGGCAAGCTTTCCAACAAATGGATGCAGCCTAAAAACCGCAAGATCAACTCGGGCGACATCTACGGCTGGTCGATTCACTACGGCTTCCACCCGGGCAACAACATGTCCACCGAAACGATGTACCAGATATACAAGACCTGGATCGAAAAGGCCAAGAAGGATCTGGCCCCGGTCAACGGCACACTGAAATTCGCTTCCGAACACATGATGGATTTGCAGGTCAAGGGCCTGATGGAGGCCAAGGACATTCCGGTGCATCCAGGCGTAGCCAAGTATCTCAAAGAGAAGGGCCTTTGGAACAACGCCCTCACTATCGGCAAGCTCGCCTCCGGAGTGCAATAGCCTGTTAACAAGCGGGCCCGCCCTTTTCCCGGGCGGGCCCATCTACACCATTAAGTAGCGTTTTTTAAATAAATAGGGCTTTAACGCACGGGGTGGATTCCATGGCCGAAAATTCCCGCCGTATTTCCCTTTACGACATTTTCTACGGCATCCTCTGCTCGATTTATGTGTGGATGCTGATCCACTACGCGCTCACCATGTGGGAGTCCCGGCAGCGCTACGGCGTACTATTTTTATCTCTCACCATGATGATCGGTTCGCTGATGGTGGTCCGCAAGAGGCGCTTCATGCACATGAGCGGCATGGGGCAGCGGGTGGCGGCGGGCGCATGTTTCCTGCTCACCCTGGGGTGCCTGTCCTATCTGTGGATCGAGTACCCGTCCCTGGTCTGGGAGCGGGCCGGGTTCATCAACACCTGGGACATGCTGGTATCGGTGGTTTTCATCGTGGTGCTGCTGCAAATCACCTGGAGCACTTCCGGGCCCATCATCCCCATAGTGACCTTGGTCTTCACCTCTTACGCGCTTTTCGGACATTGGCTTCCCGAGGGCTTTTTGTACCACCCGCCGATCTCGATAACCCGCTTCACGGAGTTGGCTTGCGCGGAGATAAACGGCGTCTTCGGCCTGTTGAACCAGGTGGGGGCCACCTGGATAGCCATCTTCGCCTTCTTCGCGGGGTTCGTGCATGGCTTCGGCGGCCTGGACTACATTCTGCGTCTGGTGGGCCGCATGGTGGGCCGCAGCAAACTGGGCGTGCCCCAGGTGGCGGTGTTGGCCAGCATGGCCTTTGGCGGCATGTCCGGCAGCGCCGGGGCCAACGCGGTCAGCACGGGCGCCTTCACCATCCCCACCATGAAGCGCTTCGGCATGCCTCCGGCAATCGCCGCGGCCATCGAATCGGTGGCCAGCTCGGGCGGCCAGATCATGCCCCCCATATTGGGCGCGGTGGCCTTTGTCATGTGCGACTACCTGGACATGTACTACTACGAGATTTTGCTGGCCAGCCTGTGGGCGTCCATCACCTTCTTCGGCTCCACCATGCTGGGGGTTTACTTTCTGGCCAAACGCTACATCGATCCCGATGCCGAAGTGGACATGCCCCCGGAGCTCAAGGGCAAGATGTCGCTTGAATACGCCTTGCAGGGCATTCCCATCCTGTTCGCCTTCTGCGTGCTGCTCTACGTTTTCATCGTGTACCAACTCAACATCCTGGCCGGTGGATTCTGCACCATAATTGCGTTTTTGGGCTCGCGGCTTCTCTACGAGATTTACGTGGCCAAGGGAAAGCCCAAGTTCGCCTGGACTTTCGTGAAGGGCGTGTATCGCGGCACCTTGGCCGGCGCGGCCATGATGGTTTCCATCGGGGCCATGCTGGGCACCCTGGGCATAGTGATCCGAATTCTCACCACCACCGGCCTGGGAGAGAAGATCTCCTTTTTCATGGTGTCGGCCTCCGCGGGCAACCTATGGCTGCTGCTTTTGTTCGCCATGCTTTGCTGCATCGTGTTCGGCATGGCCGTGACCACGGTGGCCGCCTACATCCTCACCGTGACCCTGGTCGCCCCGGCCTTGATTCATCTGGGCATTCCTCCCCTGGTCGCTCATTTCACGGTGTTCTACTGGGCCATGCTGTCATCCATTACCCCCCCCGTGGCCGCGGTATGCGTCATCACCGCCGGGATAGCGGATGCCAACTTCCTGGAAACCTGTTGGCAGTCCATGAAGCTGGGCGCGCCCAAATTCATCCTTCCCTTCATCTTCATCACCTACCCCGACATCCTGACCTTCACTCCGTCCGGTTTTGAGATGTTCTTGATTTCCGGGGTTGGCTTTGTCGCCCTCTGCGCCGGGCTGCAGTCCGGTTGGGTCTGGTGGCAGCGCGTGGCCATGTTGGTGCTGGGGGTCCTGATCCTCTGCCCAACCGCGACCTGGCTGCTTTGGGTGTTGTTGGCCACCACGGTGGTCCTGTTCCCGGTGCTGTGGCGTATGAACTATCGCGCCCGGCCGGCCTAGGGGTAATGTCCGGCCCTTTCGAGTGCCGGCCAGGCGAGATTAGGCCTGACTTGCCGGCCAGGTAAGCGGTGACCGGCCTTGGTGAGAACCGAGCCGGCAAACAAGAGGCGTCGTCGTTAAACAGCTTATGGAGTTGCCGGTGGAGCACGCCCTGCAAGAGTTGAAGATCCTGGACCTGAGCATGAACCTGCCGGGCCCCTATATGACCTGGCTTCTGGCCTCGCTGGGGGCCGATGTGGTGAAGGTGGAGAACCCCCAGGGCGGCGACTATGGCCGCAGCATGGGGGCCGGCCCCGAAGCGGCCCGCCTTTCCTTTGACTCGGTGAACCGCAACAAGAAGAGCGTGGCGCTGAATCTGAAACATCCGGCGGCCAGGGAAATATTCCTGCAAATGCTGGATGACTACGACGTGGTGGTGGAGGGTTTTAGGCCGGGCGCCATGGACAAACTGGGCCTGGGCTTTGAGGTGCTCAACGCCCGCCAGCCCCGCCTGATCCAGGTGTCCATCTCTGGCTATGGTCAGACCGGCCCCTATCGCCTGCGCGCCGGGCACGATGTCAACTACCTGGCTCTTTGCGGAGTGCTGGCCATGGGCGGCAGCCGGGCCGACGAGTTGGCCGTTGCCGGGGTGCAGATCGCCGACGTTGCCGGGGGTAGCCTCATGGCCCTGGCCGCCTTGCTGGCCGCGGTGGTGCAGCGCCATGGCACCGGGCGTGGCCAGTTGGTGGACGTGGCCATGTTCGACGGAGCCCTGTCCATGGCCACCAAGTTGCTGGCCCGGGTGCAGGCCGGGGCCGATGACCCCTCGCCCCGGGGCATGACCCTCAACGGGCGCTATCCCTGCTACAACGTCTACCGCGCCGGTGACGGTGGGTTCATGTCCCTGGGGGCCCTGGAGCCCAAGTTCTGGCAGGGCTTCTGCCAGGCGGTGGGCCGGCCGGACCTGCTGCCCGGGCAGTTCGGCGGATCGGATGTGATCACCCGGGTGCAGGACATATTTTCCTCCCGCTCCCGCGACCAGTGGGCGGAGTTTTTCCGCGATCATGACGTGTGCTGCGAGCCGGTCTGTTCCCTGGAGGAGGCGGTCCAGGGGCCACTGGTGGCCGCCTGCGGCATGCTGGTCGCCGACCAACAAGGCCGCGAGTTTTTGAGGTCGCCCTTCAACCTCTCCCAGTCGCCTCTGGCGCCTGAAAGCCCTTCCCCCCATCTGGGCCAACACACCAGGGAAATATTGCTGGACCTGGGGTTGAGCGGGCGGCGCATCGATGAGCTGGCGGCTGGGGGGGCCCTGGGAGACGGCTCGCCTCCGGCAGAAAACGATTAGTTTTGCGCGGTCCCAAGGGCCCGCCATCAACCTTGACAACATGCGGATGACAAAAAATGGATGAGAATCCACTGCTAAAAAGAAAACAAAAGCTGATAAACGCCACTACCCCGGAAGTGGCCCAAAAAGTTTTTTACGACAAAGGCATGTTCACTCCCAGGGAGCGGCTGGACAAATTACTGGATGCGGGTTCCTTCGCTGAACTGGACGTTTTTGCCAGGCACCAATATTCCGACTTCGGCATGGACCGCAAAGAGATTCCCGCCGACGGGGTGATCACCGGCTTTGGCGAAATCAACGGGCGCAAGGTGTGCGTATACGCCCAAGACTTCGCCGCCCTTGGCGGGACCTACGGCGAGATGCACGGCAAGAAGATCTGTGCCCTGATGGACCTGGCCGCCGAGGCCCAGGTGCCCATCATCGGCATCTGCCACTCCGGCGGGCTAAGGCTGCACGAAACCCTGGGCCCGGAAAAAATGTTCGGGCACCTGTTCAGGCGAAACACCCTCTACTCAGGGGTGGTGCCCCAGATATCCATCATCTTGGGCATCGTGGCCGGGGGGCAAGCCTATTCCCCCGGGCTCACCGACTTCATCCTCACCACCGAATCCAGCAGCACCTACATCGCGGGCCCCGCTTTTGTGCAGGCCCAGACCGGCCAGGCCATAAGCGACCAGGAGTTGGGCGGCGCTCCCATGCACGCCAGGGTAAGCGGACTGGTGGACCTCATGGAGGAAAAGGAAGGGGACATCCTCTCCCAGGCCCGCCGCCTCATGGACTTTTTGCCCCTTAGCTGGCAAAGCCCGGTGCCCAGGGCCGATTGCGCCGACGATCCCAACCGCGCCGAGCCCACCCTGGACCAGGTGGCTCCCCAGATGTCCTTCATGCCCTTTGACATGCACAAGGTCATCAACGCGGTGGTGGACCAGGGCGACTTTTTGGAGACCAAGCCCCTGTACGCCGCAAACATGATAACCGGCTTTGCCCGCTTGGGCGGCCGTTCCGTGGGGATCATGGCCAACCAGCCCAAAGTGCTGGGGGGCGTCATCGACATAAAGGCGGCGGAAAAGGGCGCCCGTTTCGTGCGCTTCTGCGACGCCTTCAACATCCCGGTCATCACCTTCCAGGACTCGCCGGCTTATCTGATCGGCCGCGATATGGAGCGGGGTGGAATGATCTACCGGGGAGCCAAGCTGCTGCACGCCTACGCCGAGGCCACCGTGCCGCTCATCACCGTGATCGTGCGCAAGGCCTACGCCGGCTCCTACATCGCCATGGGCAGCCAGTACATAGGGGCCGATCTGGTCTACGCCTGGCCTGGAGCCGAGATTTCCAGCGTGGCCCCCAAGACGGCAGCCAGCGTGATCTTCCGCAAACAGATCGCTCAGGCCAAGGATCCCGCCGAGACCCAGGAGTTGCTGGACTACTACTACCAAAACTACGTCAACCCCATACGCGCCGCGTCCCTGCGGCACATAAACGACATCATCCGCCCAAGGGACACCCGGCCCACCCTGATCAAGGCGCTGGAGTTGCTCATTAACAAGAAAAAGCTCGTGCCCGCCAAGAAGCACGGCAACATACCGCTGTAGGTACCGGCTGCAAGGAGAAGACACAATGGATTTTAATTTCAGCGAGGAAATAGCGGCGGTCCGCGACGTGGCCCGCAAGTTCGTGGACAAAGAGGTTCGCCCCAGGGTGGCGGAAGATGAGAAGACTCATACCTTTCAGCGCGACCTGGTGGACCAGATGGCCGAGTTGGGCTTTTTCGGCTGCCCCATCCCCGAGGAGTACGGCGGCAACGACATGGGATTTTTGGCTCACACCGTGATCTGCGAGGAGATAGCCAAGGTGAGCGGCTCGCTACGGGCCGCCTTCAACATGCAGACCATGGGCACCGCCCGCGAAATATTGCAGTTCGGCACCCCGGAACAAAAAGAGAAATTCATCCCCGGCCTGGTAAGTGCGAAAACCCTGGGCTGCATCGGCATCACCGAGGCCAACGCGGGCTCGGACGTGGGCGCCCTGAAAACCACGGCAGTCAAAAAGGGCGACCGTTACGTACTAAACGGCTCCAAGAACTGGATCACCTACGCCCAGGTGGCCGACGTGGGGGTCATCTACGCCTACACCGATCCCTCCAAGCCCTACAAGGGCATGTCCGGCTTCATCGTGGACATGCATACCCCAGGCATCAGCAGCGGGCCCACCGCCGAAAAGATGGGCTGGAACGCCTGTCCCACGGGAGAACTGTTCTTCGACGAGGTGGAGGTGCCCGCTGAAAATCTCCTTGGCGGCCATGAGGGTCAGGGCTTCCCCTGCGTGATGGCCGGCCTGGACAACACCCGCCTCACCGCCGCTGCCGGGGCCTTGGGGGTGAGTCAGGCGCTCATCGACGAGGCGGTGAAATACGCCCAGGAGCGGGAGCAGTTCGGCCAGGCTATCGGGATGTTCCAGATGGTGCAGGAGGAGCTGGCCCGCATGATCGTGGAAACCGATGCCGCCCGGCTGCTGACCTATCGCTGCGCGGTGCAAAAGGACGAGGGGCATATCCACAACACCCTGGAGACATGCACGGCCAAGTACTACTCCTGCGACGTGGCCTCCCGGGTGGCCGACGGCGCTCTGCGCACCCTGGGGGCCTACGGCTACTCCAGCGAATATCCCGTGGAGCGCCTGTTGCGCGACGCCAAGCTCTACCAAATCCTGGAGGGCTCTGCCAACGTGCAAAAAATGATAATCGCCAGTGACGCCCTGGGCTACCGCAAGGCCAACAAGTTATGATCTCTTGCGGCTTTTTGATGTAAACCACTGGAAGGTGTCAGAGGAATCATGAACCAGGAACAGGAATTCCCACAGGCCGGTTTCGACTATCAACTCAGCTTGATCAAGCTGCTGCAACGGGCGGCCCTAATCCATCCCCGTGAAGAGATAATCTACAAGAACGTATTCCGCTCCAACTATGCCGAGGAATACGTCCGGTGCCAACGCCTGTCCAATGCCTTGCAGGGACTGGGGGTGAAAAAGGGCTCCAAGGTCATCGCCTTTGAATGGAACACCCACCGGCACTTTGAAATATATTTCGGGGTCCCCTCCATGGGGGCCATCATGCAGATGGGCAACCCGTTCCTCACCCCCCAGCAGATAACCTTCATTGTCAACCGCGCCCAGGTTGACGTGCTGGTTCTCAATGACGAGCTGGTTCCCTTGATCGAATCCATCAGCCACAACCTGGAATCGGTGCGCCACTACATCATCACCAGCGACAAGGGCGGACTGCCGCCCACCAAGTTGAGCCCGGTGCATGAGTACGAAGCCCTGTTGGCGCAAAGCTCACCGGAGTTCACCTATCCCGAGTTGGACGAGAAGACCATCGCCTCCCTGAGCAACACCACCGGCACCACCGGCGACCCAAAAATATGCTTCTTCTCGCACCGCCAGCATCTTTTACACACCATGGTTTGGACCATCATGCTGTTGGGCTTTTCCGGCCGCCGGGGTTTTGACGCCCGCCGGGATCTGATGATACCGCTGGTGCCCATGTTTCATGCCCACGGCTGGAGCCTGCCTTACATGGCCACCCTCCTGGGCTGCCGCCAGGTATATCCCGGCCGATTCGAGCCCACCGAATTCCTGAAGCTGCTGGAGCAGGAGAAGGACCCCGGGCAGGGCGGGTTCATGCAGTGCGTACCCACCCTGCTGGACATGGTTCTTTCCCATCCCGAGATCGAACATTACAAAAAGTTCCTCAGAGGCATCATCTACGAGGGCGGCGGTTCGCGCGTACCCAAGAAGCTGGCCATCAGGGCCCAGGAAATGGGCATCGACGTGTGCGCCGGTTGGGGCATGACCGAGATCTACACCAAGGTGGCCCTGCAATACCTGAAACCCCACATGTTCGACTGGCCCGGCGAGGACCAACTGGACTTCCTCACCCGCACGGGCATGGCCGTTCCCCTGGTGGAGCAGCGGGTGGTGGATCATGACATGAACGATGTCCCCAGGGACGACAAGTCCATCGGCGAGATCGTGCTGCGGGCCCCTTGGCTCACCGGCGGCTATTACAAAGACCCGGAAGCTTCAGAAGAACTGTGGCGCGGCGGCTGGCTGCATTCCAGCGACCTGGCCACCATCAACCAGGAAGAAAGCGTGCTCATCGCCGACCGCAACAAGGACGTGATCAAAAGCGGCGGCGAATGGATCTCCAGCCTGACCCTGGAAAGCCTGTTGAGCACCCATCCCTTGGTTCGGGAGGTAGCCATCATCGGCGCCAGGTCCAACAAATGGGGGGAGCGTCCCGTGGCGGTTGTGGTCCCCTCGCGCGAAACGGATGAGGCGACCCTTAAAAGCGAACTGATAAAACACCTGGACCTGTTCGTGGACCAGGGGAAAATCCTCAGGTGGTGGATTCCCGAAAAATACGTCTCGGTCACAGAGTTGCCCAAGACCAGCGTAGGCAAGCTCAACAAAAAAGAGATGCGAAACCGCTTCCGGGGGGTTCTGGAAGACTAAGGCGTGCCCGCCCTTTTACAGAGGAACAACGGGCGGCGCTCGCGTCGCTGAAAGAAGAAGAGGTATGCGAGAGGTAGTAATCACCAGCGCGGTACGCACTGCGGTCGGCGCTTTCCTGGGCGGCTTGTCCAGCCTGAGCGCCACCGATCTGGGCGCCACCATCATCAATGAAGCCATGGCCCGCTCCGGCCTGCTGGGAGCCCAGGTGGACGAGTGCATCATGGGCTGCGTCTTGCCCGCCGGCCTGGGCCAGAACCCGGCCCGTCAGGCGGCGCTCAAGGCCGGCCTGTCCTTTGATGTGGGCTGCATCACCGTGAACAAGGTCTGCGGCTCGGGGCTGAAGGCGGTGATGCTGGCCGCCCAGGCCGTGGCCTGCGGCGACGCCGACATCGTGGTGGCCGGGGGCATGGAGAGCATGTCAAACGCGCCCTATCTGCTGCCCAAGGTCCGCACCGGACAGCGCATGGGGGACGCCGTGGTGGTGGATTCCATGGTGCACGACGGCCTGTGGGACCACATCAACGACTTCCACATGGGCATGAGCGCCGAGTTGTGCGCCGAGAAGTATGGCGTCGGCCGGGCCGACCAGGACCAGTTCGCCTTCGACTCTTACGTCAAGAGCCTCAAGGCGGCCGAGGAAGGCCGCTTTGACAGCCAGATCCTGCCGGTGAGCATCCCCCAACGCAAGGGCGAGCCCAAGGTGGTGGCCCGGGACGAGGGGATCATGAAAGCCGACCTGGGCAAGCTGGGCTCTCTCAAGACGGTGTTCAAGAAGAACGGCACGGTCACCGCGGGCAACGCCAGCACCCTCAACGACGGGGCGGCGGCGGTGGTGGTGATGGCCGCGGACAAGGCGCGGGAGTTGGGCATCACCCCGATGGTCAAGGTGGGGGCCCAGGGCGCGGCGGGCATAGACCCCAAATACGTGCTGGTGGCGCCCATCTATTCCATTCCCAAGGTGGCGGCCAAGCAGGGCCTGGACCCCAAGGACATCGACCTGATGGAGGTCAACGAGGCCTTCGCTTCCTCCTCGGTGGCGGTGCAGCGCACCCTGGGTCTAGACCCGGCCAAGATCAACATATACGGCGGCGGCCTTTCCATCGGCCACCCCATCGGCGCTTCGGGCGCACGGGTGCTCACCACCCTGATCTACGCCATGAAGGACGTGGACGCGGCCACGGGCATGGCCAGCCTGTGCCTGGGCGGCGGCGAGGCGGTGAGCCTTATCGTGGAGAATCTTTAGGTGCCGTATCTTTCAGGCGGAGTGAATATGCTAATCAAGACCCTCGACGTCATCGATATCCTGCACCTAACGTGACACTGATCCAAGCAATGAACCATCGTGCCGGCCAAGGAGGAGTTGAGGCTCAACCTGGCCGGCACGTTTGTTTTGGTGCCGACAAAGAGATTAACTAAATGGCCTAATTAAATCCTATGGAAACCAGACTATGTATACAGAAAGTGAGGGGTTTCACTTGAGCGCTTGACTGCTTGTCGACATAACATTATGATTAGTAAGGCATAAAGCGGTTAACGAAAGGATAGATATAACAACATGGTAAAAGTGTACCAGCCAGGGTCCATCGTAGACCAGCTGTACAGCCTTCTGTGCCAGGAGATAATGGACGGCACTCTTGAACCGGGATATTTTTTAAAAGAACAGGAATTAAAGGACCGCTTTGGCACAAGCAGGGCTCCTATAAGAGAGGCGATCCGCCTATTAGCCGCCGACAGACTGGTTGTCGTAAGCGCCTACAAAAAGAAATACGTGCGCAAGATAACTCGTGAGGATTTGCTGGAAGTAATCCCCGTGCTGGCTTGTTTGGAGGGGTGCGCCGCGAAATTGACTGCGGAAAAGGCCACCCCACAGTGGATAGATGAATTGGTCAAGATTAATGACGAGCTTAAAAAATCTTATCAGGCTGGTGATATTGAGAATTGCATTGACCTGAACTTTAAGTTTCACGGCCATTATATAAAAAGCGCTGCCAACGAGGCCTTGAAGCAGGCCATACGGCCCATCATTCAGAGGACCGTTCGGCTTTGGGTATCATGTTTATACACAAAAAAATCTAATCTATTTGAAAAAACTATTATCGAACATGACAAAATTATCGAAACATTTGTGAACGGAGACGCTAAAAAAACGGAGGAAAGCGCACGTGAACATGTTGAGAATTTGCTTTTGCGGGCCATGAAATATTCGATTTTCGACAAACAAGGTAATTTCAACTTGGTGAAATAAAAACCTGGGCTGCGCTGGGGAGCAAGGAAAAATACCGGCGCAGTCGCGACCCACGCAACCAAGGCTGCCTAGTTTGCTAGTTAGAGGGTTTTAGCGCCATGGTCATGGCAAAAATGCGAAGCTTGCACGCAAGACGCAGCCCCCTTGTGAATCGGCATCCATCAGACCACACCTGCGAGTGTTGGAGGGAGGCTCATCTAAAAAGCGGGACATCGCTTAGACCAGACGTAAACTAATTTACGTCTTTTTTACGTCCAACCACCCTCCGAAGGTATTCGACCTAATTCGCACCACACAAAAAAAGGGGCCAGGCATCGCGCCTAACCTCTTGTAATCGTTGTGGCGGAAGTGCATGGGAATCGAACCCACCTACCGCCTTACTCAGACGGTACACCGGATTTGAAGTACACGGCTGGGAGCGCACCCTACCTAATTTCAAGCACTTATCTGCACCAAAATGCATGAAAATGCACCTCACTGCATCCTACCGCAGGAAAAACTACGGCTAATCCTACGTCCAGCCCAGGTAACTGGGTCCGCAAAAAATGTAGGGATTGAAATCGGGAGCTACAGTCCCCATGCACTAAAAAAACGATAAAGGAGTGAGGGGCTCAAATAACTGCGTTTACTGTTGCTTTGTTCGCGGCCATATTATGCATTATTCTTCCTCGTAACAGCGACCAAGGCTTTTGTTAATGGCGGGAGATCCTTTTTGATTGTCTCCCAAATGGTAAGCAACTCCGTGGGGGTGGACATTGCCAAATCATCATTTGACCTAGTTCATCATGAGGCGGGGGAATTCAAACATTTCCAATACACCCCTGCGGGTATTGCACAGTGCATTGCCTGGCTTGGAACATTAAAGCCAAGCTTGGTTTTAATGGAATCCACCGGCGGTTATGAATTGCCGCTGCTCAACGAATTCTTATCCAATTCGATATCCGCTGCGGTAATCAACCCAAAGCGCATCAGAGATTTTGCCAAAGCCAAGGGGCGCTTGGCCAAGACGGACAAGATCGATGCCGCGATCATCGCCGAATTTGCCGCCACCTTCCAGCCACCGCCCCAAACGGAACTGGCTGAACTGTCGATCAAGCTAAAAGGCTTGGCTGCCAGAAGGCGGCAATTGGTGGAGATGAGGACCCAGGAAAAGAACCGTAAAGAGCACGCCCGAGACAAAAGCATCGCCAAGAGCATCGAGGTGATAATTGCGGCGCTTAACAGGGAAATTGCCAAGATCGACAAACAGATCAAATCGGACCTTGACCAATCACCCAAACTAAAACAAACGTCTCGACTACTTCAGTCCATGCTGGGGATCGGCAACCACACAGCCATGATGCTGGCGTGTCAGCTGCCGGAACTGGGCGCTCTGAACCGGCGGCAAATCGCCGCCTTGGTGGGCCTGGCACCTATAAACCGAGACAGCGGACAATTTCGGGGAAAACGCATGATAGGAGGAGGGCGTGTCCATGTCAGACGCCTTCTTTACATGCCCACCCTAGTGGCCATTCAGCACAACCCTCAGATCAAGGCCCACTATGATCGCTTGGTGGATAAGGGGAAACGCAAAATGGTGGCCGTGACCGCTGCCATGAAAAAGAGGCTGGTCATTCTAAACTCCATGGCCGCAAACGAAATCGCCTGGAACCAAAATTACGCTTGAACTAAATAACAGTCGCTACGCTATTTCATTAAAAATCATGCAATCGTGTAGGTTGGGCAGAGGGCGTAGCCCGAAACCCAACAATTCCCTAGCAGGTCGCCCAAAACCCCTGGTGGAACTCCATCTTGCCCTGCGGCACCGCATCCCCAAAGGGCAGGGCCATGAACACTTCCGGGGGCACGCCCTCGTGCATCAACTCGGGGTGGTTCTTGAAACCGAAACGGGGGTAATAGGCGGGGTCGCCCACCAGGGCGCAGCCCTGCGCGCCCGTCTTTTCCAGGCGGGCCAGCCCCTCCCGGATCAGCGCCGAGCCGATGCCCTGCCTATGAAGCTCCGGCAACACCGAAACCGGGCCAAGGCCGTACCAGTCCGGGCTGCCGTCGGAGATGCTCACCGGCGAAAAGGCTACGTGCCCCACCACCCGCCCGCCGATTTCCGCCACCAGCGAGATAGTCAGGGCGTCGGCGGCGCGCAGGGCGGCTATTATGAATTGCTCGGTGTGTTGGCTTATGGCCAGAGTCTGGAAGGCGGCCTTGGTGACCTCGCCTATGGCCTGGATATCAGCAGTCGTTTCATCTCTGATGATCATCTTGAGCTCCGCCTCTTGGAAGGCTATTTCTAAGGTCGATTAGGTGGCGGCGCTCTTGCTAGAGATTGCCCCCGGGCCGGTCGCAGTCTTGCTCCGCCTTGCCCCCGCCACCCTTGCCCCGCTGGAAGGCGTCGGCCAAGCATGCCACGGTCAGGGCCAGGATGACGGCCTTGATGGTAAAGTTGGAGATGTAGATGCCCAGCATCTTGGGGCCCAGCAAGTCCAGGTCCAGGCCCGCGAAGGCCCCTTCCAGGCGGAAGTAGCACAAGGACCAGGTGAGGCTGAGAGCGAAGCCGGCCAGGTTCATGAAAAACAGCCGCCAAACGTGGGGCAGGGCCCGTCGGCCCTCGGCCCGGGCGGTGCGCACCCGAGAGACGAAGTAGACGGTAACCAGGGCCAGGGTGATGGCCAGATACATGGCGTAGAGGTGCATGGGCAGGTTGGAGAGCAAGATCAGGTCGCAAGAGAGCATCAGCGCCAGGGCGACGAGGGCCAGCTTGCCCAGCCATATGAACCTCAGGTTGAAACCCATGCCGCCCTCCTTGCGTGGCCGAGTTGAACGCCGGCCCATTATAGCCCATGAAGCCCCGGGGGTTGAAGGGGCTGCCCGCCGGTCTTAAGCTTATAGCATTAACCACCCCAACCCATAGGCCATGGCCGTGGGGGGAGAGATACTCATGCGCCGGCTGTCGCTGTTGTTTGGCTCCCTGCTGATCCTGCTGCTGCTGCCTCTGGCGGCCTGGGCCGCGCCCCAGCGCCACACCCTGCCCAACGGCCTCAAGGTCATCACCGTTGAGAACCACGAGGCCCCGGTGGTTTCCTTCCAGGTTTGGGTGCGGGCGGGCTCCATTTACGAGAAAAAGGGCGAGTACGGCATCACCCACCTCATCGAGCACATGATCTTCAAGGGCACTCCCCGCCGCCCCGCCGGCCGGATGGCCTCGGAGATCGAGGCCCTGGGCGGGGAGGTGAACGCCTACACCACCTTTGACCATACCAATTATTACGTCACCGCGGCCAGCGCCTCGGCGGGACCGGCCCTGGACATCCTGGCCGACGCGGTGGTGAGCGCCTCTTTTGACGCGGCGGAACTGGCCAAGGAAAAAGAGGTGGTGATCGAAGAAATCCGCATGAACCAGAACAACCCCGCCCGGCGCATGGGCTGGGAGGTGTTCGCCCAGGCCTTTGGCGACTCCCCCTACGGGCGGCCCGTCATCGGGTCGGTGGCCTCGGTGCGGGGCATCAGCCGCCAGGACATCCTGGACTACAAGGCCCGCTGGTACCGCGCCCCCAACATGCTGGTGGTGGCGGTGGGCGACTTCAAGGCCGCCGAGATCCTGCCGCTCATCGCCAAGGCCTTCGCCCCCTTGTCCGGCCGGCCAGCCCCGGCCTTCACCCTGCCCCCGGACCGCCGCGCCGTGGGGCCGCGCCTCAAGGTGATGCGCGACAAAGTGAGCCAGGCCAGCATCAGCCTGGCCTGGATCACCCCCGGCCTGCCCAATCCGGTGGTCTATCCCCTGGACATGGCGGCCACGGTGCTGGGCGACGGCGAGACCAGCCGCCTGTGGAGCCAACTCAAGGAGAAGCAGGGCCTGGTGGACTCGGCCGAGGCCGGGGCCTACACCCCCGAGGGGTTGGGCCTGTTCCAGGTGGAGGCCTCCCTGGCCCCGGACAAGGTTGCCGCCGCCTGGCCCGCCCTGCTGGGGCAGGCCATGACCCTGGCCACCCAGCCCCCCACCAGCGCCGAGCTCAAGCGGGCCCGGGTGAACCTGGCCGCTGGCTTCGTGCGGGCCCGCCAGACCATGCAGGGACAGGCCCGGGAGCTGGGCTACTTCGAGATGTTCAGGGGCGGCTTCGAGCACATCGCCAGCTACACCCAACGCTTCAACGCGGTGGACGCCTCGGCGGTGGCCGAAACCGCCCGCCGCTGGTTGAGCCCGGCGGGGCTCTCGGTGGTGATCCAACTCCCCGAGGGGGCCGCCGCCCCGGACCTGGCCGCCCTCAAGAAGGCGGCCATGGAGGCCTATCCCCTGGCCCCCAATAACCAGGCCCCGGAGAAGCCCCGGCGGGTGGTTTTGGACAACGGCCTGGTCTTGTTGATAAAACCGGCCATGGCCGTGCCCCTGGTGTCTTACCTCCTGGCCGCGCCGGGGGGGCAGGCCGCCGAGAGCGAGGGCGAGGCCGGGCTTTACAAGCTGTGGTCCCGGGCGGTGGAGCGGGGCACCGATAAGATGACCTACGAGGCCCTCACCCGGGAGCTGGAGGACATGGCCGGCTCGGTGAGCGGCTTCGCCGGCAAGACCAGCGCCGGGCTCTCGGGCAGCTTCCTGGCCCAGGACTGGAAGCGGGGCCTGGAGCTTCTCACCCAGGTGTGGACCGGGGCCAGTTTCCCGCCGGAGCAGGTGGAGCGGGCCAAGGCCGAGCAGCTGGCCGCCCTTCGGGCCCAGGAGAACTCGCCGGTGGCCCGGGCCTTCAAGCGCTTCCGTCGCCTGGTCTACGGCGGCCATCCCTTTGGCCACGACCCCCTGGGCAGCCCGGCCACCCTGGCCAAGATGGGCCCGGCTCAGCTCAAGGCTGCCATGGAGCGCATGCGCGGGCCGGGGGGCTGCGTTTTGGCCGTGGTGGGCGACGTGGACCCCGCCGAGTTCATCGCCGAGGTGGGGCGCCTGCTGGGCGGGCTCAAGGGCCAAGCGGCGGCGGTGAAGATCGCGCCCTTGGTTCCCCCGGCCCAGCCCCGGATGGATAAGATTGACGATCCCCAGGCCAAGCAGAGCCAGATATTGCTGGGCTTCGTGGCCCCGGGAATCGACTCGCCCCAGCGCTGGCCCCTGGAGTTGGCCGACGCGGTCCTGGGGGGCATGGGCGGGCGGCTCTTCGGCGACCTAAGGGACAAGCGATCCCTGGCCTACGCGGTGCAGCCCTTTTACAGCCCGGCCAAGGGCGGGGGCATCTTCGGCATCTACATGGGCGTGGGCCCGGGCAAAGAGCAGGCGGCCCTGGCCGGAATAGGCCAGCATTTGGGGCAGTTGCACGCCAAGGCCCCCAGCCCGGCGGAGATGGATAGGGCCAAGGCCTACTACCTGGGCGGCTACGCCATAGGCCTGCAAAGCTACGCCTCCCAGGCCGTGGCCCTGGCCGGGGGCGAGCTGAACGGCCTGGGCTGGCTGCACTACACCAAGGTGCCGGAGCTGGTCCAGGCGGTCAGCGCCGAGGAGGTGCTGGCCGCAGTGAAGAAATACCTGAACCCCCAGCACCGGGCCGAGCTCATCGCCGGGCCGCCGCCGGCGCAAGCGGCCCCGGCCAAGACCAAGTAGGGAGGGCCGGGGCAAGGCCTGGCCCCGGATTTTGGGGGATGCCAAGCGCACCCCCATAAAAACAGGCACCTACACCCAGGAGGGCCGTTGTGAGGAAAAGCCCGTCCGTGCCGCTTCGGCGGCTGCTGGCCGCCGCCCTGCTGGCCGGTCTGCTCTTGCTGGGCGGCTGCGGCGGCGAGTTCTGGGGCGGGGTGGGCGATTGGGAGCCGGGCGAGCTGGGGGCCGGCCCCGCGCAACCAACCACGGCATCCTCAGTTGGCGCCTAGGGGATGCCCAGCGGCCCCGGCGGGGGTAGTATTGCGCCCATGATCAACCCCGGGTCCATAGCCCAGGCCGGCGGCCGCGGCCGCGCCTGGGCCGTTTATGCGGTCTGCCTCTGCGGCTTCATGATGAGCATGTTCTACCGCGTCTCGGTGACGGTGATCAGCCCCCAGCTGGCCGCCGACCTGGGTCTTAGCGTCAGCCAGCTCAGCGATCTTTCCGCCGCCTTTTTCTACGCCTTCGCCGCCGCCCAGATCCCCCTGGGCATATTTTTGGACCGCTGGGGGGCGCGTCTGTCCATGACCCTGCTCAACGGCGTGGCCGTGGCGGGGGCCCTGACCTTCGCCCTGGCCCAGGGCGGGGGCATGGCCACGGTGGGCCGGGTGCTGTTGGGGCTGGGCGTGAGCGGCAACATGATAGGGGCCATGCTGCTCGTCGCGGCCTGGTTTCCCCCCCGGCGCTTCGCCACCCTCACCGGGGCCATGGTGGGGGCGGGCACGGCGGGCCAGCTTCTGGCCGCCACCCCCCTGGTCTACTTGACCCAGGCCACGGGCTGGCGGGGGGCCTTCGCCCTGGCGGCCGCCCTCAACGTCCTGCAGGCCGCCGCCTGCTGGTGGGTGATACGCGACACCCCCTTGGGGGTGGAGCCGCCCCGGGCGGCCCGCGAGAATCCCCTGAAGGGCCTGGGCCAGCTTTTCAGGCATTCCTATTATTGGATCATCAGCCTGGGCGCCTTTTTCCGCTACGGCTGCCTCATGGCCCTGCAGGGCCTGTGGGCCGGCCCCTACCTGATGAAGGGCCTGGGTCTGGACCAGGTCCAGGCCGGCAACATCCTCTTGTTCGTGCCCCTGGGCTACATGATCGGCCTGCCCCTGTGGGGCCGCATCAGCGACGAGGTTTTGGCCTCGCGCAAGCGGGTGATCCTGATGTCCCTGTTCGGGTCGGCCCTGCTCACCCTCTCCCTGGGCCTGATGCAGGGGGTGCCGGTGTGGGTGCTCTACGCCCTGTTCCTGGGCCTGGGCTTCATGTCCGCCCCGGGGCAGATCATGTACCCCCACATCAAGGAGCTTTTGCCCCCCCACCTGGCGGCGCGGGCGCTTACCGGCATAAACCTCTACACCATGCTGGGGGCGGCGTCCCTCATGCAGATGGCGGGCCTTTTGGTGGAGGGCGATCCCTCGTCCCTGAGCGGCATCGAGGGCTACTGGCCGGTGTGGCTGTTCATGGCCGGGGGGCTGGTCCTGTCCGGATTGCTATACATATTGATACCCGACAGCAGGCCCGTGGGCGGCCAGAGGCCCGCCAGCGAAGGCTAGATGGAGCAGGCGGCGGCCAGGGCGGCCACGCCGTCCACCTTTAGCCAGCGAAAACGCCAGAAACCGCCCAGGCTGATGTATAGCCGGGGGCCCGACAGCATCAGGCCACGCTGCAGAAACAATTCCACGCCGTCCACCTCATGCCGGTTGAAAAGGTGCATCTGATCCTGCTCCGGCGGCTGGGGCGCGAACCGCGCCCCGGTGGCGGGGGCTCAACCGCCGGTGCGGGCGGGAGGCATGATGGTCAATTGGCCGCCGTGGGCGGCCAGCCATTCGCGGGCCTGGGGTGTGATCTCTACGCGCATGGACACCTCGTGGGGTTTATCGGGATACCGAATGCCATCCTGCTTGTACTATTGTACCAGGCGGGTTTTCCTCCGCCAGAGCAGGATCAATTGCATTCTCCCAGCCCCCGCCTTCACAATATAACAAGAACCTGTTGGCGAGGAGTTACATGAGCAATGCACAACGGGAAGAGTTGTTGGCTCTGCGCCTTAGGCTGATCGAGGAAGTGGAGCAGGCCCGGGCCGCCCTGCCGGCCCACTCGGTGCGCCCCTGGCAATGGCAGCGGGTGGAGGACGCCGAAGAGGCCTTGGCCGAAGTTGACCGCCAACTGAAAGCCCTGGAGGAGGCCTAGCCAAAAGATTCCACACCAGCGGGAAGGTTTTTCCCGGTCACCCGCCCTTGGCGCATAAGTTTTATGCGCCAAGGCCAAGCCCCGGTTCTCCCCCCAAGACGGCCCTCCTGTATATCACCTCGATAATACTACACATTACTAGCCGGGGCGGGTCAGGGCGGCTCTTGGCACGAGTGCTGCTACTGATAAAGGATGCAACGGCAACCCTTAACCTTGGATCACCAGACATGGACTACACCCGCCGCAGTTTCTTGAAGGCCTCGCTGGGCGCCCTGGCCGGGGCCACCGCCGGGGGCCTCTGGGCCGTGCCGGGGCTGGCGGCGGCGGACCACCGGGTGGAGCTGGTGGCCCAGCCGGCTCGGATCAACCTGGGAAGGGGACCTGAATTCAATGCATTGGCGTACAACGGCCAGACGCCGGGACCAGTCATCAGGGTGCGGGAGGGCCAGAGCCTGCGGGTGTCTTTAAAAAACCGCCTACCTCGACCCACCACCATCCATTGGCACGGCCTTCCCGTGCCCAATCCCATGGACGGAGTCCCAGGGCTTACCCAGGCCGCCGTGCCCCCGGGCGAGAGCTTCACCTACCAGTTCACCGCCCGCCCGGCGGGCACTTATTTTTACCACTCCCATTTCGGATACCAGCTTGACCAGGGCCTCTACGGCGCCCTGATCGTGGAGCCGGTCCGGCCCCTGGGCGGCTGGGACCGCGAAGAGGTGTTGTTGCTGGCCGACTGGGTGATGGCCGACGGCGGGGGAGCCGCCCCGGTGCCCCGGCGCGCGGCCATGGGCGGCATGATGGGCGGCGCCAACGCCCCCGGCGCGCCGCTGGCCGAGCCCTATTACCAGGGCTACGCCGTAAACGGGCGTCTCTACCCTTCCGGCCCGCCGCTCAAGGTGAAAAAAGGCGACAAGGTGCGCCTGCGCCTCATCAACGCCTCCTCGTCCACCAGCTACGACCTTGGCCTGGCCGGCCACCGGCTCACCGTCTTGGCCCTGGACGGACAGGCGGTGACCCCGGCGGTATTCGACGTGGTGCGCCTGGCCATGGGCGAGAGGGTGGACGTGGAGTTCACGGCCGATAACCCCGGGGCCTGGCTGCTCCAGGCCCACGACAGCGGCCAGGGCGAAAGCGGCCTGGCCCTGGCCGTGGTCTACGCCGGCTCCGAGAACCGCGCTCCGGTGGGGCCCCGCTTCCACCCTGGCCTGAGCCTGGCCACCTACTGGGACCTGGCCGCCGCCCTGCCGGTGGCCCACCCCGCCGGGCAGCCCCAGCGCTGGTATCGCCAAACCCTGAGCGGGGGGATGCACTCGCCCTACTGGAGCATTAACGGCAAGAGATACCCGGACAGCGAACGCCTGGCCGTGGCCCCGGGGGAAAAGGTGCGCCTGAGCTACTTCAACCGCAGCATGATGCCCCACCCCATGCATCTGCACGGGCATTTTTTCCGGGTGA
>JAHJPG010000094.1 GCA_018819925.1 Pseudomonadota bacterium
CATCTGGTAAAGGTCGATGTAGGAGGTGCGCAGGGCCTGGAGGCTGGCCTCGATCTCCTGGGTCATTTCCTGGCCGCCGCGCTTCATGGTCTTGGTGGCCAGAATCACCCGGTCCCTAATACCCTCAAAGGCCAGGCCCATCTTGAGCTCGCTGTCGCCGTACATGCGGGCGGTGTCAAAATAGTTGAAGCCCTTGTCCAGGGCGGACCGCAGCAGCGCCACCGCCTCGTCCTGGGTGACGCGGGTGAGGGGTATGCCGCCGAAGCCGACTTCGGAGACCATGAGACCGGTGCTGCCCAGAGGAACTTGTCTCATAATGCCGCCCTCACCGCCATCAGTGCCGCGCCCAGGGCCCCCACAATCTGAGGCTCCTGGGGCACGGCGATGTCCACGCCCAAACGCTCGGCCATCAGCGCCACCACGCCCGCGTTCTTGGCCACCCCGCCGCTCATGATGACCCTGGGCGTTATGCCGATGTTGCCGGTCATGGCCGCCACCCGGTTGACCACCGAGCGGTGCAGGCCCTTGATGACCTGATCTATGGGGTGGTTCTTGGCCACCAGGGACACCACCTCGCTCTCGGCGAACACGGTGCATACGCTGGAGATGCTCACCTCGCCCTGGGCGGCCAAAGACAGCCGCCCCAGGTCGTCCAGGCCCACCCCCAGCTTGGCGGCCATCACCTCCAAAAAGCGGCCGGTGCCTGCGGCGCACTTGTCGTTCATCACGAAATCGGCCACCTTGCCGCCCTCGCCCAGGCGGATCACCTTGGAGTCCTGGCCGCCGATGTCGATGACCGTGCCCACGTCGGGAAACAGGGCGTAGGCCCCCAGGGCGTGGCAGGATATCTCGGTGATCTTCTTGCCCGCCAGGGGCACGGCGGCCCGGCCGTAGCCGGTGGCCACCACAAAGGCCAGGTCATCACGGGTCAGACCGGCCATGTCCAGGGCCGCGTCCAGGGCGGCCTCGGCCGCGTTGGTGCTGTGAGGCCCGGTCTCGGTTACGCTCCAGCCTTTCAGGTCGCCGTCCTGGCCGATGATGGCCGCGTCGCTGCTGAGAGAACCTACGTCTATTCCCGCGAAGTAGCTCATTTTGCGCTTTCTATAATGCTTGGCTTAAAAAGCCTACCCCTACCAATTTGCGGTTTGCACCCACGCCCGGCACAGCCAGCCACCGGCATACGGTGTTGCTGGCATCGCTCGGACCTCGACGTAGCTTGGGCTACGCCTCCGGTCCTCGCTCGCCAGGCGCCTTGCCTGCCGGCGGCTGGCTGTGCCGGACATCAGCAGGCCGGGGCCTCGTCCATCTTAAAGGCCTTGAACAGGATGCCGTCGCTGACCATGCCCGCTCCGTGCACCGTGGCGTCCAGGATGTCGCGGTCGCTCCAGCCCAGGTCGCGAAGCTTCTGCATGTCCTCGGCAGCGACCTCGTCCGGGGTCTTGACCGCCTTGAGCACGAACAGGAGCATGGCCTTGTCCTTGCCGCTCAGGGGCGCGCCCGCCGGATCGGCCAAGACCTTGGCCGCCGCGTCTTCGTCCATGATGCCCACGGCTTTGAGCAACTCGCGGTTAAGGGAGATGCAGTAGTAGTACTTCAGCTCTTCGGCCACCAGCATGCGGATCAAGGCCAGCAGGCCGGGGTTCAGGCTGGGGTGCTTCATGTAGTAGCCGAGCACCTGGGAGCGCACCCCCACCAGCTCCGGCGAGGCGCTGTACATCTGGAAGGGGGCCGGCACCATGCCCATTTGCGCGAACAGGTCGTAGCCTTGCTTCACCTTGCCTTCCGCCTCTGCCGGCGGCACCACCTTGATAATGGGCATGAATGCTCCTTTTCTGGATTAGGCCGCTTCCAGGGCCTCGAAAAAGGCCTCCAAGCGGGTGAGGGCCTGCTCTTCGCTGAAAAAGCGGTAGTCGGTAATGTCGGCCTCGATCACCACCGCCGGAATGCCCAGGCGGCGGCTCAACAGGCTCTTCAGGTCATACTGGCCCAGGGAATAGGGCTTGCAGGAGCGGGCCGAATGCACCACCAGCCCGTCCACCGAATACTCCCTGACCATCTTTTCCATCAGCCCCAGGCGGTGTTTCAGGTTGTTGTTGAGGATGACCAGGGAGTAGGTCTTGGCCAGGGACTCCCAGGGCCTGCTCATGTCCAGGTGCTGGATGGTCTCGGCCCAGGCGTTGGTGTAGGTGGCGGCCACGAAGTTCATGCCTCGGGCGGCGAACAGCTCCGCGAAATCGCGCACCTTGTACCACACCGCGATGTTGTCCCACATCAGGCGCTTTTTCTCGTTGGTGATGGCCCCGATGCCCTGGCCCACCCGCTCGGTCAGCTCGGCCAGGAGTATCTCGTAATAGTCCCGGGCCACGGGCAGGCCCCGCAGGCTCACCACCGGGGCCAGATGCACGAAGGCGTCGAAGATGGTCATGGGCGCGGGGCGGGCCCGCATGGTCTCCAGGCACTGGCCCCATAGCTGGCTGGTGGATTTGCTCAACTCGGCCAGGCGCATGAAGCGCTGCATGTCAAAGGCCTTGCCCGCCGTCTTTTCCAGCACCGGGATCATCTCCAGGATCTGTTCCTTCATGTAGGCGATGTTCGCCTCGGTGATCTCCCCGTAGTTGAAAGGGGTGTCGAAGAGCACCAAGGGGATGCCCAGGCGGTGGGCCAGCACCTTGTACCAATAGACCACGGTCTGGCAGATGTTGTTGGAGCAGAACAAGAGGTCCGGCTTGGGCAGCTGGCCCGCCGGGGTCTTGCCGCTGAAAAAGTGGCCCAGGTCCACCCGGGCGTAGGAGCACAGGTCAGACGAGTAGCCCTGCTCCTCGGCCGCGGCGCACAGCTCGGGCCCCATCTTCTGGGCCCCGCACAGGGCCCCGTGGTTCTCGGGGTAGATGGTGTAGAAATCCAGGGCCCGCAGCAACTCCACCGGGGCCCCGCTGGTGACCCAGGCCACGGGCCGGGCCCCGGGGGCGAAGCGCGACAGGTAGTAGTGGCGGGTCATGATCTCCTTGAGCCGCGCGGCGCACTTTAGCGGCGGCCCGAAGTCGGGGTTGGCCGCGCGGGGGGCCCGTTTGCCCTTGGTGGCCTTGGCCAGGCGCAGCATGGCCGGCAGCCCCAGGTCCTTCATGAACTGCAAGCGGGCCTTGGCACTCAGGCTCATGACAACATCTCCCCAAAGGCCTCCAGGCGGGTGGCCGCCTGGCCTCCCACCTCCTGGTTGACGTCCACTTCCAGCACCAGGCTGGGCAGCCCCGCCTCCTTGAGCCCCCGGCGCAGCTCGGGCAGGTCAAAAAGCTCGGGCTCGCAGAACTTGACCACGCTGAACACCACCCCCTGGGCTCCGCCTGCCCGGGCCAGGCCCTTTAGCCACTCCAGGCGCTCGCTCAGGGAAGAGCCCCGAGTGCTGCAAGGGGGCATGGACAAAAAGCTCTCGGCCAGGGCCTCATAAGGGTCGCCCTCTCCCGGCGGGGGGTAGAGTAGGCGGCGGCTCATGGAGATGAGGTCGTCATGCACCACCCTGAAGCCCAACTCGTCCAGGGTTTCCAAAAGGTCCGGCGGGCTGGGCAGCACCCCGCTGAGGATTATGCCTTGGCCTTGACCTCCGCCATTGGCGGGAGCCGAGGCCAGCCAGCCTTCCAGCAGGGGGATGTAGTCCCGGGGATGCATGTATTCCCCGCCCCGCAGCACACGGTAAAACTCCGCCGCCCCCACCCCCAGTTCGCCGGCCGCCCGGCGGGAATAGGCCTGGGCGTACAGCTCGGACAGGCGGCGGCTCCACTCCAGGGCCCGGGCCATGCCCTCGGGGGGCTGGGGCCCAAAGACCCGGGTCAGCTCCCGCTCCAGGGTCTGGAGCTGGGCCACGTAAAAGCCCTTGGCCGCCGCCGCGAAGGGGGCCTTGGGGTTGTAGAAAAACAGGCTGGGCGCGGGCGGGTCCAGATAGTCCTCCACCAGGGAGGCCAGGTTTTGCAGGGAATCGCAGGTGTGGGGGAAGAGGATTGCCCCCACATCGTCCAGGCCGCCGGCCAAGAACAACTCCAGGCCCTGGCGCACCACCGAGCAGATGTAGGGCTGCAAGTGGCCCTGGGCCCGGGCCGGGGCCAGGGGCGGGTCCCACACCTCCATGGGCAACACCCCGTGGGCCCAGAGCAACTCCCGGGGGTATTGGGCCGGGAACACGGCGCAGACCTGACCGCCGCCGCCGCGCCATTGACTGAAATACTCGCCTCGGCTGATAAGCTCGCTTGGGCTCATGGGGCCTCGCTTAAGCTCGGAAAAAGATTGGCCATGGGGTGGCAGCAGTATAGGTCGGCCGGTGCCGCCATTGCAACTTATGAGTCTGATTCACCAGTTGAGCCGTCTTTGCCTGCCGGGTCCGGCCCCCAGGCGTTGCGCCCGTGGTCGCGGATGGCCCCGCCCTCGCCGGGGTAGACCACCTTGTCTTCCGGGGCGGTGGGGGTTTGCACCGGAGGCCACTGGCCTGGCTGGGGGTCGCTGCCTTCCAGGGCCTCGGGGCAGGGGTGGCGGTCGGCCATCACCGGGTGTTGCCTCAGGTCACTGCCCGGCACGTCCCAGGAGAACTCGATGGCGATGCCGTTGGGGTCGAAAGCATATAAAGAATGGATGAAGCCGTGGTCGATGACCTCGCTGGCCCAGAAACCCGCCGCCTCCAGGCGGTCCTTGATCTCCCACAGGCCGTCCTGGCTCTCCACCCCCAGGGAGATATGGTCAAAGGCGTAGGCTCCCTTCACCGGCACCCCGTGGTCCTTTTCTGCCAGGGGCTCAACCCCGGGCCACTCGAAGAAGGCGATATAGTCGTTGAGGCCCAACTCAAAAAAATAATGGCGGTAGCCGGGCTTGCCCAGCCCTCCCACCAGGCGCAGGCCCAAGAGATCACGCCAAAAGCGGATGGTGGCCGCCATGTCGCCGGTGGCCAGGGCCAGGTGGTTTACCCCCTTGTATCGGATCATGGCAGCGCTCCTTGTTGGCCGGTGGGCTGCGTTCAGTGTGCCTTTATTCTAGCTTCCGGCGGGCCGCTGGGCCACACCCGGGTTTTCCAGCGCCAACGGCCATCCCAATAAAGCCTTTTCGCTGCATGGTTAAAGCTTGACTGCCCACCGGGGCTTGTGATAAATATTGCACCTGATATTCCGGCGCTAAACCCTCTATTGCACTGATAATTGCACGCTTTCCCCAGGCGGGCGGGCCAGGCGTTCAAGCAAAGAGGCCGCGCCAGTGCACCCAACGGAAAGGGCGGAGCCAACCGGCGCAATCAAAATGAAGCTCAAAACCTTACTGGCTAAACACAAGACCGCCCTGGTCGCGCGGTGGGTTGACTCCATTGTGGAGACCTATCCGCCGGAAACCGCCAAGTTTCTGAAAAACAAAAAAGACCAGTTTCAAAACCCGGTGGGCCACACCATCGTGGCCGAAACCAAAAATTTGTTCGATCAGGTCCTGGAAGGCGTCGACCGCGAAAAAGCGACCCCTTTCCTGGACCGCATCATCCGGGTCAGGGCTATTCAAGAGTTCACGCCTTCCCAGGCGCTTTCTTTTGTCTTTTCGATGAAATACATCATCCGGGAGATCGTGGGCCCGGAGATCGACACCGAGGCCCTGGACCAGGAGTTGGTGGATTTGGAAGCCAGCCTGGACTTCATGGCCCTGGTGGCCTTTGACATTTACATGTCCTGCCGTGAGCAGGTATTGGATATCAGGGCCAAGGAAGTGCAACAGAACGCCTATCTGTTGCTCAGACGGGCCAATCTTTTAGTGGAAAAGCCCGGCCCCCGGCCGGAAGATTCGTGACGCCAACCAAAAGGCTAACCGAAACGAGGTAGCAGTAGAATGATTGGTTTCCTATTCAGCCTAGTCGCCGTGCTGGTGCTCGTGGGGATAGCGCTGGTGGGTGTGGGGGGCCTTGGTCTCAAGGTTCTCTTCGGGGTGATCATCCCTTACGCGGCGGTGCTCACCTTCTTCGCGGGGCTGGTCTACCGGGTGGTGGACTGGGCCCGCTCGCCAGTGCCATTCCGCATTCCCACCACGTGCGGACAGGAAAAATCCCTGGCTTGGATCAAGCCCAACAAGATCGACAACCCCTGTAGCACCGGCGCAGTGGTGCTCAGGATGGTCTTGGAGGTGCTCACCTTCCGCAGCCTTTTCCGGAACATGAAGTTGGACTACCGCGAGGGGCCCAAAATTCGCTACAGCTCGGAGAAGTTCCTCTGGCTGTTCGCCATCATGTTCCACTGGGCCTTTTTGGTGGTGATCATCCGCCACATGCGGTTTTTCACCGAGCCCATCGCCCTGTGGCTGCAAACCCTGGAGCACCTTGACGGATTCATGGAGGTCAACCTGGCCTCTTTCGGAGTGGGCCTGCCCACCATCCAATTGAGCGGCCTGGTGCTCCTGGGCGGGGTTACCCTGCTACTGCTGAGGCGCATCGTCATTCCCACGGTGCGCTACATTTCCCTGGCCGCGGATTGGTTTCCCCTGTTCTTGATCACCGGCATCTGCCTGACCGGCATCCTGGCCCGTTACGTGGTTAGGGTGGATGTGGTCAAGGTCAAGGAAATGGCCATGGGCCTGGCCACCTTCCACCCGGTGGTTCCCGATGGAATCAGCGTGTGGTTCTACATCCACTTCTTCCTGGTGTGCGTCTTGTTCGCCTATTTCCCCTTCAGCAAGCTCATGCACTTGGCGGGCGTGTTCCTCAGCCCCACCCGCAACTTGGTGAACAACAGCCGCGCGGTGCGCCACGTCAACCCCTGGAGCTACCCCGTCAAGACTCACGATTATCATGAGTACGAGGACGATTTCCGGGAGCAGATGGTCGAGGCCGGCCTGCCCGTTGAAAAGACCCTGGAAGAGGCCGAGGCCGAAAAGACCGCCAAGGAGACGCCGGCCGCACCAGAGACTCAGGAGACTGAGGAGAAGAGGGAAGAGTAACCATGGCTGCCAAAACTCCGAGTCCCGCAGTAGTCGGACAGATAGATCACCATCCCCCGGCAAAGGGGTGGATGGACACCAAGCCCGAGTTCAAACCGGGCAACTTCCTATATGCCGGCAAGGCCTCGGCCCTGGAGACCGTAGGCTTGCCCAACCCCCGGGATTGGTCGCCCACCGATGACGACTGGCAGCTGCCGGCCGACTGGAAGGGCATCGTCCACGAAGGCATGGCTGAGCGTCTGCAACGTTTCCGCAGCTTCAAGCTGTTCATGGACGTCTGCGTGCGCTGCGGGGCCTGCGCCGACAAGTGCCACTTTTTCATCGGCTCCGGCGACCCCAAGAACATGCCGGTGCTCAGGGCCGAGCTTATCCGCAGCATCTACCGCGGCGAGTTCAAGACCGCGGGCAAGATACTGGGCAAACTGGCCGGCGGGCGCAAGCTCACCGAAGATGTGATCAAAGAGTGGTTCTACTACTTCTTCCAGTGCACCGAGTGCCGCCGCTGCAGCGTGTTCTGCCCCTACGGCATCGACACCGCCGAGATCACCATCATCGCCCGCGAGATTCTCAACCTGATCGGCTGCAACATCGACTGGATCGCCTCGCCGGTGGCCAACTGCTTCATGACCGGCAACCACTTGGGCCTCAAGCCCCACACCTTCAAAGAGAACGTCGAATACCTGCTGGACGACATTGAAGAGTACGTGGGGGTGCGCATCGAGCCCACCTTCAACCGCAAGGGGGCCGAGATACTATTCGTAACCCCCAGCGGCGACGTCTTCGCCGAGCCGGGCATCTTCACCTTCATGGGCTACTTGATGCTCTTCGACCACATCGGGCTGGACTACACCTGGTCCACCTACGCTTCAGAGGGCGGCAACTTCGGCTTCTTCACCTCCCACGAGATGATGAAGCGCCTCAACGCCAAGATGTACGCCGAGGCCAAGCGCCTGGGGGTCAAGTGGATTCTGGGCGGCGAGTGCGGCCACATGTGGCGGGTGGTGCACCAGTACATGAACACCCTGAACGGCCCGGCCGACTTCCTGGAGCAGCCCATCAGCCCGCTGACCGGCACGCGCTTTGAAAACGCGGCGGCCACCAAGATGGTGCACATCACCGAGTTCACCGCCGACCTTATCAAGAACAACAAGCTCAAGCTCGACCCCAGCCAGAACGACCACATCATCCCCACCTTCCACGACTCTTGCAACACCTCCCGGGGCATGGGCCTTTTGGAGGAACCGCGCTACGTTCTCAACAACGTGTGCAACAACTTCGTGGACATGGCCCCCCAGGTGATTCGGGAAAACACCTTCTGCTGCGGATCGGGTTCCGGCCTCAACGCCGGCGAATACCTGGAGATGCGCCTTAGGGGCGGCCTGCCCCGGGCCAACGCGGTCAAGCGGGTGCATGAGGACCACGGAGTTAACATGCTCTCGTGCGTGTGCGCCATCGACCGCGCGGTCTTCCCGGCGCTGATGGACTACTGGGTGCCGGAAGTGGGCGTCTGCGGGGTCAGCGAGCTGGTGGCCAACGCACTGGTCATGGAAGGCCAGGGCGAGCGCGAGTACAACCTGCGCGGCGAAGAGAACCCTTCTTATAAGCCTCCCGCGGAGGATGAGGCCTCAGCCGAAGCCGGAGAGGAGGGTGAGGAGTAATGTACGACAAAGGCAAAATCATTACCGGCCTGGTCATCTTCCTGGCCATCTTCACCTATCCCTTGTGGAGCAACATGGGCAAAGCCGCCCCGGTGCCCAAGCCCGAGCTTCCTCCCAAAAGCGTGGCCACCCAGTGCATTGCCGACACCCAGTACATGCGCACCAGTCACATGACGCTCTTGAATACCTGGCGCGACGATGTGGTGCGCATGGCTGACCGCGTCTACGTCTCGGCCAGTGGCAAAAGCTACAACATGAGCTTGACCAACACTTGCCTGGAGTGCCACTCCGACAAGGTCAAGTTCTGTGACCAATGCCACAATTACCTGGCCGTGGCCCCGTTCTGTTGGGACTGCCACCTGGTGCCCAAGCCGAAGGAGAAGAAGTGATGGGCGTGGATAGGAGAAAGTTTCTAAAACTAGCCGGGGTTTCGGCCGCCCTGGGTCTGGGTGGCGCCACCGGTTTCCAGCTTCTCAGGCCCGGCGCCCTGGATGCGGCCGAGCGCATGCCCACTCCTTACCAGATGGTCTTTCCCAAGGAGCACGGCGCGGCCGAGATCATGCCCAACCCCAAGCGCCTCCAGGGACGCCGTTGGGGCATGGTGGTGGACATGCGCAAGCTGACTCCCGCCTCTGCCCGGGCGGCGATCGAGGCCTGCAACTACTACCACAACGTCCCCCAGATCCCGGGCAAGCAAAACATCAAGTGGATTTGGACGGCCCCCTACGTCAACGTCTTCCCCGAGACGGAGAACCCCTGGGCCGACCCTGATATTAAAAACGCGCAATTCATCGTCATGTGCAACCATTGCGACAATCCGCCCTGCGTGCGGGTGTGCCCCACCAAGGCCACCTTCCAGCGCGAGGACGGCATTGTGATGATGGACATGCACCGCTGCATCGGCTGCCGCTTCTGCATGGCCGGTTGTCCCTACGGCTCCAGAAGCTTCAACTTCCGCGACCCGCGCCCCTTCATCAAGAAGGAATACCCCGACTACCCCACCCGCACCCGGGGTGTGGTGGAAAAGTGCAATTTCTGCGCCGAGCGCCTGGCGGTGGGCAAACTGCCCGCATGTGCCGAGGCCAGCGGTGGGGCCATGGTCTTCGGCGACGTGGACGATGCTGGCAGCGAACTGCGGCAACTCCTGCGCAAACGCTACAGTATCCGCCGTAAACCCAACCTGGGTACCAGTCCCCAGGTCTACTACCTGGTGTAGAGGTCGTCATGCTTGAAAAGGCGTTAAGCGGAAGCAAGCTGTACTGGACTTGGCTCATCGGTCTGCTCATTGTGATCGCGGCCGGCTTCGGAGCCTATCTGGTGCAGTACAACAAAGGCCTTATGATCACCGGCATGAGCCGGGACGTGTCCTGGGGCTTTTACATCGCCCAGTTCACCTTCCTGGTCGGCGTGGCCGCTTCGGCCGTGATGCTGGTGCTGCCCTATTACCTGCACCACTACAAGACCTTCGGGCGCATCACCATCCTGGGCGAGTTTCTGGCCATATCCGCGGTGATCATGTGTAGCTTGTTTATCGTGGTGGACCTTGGTAAGCCCAGCCGCATCTTGAACGTGATGCTGCACCCCACGCCCAACTCAGTGTTGTTCTGGGACATGGTCGTGTTGAACGGCTACCTGATAATCAACATCTTGGCCGGTTGGGTAACCCTGGAGGCGGAGCGCAAAAACGTGCCCCCTCCGGGCTGGATCAAGTTCGTCATCTATCTGTCCATACCCTGGGCGGTGTCCATCCATACCGTCACCGCCTTCCTGTATGCCGGTCTGCCCGGCCGCGGCTTCTGGCTCACCGCCATCATGGCCCCGCGCTTTTTGGCCTCGGCCTTCGCCGCCGGCCCCGCGGTGCTGATCCTGCTGGGCTACCTGGTCAAGAAGCTCACCCGCTTCGATCCCGGACGGGAGGCCTTCGAGACCCTGGCAAAGATCGTGTGCTACGCCATCATCCTGCACATCTTCTTCTTCCTGCTGGAGGTGTTCACGGTGGCCTACAGCGCCATCCCCAGCCACACCTCGCACCTGGCGTATCTGTACTTCGGCCTGCACGGGCACAACATGCTGGTGCCCTGGGTGTGGACGGCCATGGGTTGCGGCATCACCGCCATCATACTGCTGGTGAACCCCCGCACCCGCCAGAACCCCATCATCCTGCCCATCGCCTGCGTCCTGGTGTTTGTCTGCACCTGGATCGACAAGGGCATGGCCATGATCGCTGGCGGTTTCGTGCCCAACCCCTTGCATGAGATCACCGAGTACGCCCCCACCGCCCTGGAGCTGATGATAACCCTGGGCGTGTACGCCACGGGCATCTTGGTGCTCACCATCCTTTACAAGGTGGCCATTGGGGTGAAGCAAGAGGAAGAGGCGGTCTAGCCCTTCCCCGAAACGATAAAACAAAAGCCCCTCCCCCGCCGGGGGAGGGGCTTTTGTTATTACACGTGATTATCAACCAAGGAAGCGGCTGGGTATAATTAATACAGCGGCTCCAAGCAGCCGGGCCGGGGGGGCAACCGATGAGGGAGGTGTGACATGGCCGAAAACGACCGCCCCCAGGTGAAAGGCACCTGGTTAAACGTCTTTTGCCCCGACGGCGCTTGCCTGGTTGACGAGGACACGGACCTGCCCTCGGCCGGCTACGGCAGGCGGCAGTGCTCCGGGCCACGCACCGAGAGCACCGGGCAGGGGGCCCGGCGGAACACCTTTTCCGCCGTGGAGCCGAACAGTGCGCCGGCCAGGTTGCTGCGGCCCTTGGTGCCCATGACCACCATGGAAATATCACCTTCACGCAGGAACTTGAGCAATTCGTCGTGGGGATGGCCACTGAGTATCACCACCCGGGTCTTTAGCCCCTCAGCCGCGGGCAGATAGTCCTTGGCCAACGCTTCGCGGCGCTCGGCCTCCACCCGCTCCAGGTAGCCCTGCTTGCCGCCCAGGTCATAGCCCTCGGCGGTCAGGCGGTCCAATACGTCCAGCCCCCTGGCGTTGATGACATTGACCACCACCAACTCGGCTCCGTGGGCGCGGGCTTCCGCTAGGGCGTAGGCAAAGGTAATTTCTGAATAATCGCTAAAGTCGATGGCTGCGGCCACCACCTTCACATCAGCTTTGCAGTCCTGCATTTTCAGCTCCTTGTCAGCATTGGGTTTACCCAGAATTCTAACATTATAACCCGGCGGCGGCCTTCTCGGCAAAGGCTGTAGTTGGTGGACAAGCCCCCGAAGTTGTGGTAAATATGCCCCCTACGCATTAAGGGCGATTAGCTCAGATGGATAGAGCGTTGGCCTCCGGAGCCAAAGGCCGTGAGTTCGAATCTCGCATCGCCCACCAAGGCATATCAAGGGGTTAGCCGAACCGGCTAACCCCTTTTCTGTCACCTTCTGTCATTTTTTGGTTTTTTACCCTCTTCCTCCAAATCCGGGATGCTTCTGGCCGCCCTCTTCTGAGCTCCTTCCAAAACATGGCCATATATGTTCAAGGTGGTGCTGAGGTCCTTGTGGCCAGCCTGATGCTGAACAGCAGTTGGGCTCCACCCCCTGCCAGCATCTCAGTAGCCGCAATGTGCCTGATGCCGTAACGTCGTATCGGGTGATTACCGTAACCTGTCCTCTTTTTGGAACCTCGCCAAGAAGACCTTATGCTTCCGATTCTCCTCCCGCGAAAATGCACCACCTATGGAATGGCTCGCTGTCAAACCCATACCCTTCAGGACACGACCGGATGCGCAGGGTCGTATTGGGAGGTTGTGCGCCAGTACCAAAAGCCTTCCGGCCAGGGCAACGGCGGCCACTTGACGGCCCCGTTTTACAATCAGCCCGCGGACCCATTTACGCAAAGCGGGGGTAAGGCTTTTGCTGCGCATTGCCGGCCAGGCGGCCGGCACCGTGAAGTAGCGCATCAGACTGGGTCCTTGACGAGTTATTCCGCCCCGACGTTGCACCGCTCCGCTCTCACGGGAAGAAGGGCTCAAACCAGCATAATTGGCCAGCTGATTTAAGCGCCAGAAACGCCTTCTGTCATCTATACCGCCGAGAATGCCCATGGTGACTATAGGACCGAAGCCGGGCATTTCCGAGCGATTCAGCCTTAGGCCAAGGACTCAGCTTCTCTTTGACCAGGGCATCAAGGTGGTGTCTTTCTTGCTCCGAGTGGTCCCAGACACTCTGGTGGGTTGTCAGGAAAGGTTTCATCCAAATGGGGACGGCTTCTCAAGGGCTTTTTCCCCGTGGATATCCTTGGGCCGCGCCCTTTTTTCCAAAACCAGCCCAGGAGACTAACGCATAAGCTGGATTAGCTGAAGGGGGTCAGATCAGCTATTGAATACTAATAGGAAACAAAAAAGTTTCATAAAAAAGCTTTATGGTTGCCCACAACGACCGCGCCAACGACTACAAAACAAGCAATAAAATAAATATTATTAATATGTTAACAGCAACAATAGGCTTGTGGGGGAAATGGATTTACATCTTGACTAAAGTTTCCAATTATTATATTTAAGTTTTCATGATCGTGAAGGCGAGGAGCAGGCCGCGATGTAAATGCTTCCTGCTCCGATGACATTGGGGCCAAGTGGATCATTAAGGTCAACGAGTTCTAATTACACTTGATGGGACCACATGGCCAAGGATGCCGAACTCGGTTTCACCATCGACTCTGACTTCGTGGCGATCAACCGGGCCTACGTCAAAGAGCTTATGAATGTGGTTGAGGGACCAATAATGCCCAGTGGCCCCATAACCATTATCGGGAATCCTTAAAATGTGGAGGTGGAAGAATGAAAGGGAAAACGGTCTGGTTTCTGATGGTTGCCACGTTATGTGCTATTTCTTCGATGATGTTCTGCTCTAGTCCGGCCGAGGCTAAAGCGCCCAAGGAGGTGAGCATTACCACCTATGGGGTCGGCAGCCAGGCGTTTGTCTTTTCGGCTGGCATTGCCGAGGGCGTGCAAAAGGCCGCGGGCATCAAGACCAGGGTGGTGCCCGCCGGAAATGACGTGGGCCGCATGCTGCCCTTGCGGAACGGCGAGGTGGATTTCTGCATAGTAACCGGCGCTACCGGCTGGTTCGTTTCTCACGGTACTGGCGACTTTGCCAGCCCCTCCTGGGGTCCCCAGCCCATCCGCATGGCCTGGCGGGGTGGCAACCTCTTTGTGGGTTTCTACACCCGGGGCGACTCAGGCATCAAAAAGTTGTCTGAACTGAAAGGAAAACGGGTGGGGCAGATTCCGGGTTCCACCACCATAAACAACATAATCCAGGGTGGTTTGGCTTTCGGGGGGTTGACCTTGAAAGACTGCGTGGTGGTTCGTTTGCCCAGCCACGGCGCGGGCGGCAAGGCCCTGACCCAAGGCGCCATTGACTTTTACGAGTTCGGCACCACTGGCTCACGTCCCATCGAAACCGCGGCCAGCCCCCACGGAATCTACTGGTTCAACATGGACCCCAAGGACAAGGCGGCCTGGAAGCGCTTCTATGAATATTGCCCCTGGACCGAGGAGGCCCTGGTCACCCGGTACGCAGGCAAGGAAAAGGGGATCAAGCCATTTCATGCCCTGACCTATCCTTACAACATGTGGGCCTGGGATACGACCCCGGTGGACACGGTTTACGCCTATGCCAAGGCCATGTGGGACAGCTATGACCTCTACAAGTCCCGTCACGCCGAACTTCCCAAATGGAATCACGAGAATCTGGCCAACGTCAAAGGCTGCTTTTATCCGTACCATGAGGGCGTTGTGAAGCTCCTGAAGGAAAAGGGCAAGTGGACCCCGGCCCACGAGAAGTTCCAAAAGACCCAATTGGATAATGAGAAAAAGAGAATGGCCCTGTGGAAAGAAGCCCAAGAGGAAGCCAAGGCAAAAAACATCAAGGTGGGCAGCGAGCAGTGGGGCCAATTCTGGTGGAACAAGCTGGTAGAAAAGGGCCTGCTCAGGTAAGCGAATGATCTTTTTGGCAATTCTCTGGCACTTGGGGGGGGCCGAGAAAGAGGCCCCCCCTTTACATCTCGCTCAATTAAAAGGAGCCGCTGCATGAAAGGCAAAAGCCGGGCCATGGTGTTGACCGCTCCGAACCGGTTTGCGATGCAGACATTTGAATTGCCCGAAATTGGCGATGAGGACGGCATCTTGAAAATGGAGTTGGTGGGGGTCTGCGGGTCCGACGTGGGCATATCCCAGGGAAAGGAGACTTTCGGCCCTCGCCCCTTTCCCTTGATCATGGGCCATGAGATCGTGGGCCGCATCGCTGAAATGGGTGAGGCCGCAAAAAAAAGGCATGGAGTCAAAGAGGGCGATCGGGTGGTGATCGAATACGCCTTTGGCTGCGGCGTGTGCGAGGCATGCTCGGAAGGACGCTATACGACCTGTGAAAAACATTGGAACTACGGTTCCATGATTTCCTGCAAAGATTCACCTCATTTGTACGGAGGCTACAGCGAATATCTCTATATTCATCCCAATGCCAAGGTGCACTATGTCGGCGACGATGTCTCGCCCGAGTTGGGGGTGTTGATTTGTGCGGTGATAGGTAATGGAATCAGATGGCTGCGCCAGATGGGAGGAGTTTCTATCGGCGACGCCGTGGCCATTTTGGGCCCAGGACAACAGGGGCTGGCCGGAGTGGCGGTAGCTAAGGAGTCGGGGGCCAATCCTATTTTCGCTATCGGATTGAGCAAAGACAGAGAGCGGCTGGAGATGGCCAAACGCTTCGGGGCCGATGAGGTGATTATGGCCGACGAACAGGATTCGCTGGCCATCATCCAAGAAGCGACTGGCGGCCGCATGGCCGATGTAGTCATGGACGTCACGGGACATTATTCCGGGGCGGAACTGGCACTGCCTTTAACCGGCAGAAAAGGCACCCTGGTATTGCCCGGTAATTACAAACACCAAAAAGCCTCTCTGGACTTGGACATCGTAATGACCAGGGAAATCAGGGTGCAGGGGGTCTTTTCCCATGATTCCCCGGCCGTGCGTGCGGCCATAAAAATGGCCAAATCAGGGCGTTACCCCTTTGAGGATCTCATCACCACCCGCCTGCCTCTAAGCCAAGCCGAACAGGCGGTAAAAATGGTGGCCGGCGAAATCGGGGAGCAGATGCCTTTAAAGGTGGTATTGGATCCCAAAATTTAGCAAAGACACCCAGCTTGGAGAGAGAGCTATGAGTGAGCAGCCCACGGGCCTAAGCGCTAAATACCGTTCGCTCAACGGACCGATGCGTTGGATAGTAATCCTGTTTTCCCTGACGGCCATAGGTTCGGCCGTATTCTACAATTTTTACCTTTCCCTGGACGGCTGGACCTTTGATCAAACCGGTTATCTCTTTTTTTTGCTGGGGCTTTTTCTGCCTTTGGTGTTTTTAATTTTTCCCGCAAGCAAAACCGCCTCCCGGCAAAAAACGCCCTGGTATGATTATCTGGCGTCGCTTTTAATCTTAATTTCATGCGGTTATTGCTTCATTCACAGCATGGACATCCTCACCCAGGGCTGGGAGGTCATGGCGCCTTGGGAAGCAAAAATTTTGTCTCTTATCTTGCTTGTGCTGATTCTGGAGGCCGCCCGCCGCACTGGCGGCCTCATGTTCTGCCTGGTTTGCTTATTCTTCGGGGCCTATCCCCTTTTTGCCGAATATATGCCGGCCTTTCTGCAGGGCAAGTCCTTCCCCTTCTGGCGGGTTGTCACCTATCAAGCCTTGGGACCGGAAAGCATCATAGGGCTGCCGCTCAGGGTGGTGGGAACCTTGTTGATCGGGTTTATGATCTTTGCCGTGACCCTGCAGTACACCGGTGCGGGAAAATTCTTTTTGGATCTGGCCCTGGCGCTTTTGGGCACCGTACGGGGGGGCGCGGCCAAAGTCTCGATCTTTTCCAGCGCCCTTATGGGCAGCGTCAGCGGAAGCGTTATTTCCAATGTTATCTCCACTGGATCCTTCACCATACCGGCCATGAAAAAGACCGGCTATAAGCCGGAGTTCGCCGCGGCGGTGGAGGCCTGTGCTTCGGCTGGGGGCGTTATCATGCCGCCTATCATGGGGGCGACCGCCTTTGTCATGGCCGAGGTGCTGCAGGTGCCTTACGTGGAAATCATCGCGGCCGCCGCGGTTCCTTCCTGCCTTTATTATTTCTGCCTGTTCTATCAGGCCGATGCCTACGCCGCCATGAACAACATAAAAGGCCAGGCCAGGGAAGACTGCCCCGATCTTTGGAAGGTGCTCAAAGAGGGCTGGTTCTATCTGGTGGCCATGGCTCTTCTGATCTTCATCGTGGTCTTCATGTATCGAGAGTCCCAGGCCGCCTGGATTACCACGCTTGCGCTTTTGTTTCTGGCCATGCTGCGCAAGGAAACCAGGTTGAACTTTAAAAAGATATTAGCTCTTTTGGAGGGCTCGGGCAGGTTCATGGCGGAGCTCACAGCCATTCTCGCGGCCTGCGGACTCATAATCGGCTCCATGTCCGTGACCGGCGTAGCCCATTCCTTTGCTCATGAGGTGGTGGCTTTCGCGGGTGATAACGTGTTGTTGCTGCTTATGCTGGGGGCGTTCGCCAGTTTCATCCTTGGGATGGGAATGACCATAACCGCCTGCTACATCTTTCTAGCCATCGTCATGGCCCCGGCATTGGTTCAAGCCGGGTATTATCCCCTGGCCGTGCATCTTTTTGTGTTGTATTGGGGCGTGGCTTCATTCATCACCCCTCCGGTGGCCCTTGGCGCTTATGCCGCATCCACCGTGGCGGGCTCCGATCCCATGCGGACCGGATTTCAGGCCATGCGGCTGGGTTTGGCAAAATATTTTCTGCCCTTCTTCTTTGTGTACAACCCGGCCTTGATTTTACACGGCACCCCCATGGCTATCTTGCATGCCGTGGTTACCTGCGTTATCGGCATCGCTCTGTTGGGCAGCGCCCTGGAAGGATATCTCATAGGGGTGGGTAGAATGCCTCGGTGGTCCCGGCCGTTTCTTTTCATCGCCGGATTAGCCCTGGGTTTCCCCGAAGGCTACTCGGACATAGTGGGCATTATTTTAGCCCTTGTCGTGGTGCTTGCCGCACTGCCTGGCATTAAAAAAAGAGCCCATGTAGGGTTGCCAGCAAGCTAAAGCGAAAAGGCTTAACTACCAACCCACAGGTAAAAATAGAAAAAAATTTCCGGCCGTGTCGGCAAATGAGGGACAGCATCTGAAAAACATCTGGTGGCCGGGACGGTTAGCTAAGTCATACTGATAGTCATAGATATCGAACGCATGTGAGACATGACGGTCTGTTTGCGGGCAAAAGAAAGGATACAGCAAGTGAGTTCTGAGAAGTTGGTCGTCACAGTCAGCGTTACAGGTGGAATCGGCTCGGGAGACGCACCCCATCTGCCGATAACGCCTAAGCAAATAGCGGACAGCGCGATAGAGGCCCGCCACGCCGGCGCATCGGTGGCCCACATTCACGTGAGGGATCCAAAAACCAGCGAACAATCCATGGATTTCAAACTCTACAAAGAGGTGTTTGAACGAATCCGCGACCATTCAGATATATTGATCAATCTCACCCTCGGACCGGGCGCCAGAGTGATTCCGGACAAGAACGACCCCGTCGGCCTGGGGCCGGGTTCCACATTGTGCCAGCCCCAAAAAAGGATTGAGCACGTCTTGCGCCTAAAACCCGAGCTGTGCTCTTTGGACGTGGGGTCCATGGATTTCGGCCGCCACGTTTTTGTAAATTACAGCGAACACATAGAATGGATGGCTGAACAAATACAAGAAGCTGGCGTAAAACCGGAAATGGAGGCCTTCAGCCTGGGGCACATTGAAATCGGAAAGCGCTTGATTGAAACCAAAAGAGTAAAAGAACCGGCAATTTTCCAACTCTGTTTGGGTATTCCCGGTGGCATACCGGCTACACCCTTGAACATGATCGCCATGAAGCAGGCCTTGCCTCCTGACGCCATATGGGCGGGATTCGGCATCGGAGCAGCCTGTTTTCCCATGCTGGCCCAAGCGGCGATTTTGGGTGGTAACGTAAGGGCGGGTATGGAAGACAATCTGTATCTGGCAAAGGGGATCAGAGCCAAGAGTAACGCCGAACTGGTGGAAAGGGCGGTATCCATAATTCGTCTTTTGGGCAAGGAACCGGCCACGCCCGAGGAGGCCAGGAAACTTCTTTGCCTTGACTAAAATAATTGAAACGTACAACGCTTATTTTTAGCTTTCCTGCTGACGTGACGAAGTAATCTTGGAAGGAGGTTAGAGAATGATCTCAGAAAAAGATATCGGTAAAAAGATAAGAGAGGTCCGCCTTTCCAAGGGTAAGACCCTGGAAGACTTAGCCAAAAAAACCCAGTTCACCAAAGGATATATCTCAAAGATCGAAAACAGCAAAAAAGGGCCGCCTGTTTCTTCTTTGATCAGAATCGCCGAGGCCTTGGATGTCACCATTTCGGAGATATTCGGGGAGTCGACGGAACCCGATTCAATCTCCGTGGTCAAAAAGGACGAGCGCATAGTCATCGCCAGAAATGGAACCCAATTTGGGTATAATTACCAAGCGCTTGCCTATAAATATCACAAAAGGCGCATGGACCCCTATTTGCTCATCCGCCCGCCACACCACAAAAAAGACATTTGCGCCTTTAAGCACCGTGGAGAGGAAATCATGTTTGTCCTGGAAGGCAAACTAGAGTTTTGTTACGGGGAGAACAAGTATTTGGTTGAACAAGGCGACTGTGTTTATTTTGACTCCAATATAGAACACTACGCCAACAACATAGGCGACACCGATGTAAAAACGTTAATGATCATATACACCCCCGAAAACGAGGATTGATAGTTTGCTTTCCCAAGGAGTGATAATGGAAAAAATAGCGATCATAGGCGCGGGCACCATGGGGCATTGTTTTGCCATGCTGTTTGCCCAGGGTGGTCATCAGGTGTGCTTGAATGATACATCAGAGGGCATCCTCGACCGTGCCAAAAGATTGATCTCCGCCAACCTCGAAACCCTGGCCCAGGCAGACCTTTTCGACCTGAAAGAGCGCCCGGCCGTGGAAGCCAGGATAAAATACACAACCGATCTTGCCCAGGCGACGGCTGGGGCCGATTTGGTGATCGAGGCGATATTTGAGGATGTGCAAGCCAAAAAAGAGCTGTTCCGTGAACTAGACAGGCTTGCGCCGCCTGAAGCGGTCCTGGCCAGCAACACCTCGTATTTGGACATATACAAATACGTGGAAACCGGCCGGCCGGAGAAAATCATAATAACCCATTGGTTCGCCCCACCGCATATCATCCCCTTGGTGGAGATAGTTCCGGGCCCGCAGACCTCTTCGGAGACCATTGCCTTTACCAAAAAGATCTTAGAGCGGCTGGGCAAGACCACCATTGTACTGAAAAAATATTTGCCCGGTTTCATAGCCAACCGTTTGCAGATGGCCATCAATCTTGAGGTTTTATACCTTTTGGACAACGGCTATGCCACGGCAGAGGAAATAGACACGGCCGTTAAAAGCAGCTTCGCCCTGCGCACACCGCTTATCGGCGTGGTGCAACGCTTTGACTTCACGGGAATGGACATGATTCAACGGGCGCTTAAAAACAAAGCCTATCAGCCTCCCGAGGTGAGGGGTCGCTCTGACGCGGTGGACGCGCTGGTCGCCCAGGGCAGGATGGGAGTGGTGAGCGGCAAGGGCTTTTACGACTACGAGGGGCGCAGCACAGAGGAAATAATGCGGAAACGCGACATTAACCTTTTGAAGTTAAGAAATTTTTTAGGCGAATTGGAATGAAGGGCCTTGGCGCCGAGGCAAGGCTTTTCCCCTTAGGTTATTAAACGCCAAATATCTGTTCGGTATTCAATTTGAAAATCCCTGTGGTTTTGTTGCGGAAACCGCCCATGGGATACCCCCTTGGGAGGCCAAGGGGGCATGAATTGGATACCCCGGAGCAAGCCCCGTGGGCCTTCTTGATTTGCCGGTGTCCAATTGAAAACGCTCAAGACATTTAAGGATGACGTGAAGCTCGTCATCGACGAGCGCGCCATTGAGGATTTTGTTGAGGATAAATCATGGCGCGGTGTGCAATCCGGCCTATCCGCGTTTGCCATGTTTAAAAGTACTGACGGGTAGGCAAGGAGAACCATAACCAACAGACCATCGTCCTTATTCACGTCACAAAAAACTAAGATGCGGAACCAAAAACTGAAACCGTGTCGCTTATGCAGCGGCTTCAATCCGGTTTTAAGGAGTTTAAGGAAATGACCGGCCAGTTTCCTTTTTTTTACCGAGTGGATCAACATTTTGCAGACACGTCAATCCTAGACGTGTCCGCGGCGGTGCGCGCCGAATTCGCCAAGTTCAATCCGGGCGACAGAATCAAACCGGGGCAGAGCGTGGCCGTGGGAGTGCCCTCGCGCGGCATGCACGACCTCAAGGACGTAGTGGTAACCACCGTCGAGTGTCTGCGGGAATTGGGGCTGAAGCCATATATAACCCCGGCCATGGGCTCCCACGGCGGGGCCACCGGGGAGGGCCAGATCGGCGTCTTGGACGGACTGGGCATCAACGAAAGCACCACCGGCGTGCCCTTGAAGGGCTCCATGGATGTGGTGAGCCTGGGCCGCATAGAGTCCGGCGCGGAGGTGTTTTTGGCCAAGGACGCCCTGGAGGCGGATCACATCGTGGTCATAAACAGGGTGAAGCCCCATACCTCCTTCCGCGCGGAGGTGGAGTCCGGGCTTTGCAAAATTTTGGCCGTGGGCCTGGGCCGTCAGGTGGGGGCTTCCACCATTCATAAGTACCAACTGGGCGAGACCATCGTCCCGGCCGCCAAACTCATCATGGAAAAGGTCCACGTGCTTTTGGGGGTGGCGGTGACCGAGAACGCCCTAGGCGGCACAAACAGCGTGCGCTTGGCGGTGCCGGAAAAGTTCCCGGAGGTGGACAGCGAACTCCTGCGGGAAGCCTGGACCCTGTTCCCCCGGCTGCCCATCGACCAATTGGATGTCTTGTTGGTAGACGAGGCTGGCAAGGATATAAGCGGAGCCGGCATGGACATCAATATCATCGGTTTCTGGCGGCGGGATGGGGGTGAGCGCAAGCCCGACTACCGCGTCTTGGCCCTATTGAGCCTCACCCCGGATTCCCACGGCAACGCTCTCGGTATGGGCTATGCGGATTTGATCTCTCAGCGAATGATTGACTCGGTGGATATGCAGGCCACCTATATGAACGCGCTCGCCTCCGGGGCGTTGCGCTCCGCCAGGGTGCCCATGACCCTGGAGACCGACCGCCGGGTGGTAGAGGTGGCCCTGGGCATGGTGCCCGACCCCATGAATGCCAGGATGGCGCGCATATCCAATACGCTCAACCTGAGAACCTTCTGGGTGACCGCCCCCCTGCTTCCGGAGTTGAGGCAAAAACAAGGAGTCACGGTGCATGAAGAGCCGCTGGCCCTTCAGTTCGATGAACAGGACGTCCTGCGCCGGTTTTCTGTTTAACCGTTTTCAGGCGGAGTCTTAATCGCTCGGCCATGATGAATTTGTAAGGGGCCAAGCGTTCCGCTGATGATCCGGCATGGTGTGCATCGGGAGTGTCAGAAGGCTCGAAATGACATGAAGCTCGGCGACAGCCGCATAATGCGGATTAACATGCTCAAAATTACGGTGATTGCGATTACCACTGGGCTTTCAGTGGACAAAGGAGCTTGACTCATGGGCGTGATGACCAAGGCGGAATATATAGAGTCTTTACGCAAGCTCAATCCCACGGTCTATATGTTTGGCCAAAAGATAGACAACGTGGTGGATAACCCTCGCTTGCGGGCTGGCATCGAGGCCACCGGGGCCACCTATGAACTGGCCGAGTTGGATGATTACAAGGATTTGGTGATCCGGCAAAGCGAATTGATCAATGAGCCCATCAATCGCTTCAACGGTCCGCCCATGTCCATTGAGGATCTAGTGGCCCGGGTGAAGATAAACCGGCTTTTGGGCAAAAGGGTGGGCACCTGCCACCAGCGCTGTACCGGTATGGATTGCATGTGCGCTTTGGCCATAGTCACCTATGATGTGGACCAAAAATACGGCACCGAGTATCACAAGCGCTATATTGAGTTTCTCAAATACATGCAGCGCAACGACTTTACCGCCAACGCCGGGGTGACCGATGTAAAAGGCGACCGGGCGCTTTCTCCCAGGGACCAACCCGATCCTGACGTGTATCTCCGGGTGGTGGAAGAGCGTGAGGACGGCATAGTGGTTCGCGGAGCCAAAGCTCACCAGACCGGCTCCCTGTCCAGCCATGAAATCATCGTGCTGCCCACCAGGGCGCTCAAGCCGGATGAAACGGATTTTGCCGTGGCTTTTGCGGTCCCCACCGACAGCCCGGGCATTATTCACGTGGTGGGCCGCTCCACCCTGGATATGCGCGAGTTGGAAGGCTGCGACCGTGGAAACCAGCGGTATTCCAAGTATTGCCCCACGGTGATCTTCGATAATGTATTCGTCCCCTGGGAACGGGTGTTTTTATATGGAGAGACCGAATTCGCCGTGGACCTGGTAGTCAAGTTCAGCGCTTTCCATCGCCAGAGCCATGGGGGCTGCAAGGCAGGAAAGATAGACTGCATGGTGGGCGCGGCTCTGACCATGATGGAATACAACGGCACCCAAAAAGCCGGGCACCTTAAGCAAAAAGTCATCGATATGATCCACCGGGCCGAAACTCTGTACGGCTGCTCCTTGGCATCTTCCTATGAAGGGGCTGAACAGCCCTCCGGAGTGTTCTTCATCGATACCGTGTTGGCCAACGCATCCAAGATCCACGAAGGCAAGGAGATGGCCGAGGCCATCCGGCTCATGATAGATATATCTGGGGGATTCGTAGCCGATTTGCCCAGCGACCGCGACTTGGATAATGATGAAGTGGGGCCGCTTTTGAAGAAATATCTGGTTGGCGCCAGCGGAATTGATGCTGAAAAGCGCATAAAAATGTACCGCTTGATTGAGAAGCTCGCCCTGGAGAGCGCTGATACCGTGAGTGACATCCACGGCGGCGGCTCGCCCGAAGCCCACCGGATTACCATCTTCCGGGAAAGCGATATTAAATCAAAAAAAGAGGCCGCCAAAAACCTGGCCGGGATCCGGGATTAGCCTGGAGAGAGGACCGAAGCGATGGCGCAACCCGCGGCAGGGCAAGGCTTGCTGGCTGGACAGCGTGGCGGTGGCCCTTGAGGGGCTGCCATGCGGGCAATAGTTCAGCCAGTGAGGCAAGCGACTCCATGGTGGTAACGCACAAGCTGATCGCGGCATCTAAAAAGACAGCGGCTACCGCGCAGAAGTTGGAGCGGATGTTTTCGGGGATTTTGCCGGGGAAATAGCGAGCTACCTAATTTCAACTCATCCCCATTGAAAGTATAAATACTGCCACAGGATGGCGGAGGAGCCTTTTCCCTTGGTCTGGGTAGGATAGTGCGTAGATGTACTCCACCACTTCTCGCTTAAGGGCTGGGTCGATGTGCCTGACATCGCATTCCAGAAAGAAGCTGAGGAGTGCCTCGCCTTCGGTTGAACCCCGCAGGAAACATTCTGATACATCTATGTAGCTCTCGATCTGCTCAAGTTGATTTGGAGTGTGACGGCGTGCCAGAATTTTTTGAATGTCATGACTGGTGAACATCTCCTGCTCGGTGCCCTTGATCCGCTTGATGAATTTTTTCTGTACCTGGTCAATGCCTAGCGGGGTCTGGTGGAAAATCAGCACCGATCCGGACTCACCTGCCAATCTTGATGCGTGTCCTATCGCCGTCTCGCGATCCGGGATGTAGTAGAGACAGTGGGTCAAGAGCACCAAGTTAAATGTTTGCTCTAGCGGACAGGTCTCGAAGCATGATGATTCCAGGTCAAATTTCACTCCATGCAAGGGCTGGCTGCCTATGCGCTGGCGGAGACGTCGGCACATGGCCTGGCTTGGCTCCACGAAAATATATTCCAGGCTGGAGATGTGGGCTTTTAGTATGGGAAGCAGGCGCCAGTCAAAATCACCATTCCCGGCTCCCACGCTCAAGGCGCGGAAAGGTGATTTGACCGGAAGGCAAGTTGCAAGCCGTTGTCGGCACCACCGGAGCATGCTCAACCATTCGGTGGAATATTTTCTGAAAGTCAGGAAGCAATGAGCGTAGGCCTCGGAGGACAAAGGGGGAGCCTTTGTATCTTCTATCGGCATGGTTGCGACCATTCTCCTCACTGAGGGCCAATTTCATGAAGGTTGGCAGAAATTTTTCCTCACAAATTGGCCCACGGCCTGATCTAGCATTTCTTAAGCTTTGTCATATTAACAATTACATATAGAGGTGTTACTTGACAATTAGCGACAATCTGTTTCTTTAAGCTATTGTTTAAAGGTGGCGATGCTCGCCTAGTAGGTGGCGACCAGAGGTGGTTCGCCCGCAGGGTATTTTTCAGTGATTCCCGCGCTATTATCGACCGTTATCATCCACCAAATATTTAATCCGACGCCAGTGGAAGAATGCCCATCTCGCGGGCTTGATCCACCGAGATCAATTGATATTCCGCGTCGGCCGGCTTGTCCGATTGGAACTTGTCCACCGCTTTTTCCAACTCATCGGTGCCGGCCTTCAGGGCCTTGACGAAGCTGTTCCAAGAAGCGGTGTGTATTTCCTTGCTGAGTTGTTTAGGGGAGAGCTTCTTGGATTTGTATTGGGCCAGATCGGTATCGCCCATCATGGTGGTTTCCAGGCCTACGATGCGATTTTGGTCCGGGTCGAGGCTGAAGGCGAAAAACGCGTGGCCCGGGATCAGCACCAGATAGGAGAGTATGTCGATCTTGCGCAAAATGGAGGCGAACAAAACCGTCCCGTCGATGCAGTTGGTCTGTTGCGCGGTCAGCGAATCACCGAACAGACGCACGTGTTGGGCGTACACGGCCGGTGAAACCGCCGATGGGGTGGTGATGCTGCTGTATTTCATCCCCCGGCGCTGCATCACGTTCCAGATGGCGAACACCTGGCGGATCACCACATTGGGGTCGCCGCTCTGGTAGCCGGTGAAGGCGTCAACCTCCCCGGTCTGCAACGCCTCCTTGAGAATTTGGTCCACCCAGGGATGGTTCTCGTTGACATATGCGGCGAACATCCAACTCATGTCCACCCCAGGTTCGGCGGCCTGGCTTTCGTCTTCCACGGGGTTCCCATCTTGGTCGGTGGGCATGAGATAGATGGGGCAGTCGTTGAGGGAACGCACCGTCACCGTCTCTGATTTGATGCCCAGGGACTTGCCGTTTAAGAACAATTCCATCACCATCGACATGGGTTGGACCTGGCGGGCCTTGAGCAGGGCATCATAATGCCAGTTGATTTTGGGGAAAATATCGTAGGCCTCTCCCGCTTCGGCGATGGTCCCCTGGGCGGAGCTTTCCCCCATCAGCCGGTTGCCCTTTACCACCAGCTTGACCGTGCTGCCCGCTGGCGCGTCCTCCACAACCGCCCCGATCAAACCATCGGGATCCCCAATGAGAAATTCGGAGTCCTCATCCTCCTCCTGGGCCATGGTCATGGTGGCGGTGGACACAATGAGGGAGGGGAATAGTTGCCGGTCCAAGGCCACCACGGGCTCCCACGTGAGATTGTCGGCCGCTCGGTGGGTTCTTGCTGCAACGGGCATGGCTGAACAGCATATGGCAACAATAACGATCACCGCGAACAGCCATGTTTTTTCTGCTTTAATGCCCAAGGCCTTATCCTCGCAAGCTATTTTCCGGCTTCTCGCCAGTTGTATCCATGTGGTGTCTCGTGAGGAATGGAGAGACAATCCACCACCACATATCTAATAGGATAAGCCACAATTAATAGTCGATCCGCTACTTTTTTCCCGGACACCCTGCAATGGGACCATGCCTCACCGCTGAACCCTATTAGTTGAAAGCATATAATCTTGCCCGTTTCCCACCACTGACCTGTCCCCGGCCTGACCTCATCCCAAAATTTCCGCCAAGGCGTGGGTTGGGCCCTCGGGCTGGACAAGCCCCCCTGCCAGCAGATATCTTCGGTGAATCACTTAACCACCCACCCGGAGGGCGCGAGCATGAGCCACCGAAGCAAGGACATCCTTTCGGGACCGCGCTGGGCCAAGGTTCGGGCCCTCATGAAATCCATGGGCCATAGCGACTACGACCTGGAGCGGCCCCTGATCGGGGTGGCCAACTCCTTCAGCAACATCGTGCCCGGGCACTTCAACCTCAGGCAGGTGGCCGAGTCGGTCAAGCAGGGCGTATATCAGGCAGGGGGCACCCCAATGGAGTTCGGGGTCATCGGCTGCTGCGACGGGGTGGCCAACGCCCATCTGGGCATGCGCTACATCCTGCCCTCGCGGGAGGTCATCGCCAACTCGGTGGAGGTGATGGCCCAGGCCCACCGCCTGGACGCCCTGGTGCTCTTGGGCTCCTGCGACAAGATCGTGCCCGGCCTGCTCATGGGCGCGGCTCGCCTGGACCTGCCGGCCATCCTGGTCAACGGCGGGCCCTCCCTGGGCGGCTGCCAGTTCGACGGGCGCTCCTCGGACATAACCTCCCTGGCCGAGGGAGTGGGCATGCTGGCCACGGGCAAGCTGGACGAGGAAGGCTTCGCCCGCCTGGAGGACGGGGTCATGCCAACCTGCGGGTCCTGCTCCTTTTTGGGCACGGCCAACTCCATGGGTTGCGTGGCCGAGGGCATGGGCATGTGCCTGCCGGGCAGCGCCACCATCCCGGCGGTGTACGCCGCCCGCCTGCGTTCGGCCCAGGCCGCCGGGCGACGCATCGTGGCCATGGTGGACGAGGGCCTGAGCGCCCGGCGCATCATCAACCGCCAGGGCCTGGAGAACGCGGTGCGCCTGGGCATGGCCATGGGCGGCTCCACCAACCTGGTGCTGCACCTTTTGGCCATCGCCTACGAGGCCGAGGTGGAGATGGGGGTGGAGGTCTTCGAACAATTTTCCCGCACCACCCCCCACGTGGCCAAGATCTACCCCGCCGCGCCGGCCAACGTGCCCGACTTCCACGCGGCGGGCGGGGTGCCGGCGCTGATGCGCGAGATTCTGCCCCTGCTGCACGCCGGGGCCCTGACCGTGAGCGGCCAGACGGTGGGCCAAAACGTATCCGAAGCGGCCAAGACCGGCGATGCCATCATCCGCGGCATGGACCACCCCTGGTCGGCTCAAAGCGGCCTGGCGGTGCTCCGGGGCAACCTGGCCCCGGAGACGGCAGTGACCAAGCCGGCGGCCATCGATCCGGCCATGCAGCGCTTCACCGGGCGGGCCCATTGCTTCGACTCCGAGGACGCGGCCAACCAGGCCATCATGGAGCGGCGCATAGAGCCGGGCGAGGTGGTGGTAATCCGCTACGAGGGGCCCAAGGGAGGGCCGGGCATGCCCGAGATGGCCCTGGCCATGAAAATGCTATATGGGCAGGGCCTGGCCCTGAAGACCGCCCTGGTCACCGACGGCCGCTTCTCGGGCACCAACAACGGCTGCTTCGTGGGGCACATTTCGCCCGAGGCCGCCGAGGGGGGGCCGCTGGCCGCGGTGCGGGACGGCGACGAGATCACGGTGGACATCCCTGGCCGCCAGATCAACCTCCGGATTAGCGAGGATGAGCTGGCCGAGCGCATGGCTGCCTGGCAGCCGCCGCCGCCCAAGATCGCCAGCGGCTACCTGGCCCTGTACGCCCGCCTGGCGGCTTCGGCCGCCAAGGGGGCCATCATCCCCCACCGGGCAGGCTAGGCCGCTTGGGCGAAAGGGCCAAGAAAGCGCCGCCCATCGCCTGGTAATCCACTGGCCGCGCCCGGGGGCATGCCACGTATAATTTAAAATCAAGGGCGGAGATGCGCCCCTCGCACCGCATGAGAAGCTGTGGATATGGAGCTGTCATTTATTAACGGCTTCGTGGCCCGGTTGCCGGATTCGTATCAACCCGAGGCAGTTGGGCGCCTCATCACCCATGGAGGGTAACAATGGTTCGTTTGCGGGACCTGCCCGAGCCCCTGGGCGCCAACCTGGCCGAACTGCCTTGCCCCGAGTTCCCCGATACGCCTTGGGTCCGGCCTTCGGCCTTGGCCGATTGCCGGGTGGCCGTGATTTCAACAGCCGGGCTGCACCTGCGCGGGGACGCTCCCTTCAGCGGCTTTTCCGGGGAATACAGGGTCATCCCGGGCGACGCGGCGGCCGCAGACCTGGTGATGAGCCACATCTCCACCAACTTCGACCGTAGCGGCTTTCAGCAGGATTGGAACTTGATGCTGCCCCTGGACCGCCTGCGCGAGTTGGCGAAGCAGGGGGCCATAGGCTCTCTGGCCTCCTATCACTACTCGTTCATGGGCGCCACGGACCCGGCCCCCATGGAGCAGGCCGCCCGGGAAGTGGCCGGGCTGCTCAAGGCCGATGCGGTTGACGCCGTTTTGCTGGTGCCGGTGTGACCCCACTGCACGCGCGCCGTGGGCGGGCTGAGTCACTACCTGGAACAAGAGGGGCTGGCCACCACCCAAATCAGCTTGATTCGAGAGCACAGTGAGACGATCAAGCCTCCCAGGGCGCTTTGGGTGCCCTTCGAGTTGGGCCGGCCTCTGGGAGTCCCCAATGACCCGGCTTTCCAGGGGCGCGTGCTGCTTGCGGCCCTGAAGCTTCTGGAAGCGCCCTCCGGGCCGGTGTTGATCGATTTTCCGGAAGAGGCTCCCGCCAGCGCCCCCCAGGCCGAGCCTTTGGCTTGCCCAATATCGTTGCCCCAGGAGCAGGAGGACCTGGGCAGCGACGAGGGGTTGCGCCAGGCTTTTTTGCGTGAGGTGGGCCAGATGACCATATGGCACCGGGAAGCCGAGAAAAAGCGGGGCCGGACCACCTATGGGGCCAGCGGATTGGAGCCCATGGCCGCCGCCCGATTCCTGGCGGGTTTTCTGGACGGCGGAGCGCCTCCCAATCCCAGAAACGACCTGAGCCTGCCCTCCCTGGCCAAGCTGGCCAGCGAGGACATCAAGGCCCTGTACCTGGAGGCCGTCACCGCCCGCCCCGGCGGCGCGGCCGACAGCGCCGGCCTAATGGATTGGTTCTTCGGTCAGTGTGCCGCCGGGCGGCTGTTTTTGAGGCTGCGGGAGGTGATGGGCGCCAGCACGGACCCGGAAACCAGGCTGCTGGGCAAGAAGCTTATGGTGCCCGTGTCCCAGGCCAGCCGCAGGGCGCCCGCATAACCGCCGGCATGCCGCCATCACCTTCCGGCGGCACTCCTTCCCGGCCAGCCTGTCTGGCATAAGCGGCAGTATTTCGGATTAACTTAACGGCAGCCGCGGGTTGGTTGACGGGTGGGGCATGGTTGACCGTCGAAATGAAAAGGGGTTAGCATATTAGGAGTAACGCACTATGAATCTTGAGGGCGCGCCGAGAGACTCGGAGGACTAAAAAGAAGACAAGTCACGCGACTGCGTCATAAAACCCGGCTTTGAAATTCTACCAGTGAGGGCGCTAAATGTTCTTCACCACCTTGCTGTACAATGCGGCCCTTCTTTTGGCCCTCGGCTACCTCTACAGCCTGATCGCCCGCCACTGGGATAAGCACAACCTCGCGGGCCAAGTCTACAAAGGGCTTCTTTTTGGCGGGGTGGTCCTGGGGGTCATGGCCAACCCCGTGACCTTCATGCCCGGAATTGTCTTTGACACCCGTTCGGTGGTGGTGAGCATCGCGGGGATGTTCGGCGGCCCGGTCACCGGGGCCATCGCGGTGGTCTTTGCCAGCGCGTTTAGGGCCTGGACCGGCGGCTCGGGCGCCTTCACCGGCGTATTGGTGGTTTTTGTCTCGGGTCTTCTTGGCGTAGCCTACTATTACTGGAAAAAAGGACCGCGCCAAGCCATGCGCCCGGCCCCCCTCTACGGCTTCGGTCTCCTGGTCCATATCGCCATGCTCCTGTGCATGCTCACACTGCCCTGGCCGGCGGCATTGCTGGTGCTAAAGAAAATTTCCCTGCCGGTGTTGTTGATATATCCGGTGGTCACCATGCTTTTGGCGCTAATGCTGGCGGAAGGCGAATCGAACCTCGAGGCCGAGAAGGCCCTGGAGGCCAGCGAGAGCCGCTTTCGGCTCAGTTTCGAAAACGCCAATATCGGCATGGTATTAACCGGGCTTGATGGCCGTTTGCTTAGGATCAACGACCAGTTTCGCGGGATGCTGGGCTATGGCAGCGAAGAGTTGGTGGGCAAATATTTCAATGACATCAGCCACCCGGATGACCATCAGGCCGGGTTGGGATTTGTCAGCCAAGCGCTTGCAGGAGGGAAAGAGTCGGCCCAGCTTGAAAAACGCTATCTTCACAAAAGCGGAAAGCCGGTTTGGTGCAATGTTTCGGCCACGCTTTTGAAAGACCCCAAGGGGGCGCCGAGCCATTTCATAACCACCGCCCAGGACATCACCGAGCGCAAGCGGGCACAGCAGGCATTGCAACAGAGCGAGGAGAAGTTCTCCCTGGCTTTTCTGACCGCGCCCTACGCCATCGCCATCACACGGGCGGAGGACGGCGCCTTCGTCGATGTCAATGACGCATTCACCTCCCTGTCCGGGTTTACCCGCCAAGAAACACTGGCCGGTTCGTCGATCGGACTGGATCTGTGGGTCGATGAAGAAGATCGGCAGCGCGTCGTGGCCGATCTTGGCGCCGGACGCGCCGTGGTGGGCCGGGAGTACCAGTTCCGGACCAAGAGCGGCGATATCATCACGGGCTTGTTCTCCGCCCAGCCGATTTTGTTGAGCAATGGGCCCTGTATTATGTCCAGCATCAACGACATCACCGAGCGTAAGCGGGCGGAGGAAGAAAAAGAACGCCTGGAGTCCCAACTGCGCCAGGCTCAAAAGATGGAGGCGGTGGGGATCTTGGCCGGGGGCATCGCCCACGACTTCAACAACATCCTGGGCGCGATCATGGGGTACGTCGAGTTGGCTCAGAACCTGGCCCTGGAGGGGCGGTCCAACGTCGCCGAACTGGCCCAGGTGCTTCAGTCGGTTTATAGGGCGCGCAATCTGGTGCGGCAGATGATGACCTTCAGCCGCAAGACGGAGGCGGACCTAATGCCGCTGGGTCTCAACAAGGCGGTCCGGCAGATCACGCAAATGCTGGAGCACTCCCTGCCCAAAATGATAGCCATAGAAACCCGTTTGGCTTCGGACCTGGAGCTCGTCAACGCCGACTCCACCCAAATGGAGCAGGTGCTGCTGAACCTGGCCACCAACGCCGCAGACGCCATGCCCGAGGGCGGCAGGCTGGTCATTGAAACCCAGAACATAATTCTTGGCGAACAGTACAGCCAACAGCACCTGGATGTGGGGCCCGGCCGCTACGTGCTGCTAATGGTGTCGGACACGGGGCACGGCATCGAACCCCAGACCATGGAGCACATCTTCGATCCCTTTTTCACCACCAAGGAGGTGGGAAAGGGCACGGGGCTGGGACTTTCCACGGTATATGGCATCACCAAGGGACACGGCGGGCACGTGTACTGCTATAGCGAACCCGGCATGGGCACCACCTTCAAGGTATATCTTCCCGCGTATCAGGCCGGGGCGGCCGCATCCGCCTTGGAGGAGACCCTGCCCGAGCAAATTCTAGGTGGCACGGAAACCATACTGCTGGTGGATGACGAGTTGGTCTTGCGGGACCTTGGCGCCCGCGCCCTGGAGAGCATGGGTTACCGGGTGCTCACCAAAGCCAACGGCGAGGAGGCGTTGGAAACTTATCGCTCCCAAGGGGATGAAATTGATTTGGTGGTGATGGATATTGGCATGCCCGGCATGGGCGGCCACAAGTGCCTGCTGGAGATATTGGCCATCAACCCAAAGGCCAAGGTGGTCATCGCCAGCGGCTATTCGGCCAACGGCCAGGTGAAAGCCTCGCTGGAGTCCGGCGCCGCCGGATTCGTGGCCAAGCCCTTCCGGCGGCTGGACCTGCTGGCCACGGTGAGGAGCGCGCTGGACAAAAAGTAATTAATGCCAGGTTGGTGGGGGCCGCCCCGGCCCTCAGCCGCGCTCCTGAAAAAAGCGGGCGATTTTTTGGGCGCTGTCACCCTGGCCATAGGGTGAGGCGCTTCGTCCCGGTGTTGCTGCCCGGGCCTGCTCGATCTTGGCCGTGACGTCGGCGGGGTCCAGGGCCCGGGCGAGTCTGCTCCAACCCAACTCCACCAACTCCACCCATTCGGTTTCTTGCCGTAAGATCACGCAGGGCACCCGGTGAAAGAAGGCCTCCCGCTGCACACCGCCGGAATCGGTGGCGATGACTGCGGCGTTTTTTTCCAGCATCACCATGTCCAGGTAGCCCACGGGCTGGATCAGGCAGGGGGCTCCGGGCCGCAAGGCGGCGGAGCCGGCCGGCTGGAGGCCGTCCTTGCCCAGCTTTTGGCGAGTGCGGGGATGGACCGGGAATACCACCGGGATCTCGCCCGCGATCTGCTCGAAGGCGCGCATGATGCCGGCCAGCCGCCGGGGGTCGTCGGTGTTTTCCGGCCGATGCACCGTGGCCAAAAGGTAGTTACCCCTGGACAGCCCCAGCTGGTCCAGGATGCCGCTCTGCCGCTCGGCCTTTTGCCCGTAAAACAGGGCCGCGTCGTACATCACGTCGCCCACCAGGCGCACCTTTTCCCCGGCGATCCCTTCCCGGGCCAGGTTTTTCACGGCCAATTCGGTGGGCACGAAAAGAACCTGGGCCGCGTGGTCGGTGAGCACCCGGTTGATTTCTTCGGGCATGCTTCGGTTATAGGAACGAAGCCCCGCTTCCACGTGGGCCAAGGGGATTTGCAGCTTGGCGGCGGCCAGGGCGCCGGCCAGGGTGGAATCCGTGTCGCCGTACACCATGACCCAGTCGGGGCTTTCTTGCAGCAGAACCCCCTCGATTGCCTCGATCATGCGGCCGGTGTTTTGCCCGTGGGTGCCGCCGCCGATGCCCAGGTTGTACTTGGGCCGGGGTATCTCCATTTCATCGAAGAATACCTGACTCATGCCGGCGTCGAAGTGCTGGCCCGTGTGCAGGAGGATTTCTTCCAGGCCGGGAGCGGCGGCCAGGGCCCGGGACACTGCGGCGGCCTTGATGAACTGGGGCCTGGCGCCAACGACCGAAACGATTTTCATGACTCTATGACCTTTCGGATGCATCTGGCCCGTTCATGCCGATAAAAAGGCGCTAGGCCAAAAGCCTTTGGTAAAGTCCCAACAGGTGCTGTTCTTGCTTGGCCCAATTTTCCTGGGCCATGAGGCGGCCGCAGCCCTCCCTGGCCCGGTCCAGGTCTTGGGGCCGCAACCCGGCCACCTGGGCCGCCAGGCTCTCGGCCTTCCAGTCCGGGGCCAGGGCCCAGCCGAAACCATGGGCCTGGATCAGCTTCATCATCTCGGGAAAGGGGCTGGCCAACACCGGCACCCCGGCGCTGGGGTATTCCCAAAGCTTGTTGGGGGTGCAATACCAATGGTTGAGACCCCGTTTCAGGTAGGGGATCAAACCCACGGCGGCTCCCGCGGTCCACAGCGGCAGCTCGGCCAGGGGGGCGGGGGGGATCAGGGTCAAGGGTGGGTGGGGCCTGCCGATTTTCTTGGCCAAGTCCCGGGCCGTGCGGGCCAGGGGCTCGCGCAACTCGCCGTGGCCCATCATCACCACCGCCCAGGGCGGGGGCAGATGCCCCGCCGCCGCGGCCACCTCTTCCAGGCCGCGCATGGCCTTTAGGCCGCCCTGGAAGAGCAGTATCTTCACCTCGGGAGGCAGGCCGGCGGCGCGGTGCAGGCGGCCGTCGTAACGGATGGCCGGCAGCGCCGGGGCCGCGTTCATCACCACCACCGCTGGGGGCAGCCGGGGATGGTTCTCGGCATACCAGGCGGCGATGCTGGGGTTGATGGTGACAAAGCCGTCGCAGGCCCAGGCGCAGGCGCGGTGAATACGGCCGAATCGCCTGGCTTGGGCCGGGCCGGCATCGGCCGCCTCCTCGTAGATTTCATGGGCGTCATACACCACCCGGCAGGACAAAAGGCCCCTGGCCGCCGCGCCCAGGGGAAGGGTGTACACGTCGTGGCAATGCAAAATTCGGGGCCTTGCCCGGCGAATGGCTTGGAACATGGCCAGCATGCCCCGGGCCTTGCGGCCCAGGGCCGTCAAACGCCGCGCCGCGCCGCCGTGGGGGGCGGAGAGCGGGTAGGCGCAGCGCCGGATGGTCACCCCGTTGGCCAGGACCTCCCGGCTTTGGTCTTGGCCCGGCTCGGCCACGCCCACGATGGTCACTTGGCGCCCCGCCCGGGCCAGGGCGTGCGCCTGCTTGAGCACCCGGGTGTCCGAGGAAACCGAGTTGAGCACCACCGAGCAGATATTGGCCACCACGCAGGCTCCGGGTTGGTGGTTAAAACTCTTCGTCCAGGATGGAGGCTTCGCTTCCACCCGGCTGGGCCGTTGCCGGGGACTGGGGCTGGCCGTTGAGGATGATGGCGAAGGCCCGGCTGAAATAGTTGTAGAACATGTGGAAATTCATGAATACCTTGGGGGCCACCCTCATTTGGGACAAGACGAACATGGCCACGAACAGATAGAGCACCAGGTTGCCGGCCACGGTTTTTTCCTGGGGGAAGACGGTGAACCAGAATATGGTCACCGCCAGGGCCAAGGCATATTGCAGCCCTCCCGCCAGGTTCCCCAGGTGGGGGATGGTCAAGCGGCGGCGGTAGGTGTCCATGAACTGAGGGGAGGGCACCTTGGCCTTCACCCCCCGGGTTGTTTCCGAACCAGCCGCCAAGGCTTTGAGGAAATCCGCCTTGGCGGTTTTGTCCAACACCGCGTGGTCTTCCATGTCTTGAGAAACCTCCTGGGCCTTGCGCCGCAGGAGCATCTGCCCCCCAAAGGCCAGGATCACCACCAGCATTAGGCTCAGGGTGGCGTAGGTGTTCAGGTAAAACAGAATGGGCAGCCCCACCACCGCCGCGCCCACGGGGAAAATCGCGTTGGAAAGCTCGTAGGCGATGCGCCCGCCAAAGCGGCAATCCTTGGACAACAGGATGAGCACTTGGTTGTTGCTCATGGCCTTGAGTATCCGCGGCTCTCTTTCCAAGCGCCGGAGCAGCCTGGCCGCGCAGAGCTTTTCATAGCCGGTCATGATGTTTACCGAAATGAGGCTGTGCAAGAACACCATGCCGGCTGAAATCGCGGCCAGCGCAAAGGCCAGCAAGGGCAGCCAGAGGCCGGAAGATGCCTTTATTCCCATGATGGCTTCACGAATCAGGCCCGGCAGGGATAGGTGTTGGGTAATGGCGAACATGACAATGCTGACCGCCAGGGTTTGGCAAACGATCACCGCCCCGGAGAGGCCGGCAATGACCACCAGGCGGAGCCAATAGGCCGCGACCACGTCGCGCACCACCAAAAGGGGGGGCGGCGCCTGGTTTTGGGGGGCGTCCTTGGTCATGAAAAAAGCATCAACTCCGCATGGTAATCACAAGCCATCTCGCCTGTGGTCCTTAAAACCGGGCCCAACAGACAAACCCGAGTATAACATCCCGCCCGCCCCGCCCGGCGGCCCGGCCCGGCCAGAAGAAAAGGCCGCCCGGTGCCTAGGGAAACAGCTTGCGCCTTATTTTGCGCTGGGCCTTGCCCAAGGCGGGCCCCCAGCCGCCTTGGCGGGCCTCCTCGAAAAATAGACGCCGGTTTGCCTGGATGGCGGCTCTCAACCTGATTAGCGCGCCTTGCTTACGTTTGGCGGCCACGGCCTTTTTCTTGAGGGCCTTGTCCTTGGCGGCCAGGTCCGGGTCCATCCAGCGCCAGAGGGCCGGGGCGTCCAGTTGGCGGTCCAGGCTCTGGTAAAGGTGCAGCAGGGTTTCGCTCACTTTGACGGCGTCGTGGTGCTCCTGGGCATAGGCCCGGCCCCGCCGGCCCAACTCGCGCACCAGGTTTCGATCCGAGGCCAGCCCGGCCAGCACCTCGTAGACATTGTCCGGGTTGGCCAGGGCCAGGGGCGCGGGGTGGGGCAGATGGTGCTTCAGGTCGTCGCGCACAAACGAAACCACCGCCTTGCCCAGGGCCATGGCCTCCACCGCCAGCACCCCGTACCAGCCTATGCGCAGCTGATCCACCACCACCTCGGCCCGGCGGTAGGCCTCCATGGCCTGCTGGTGGCTCATTTTTTCCACCAGGGTCAGCTCCACCTCATAGCCTTGGGCCTTGAGTTTTTCCACGGCTTGGATCACATAATCGGTGCCCTTGAACAGCCGGTTGGACGGCGCATGCACGATCCGCAAGGGGCCGGAGGGGTCGGCGTCGGCCGGGGTCCATTGGGTGGTGTCCACCACCCGGGGCACGATCATGGCCTGGGGGGCGTAGGTTTGCAGCTCCGGGTCCACCACCAAAACGCCATGGCATACGCCGGCGGCGAATTCCAGGAAATCCTGCTGGGCCTCCTCGGGATAGGCCTCCTGGAGGGCTTGGGGCAGCTCGTCGGCGTAGTGGTAGGGGCTCCCCTGTTTGAAAATGGAGGCCATCCTGATTTCCGTTCCCCGGAAATGGAACAAGACCTTTTTACCCGCCGCCCGCAACAGGATCAGGTCCAACCCGCTGGGAAACCCCTTGAGGCGCTTGGGGTAGTAGAGGGGCCGGGCGTGATAGTGAAACACGTCATGCTCTTGGGCGAGTTTTTCGAACCGGGCCATGTCCTCCCCGGGGTCTTTACTGCCCATGAATTTTTCAAAGTGGAGGTCGCTGGGGAAATTGTATTTGTTCAAGCCGTTGAGCAGGCAGGAGGCCTGGACGCCGTGTAGGCGCAGGGCCCGGGCCAGGGCACCGGGCTGACCGGCCCCCCCCACCGGCAGGTGCAAAACCCGGGGCCGGGCCTTGGGGACCGCCTGGGCCTTGGTTTTGGGTGTCGCCTGGCGGTATATGCCGGCTATGACCTCTTCCTGGGCCTCCCAGCAATAGTCCGGAGCCAGGGCCCTGATCCGGGCGGGCCACTGGGGGTCTTGCTCCAGGCGGGCCAGGGCTTGGCCGATGGCCTCAGCCAGGGAGCGGGGGTCGCCGGCCCGGAATACCGTCCCCAAGTCGCGGCGCCGAACGAATTCGGCCATGGTGGGATTGTCGCTGACCACCACGGGCAGGCCGGCGTGCATATATTCAAACAGCTTGTTGGGCAAGGCGATGGCCGCGTTGGGGTAGTGCAAAATGGGATGGATGCCCAGGGTGCCGCTGCTCAAAAAAGAGGTGACTTGCATGGAGGGGACGTATGGGTGGAAATGCACCCTGCTTTCAAGGGACAGCCGCTTGATGATCTGGTGCAAGGAGTCGAGTTTGTAGTCCGGTAGGTTGGTGATTACGGCCAGGTGGACCTGGCGGTCTAGATGAGGGAGCGCCTCGATAAGGCTCTCCAGCCCCCGTATGGGTTTGACCCCTCCGCTATAAACCAGGAGCGGGGTGTTTGGCCCCAAACCCAGGGCCTTTCTAATGTCCAGGGGAGCCAGGGGGTCGAAATCCGACAAGCGGGGGGTGTTCAACACTAGGGCCGGTTCCCGGTCCAAGCCTTGTTCTTGCTTGAGCAGGCGATTGAGGCTGGGGGAAACGCAGGTCAGATAATCAGGGTCTTTGAGGTGTTGCTTTTCCACCGCGTAAAAGTAGTCCCGCGTGTGCTCCGGCAGATCGGTGAGCCCCTTGACGTATTCATGGATATCGTGAATCCAGCGATAGGGACGGGAGGTGTGATGCTCCTTCAGCTTTGCCCCGGCGGCCAGGCCCAGCATGTCATGGGTGTGCAGGATATCGGGTTTGATGCGGCCTAGGTGCTCGGCCAGGTCCTTGGCAAAGGACTCGATGAAGTCTTCCCAGTGCACGATGTCTTGGCCCGAGGCCAACTGGCTATTTTGGAGCATATCGTGCTTGGGATTGGGCAGCAGAACTATGTTGAATGGGAAGCCGGTGATTTTCCCAGCCTCGGGGCTGGGCCCCATGCCGAACAAGGTAAGGTCGTAGCCCATCTTGCGCACGGTTTGGGCGGTCTTGATAACCCGGGAGTCGCCGATCACCCGGTTGGCCACCACCATGGCCACCCGGCAGCGATGACGATCTATATATTCGCGGTCAAAAGTGAAGTGCATCGCGCGGCGCTATCCTTGGCTTTGATTATGCGGATAAGAGTTTGTCGGCCATGTGTTGCCAACGCCGCCCGCTCCGCAGCAAAAATTTCCCCCCCCCCGGCCGGAAAACATCTTACCCGCTGGGGAGGCATATGGAAATTGACTTGTCGGTGAGCGGGGTCACGGGCTTGAAACGCCGGCGGCTGCTTCCCGGAGTGGGTTGGCTCCGAGGCAGGGGTGGAATGTGGCGGAATTCAGGGCCCCGGCCATCAGGGAAAGTTAAAGGTTTTATCGGGGCCCACCTCCCGCACCCGGGCCCGCACCAGCAGTTCGTCGTCAAGGGGCATGGGCGATTTACTGAAATGTTTTTAAATTTTGAATTACTCGGTTATCCGCGTTGCCGCCGGCTGGACGACTTTAACGGGGCCGGTGAGTTATTCTTTCCCCTCTTCCAAGGCTGCCATCATGGCCATGGGGTCGTAGGGCTTCACCTGGCCCCCGGCTATGGCCTGGGCCATGGCCTGGCCCAACTCAAAAGCCTCCCGGTCCTGGGCCTCGGTGATCTCGCGGAAAAAGTAGGCTCGCCGCCACTCGTCGTCGTTGAGCTCGCGGGGGAAAACGGCCCCGGCGTACATATCCCCCACCGGGCTGCCGTTGCAGATCATCACCCCCGCCTCCATCAGCCAGGGGCTGCCGGTGTCGCAGTATTGGCGCAGTTCGGCGGGCATCATGCCCGCGCTGACCAGGGTGGCCACGGCCCGGGCCTTGCCGGTGAGGCGAGGCTCGGGGCAGCCCTTGAGTCCCATCATCTCGCCGGTGGGCTTGAGGGTGGTCCAGGTGGCCCGTTCCACAAAGGCGGTCATCAGGCCGCTGACAAAGCCGTTATGCACTGGAGAGGCCAGGATCACCCCGTCGGCCTTGCGGATCTTCTCCAACACTCCGCGCACGTCGTCGGTGAGCACGCAATCAGCGATCTCGGACTCCTGGTCCTGGTAGCAGGTCAGGCAGTTGGTGCAAAAGCCGATGTCCAACTCCTTGAGATGCACCATCTCGGTTTGGGCCCCCAGGGAGGCCGCGCCTTCCAGAGCCTTGCCCGCTAGGCGGCTGGTGGTCTTGCCCGGGCGGTAGGTGGCGTTAACGGCCAGCACTCGCATGACACCCTCCTTTGGCAATAGCGGTTAGTCACCTGATCATATTGCAAAAAGGCGGGGCCCAATGCAAGGGGGTGGGCCTATTCCTTGGGCTCGAACCTTATTCCCAACACCTTGCCCACCGCCGTGACCTTGCCTCCGGCCAACAGTTCACATTCCACCAGGGTCTTTTTGGGGCCCGTTTCACTCACCCGGGCCGTGAGCAGAAGTTCGCCGTCAATGGGGGTGGGGGCCTTGTAGGTTACGTTGAGGTTGCCGGTGACCATGTTTATGCGGGGCAGGCTCTCCAGGGTCCGGCCCTCGGCCTGGTAGGCGGCGGCGATGGCCGTGGCTATGCTGTGGCAGTCCATGAGGCAGGCGATGAGCCCGCCGTAGACCACCCCGCCATAGGCCATGTGCTCGGGTTTGGGAGTGAAACGGCAGATTCCTTGCTCGCCGTCCCAATGGGTCTGAATGTGCAGGCCGGCGGGGTTGGCCGGGCCGCAGCCAAAGCAAAGGGTGTGCTCGGGGGGATAGTGGGATTGGATGCAGCTCATGTTGGGCGTCCTTGGATTGGAGGTGTGCAGCAGGGCAAAAAAACAACGCACCCATCTTGCCAGGGGCGGGAGGGCCTGGCAAGGCGTTTGCGCTGCGTGCGGGGCGGAGGTGGCCGGCTAGGTCCCAGTCTCTTGCTTGACCCCCAGGGCCACCTTATAGAGCACGGTGACGATCAGCGCGCCCAGGGCGTATATGCCGATGCTGACCAATATCTCCACCAGGGTGGGCGCGTATTCGGTTACTTGGTGCAAGGCGTTAGGGATGAAGCCGCCGGCCATCATGCCCAGGCCCTTGTCGATCCAGGTGCAACCGAAGACCAGCACGCAGGCCACGGCCAACAGCGGGTAGCGGCCACGCCAGCGTGGGTTGAGCAGCATCACCACCGCCGAAAGGCCCATGACCAGGGCTGCCCACATCCAGCCCACCAGGGCGCCGTGTCCGTGCAGCCCGAAGTATAGGTAGGTGAAGTGGGCGGTGTGGCTGGGGATGCCGCTGTAAAAGACCGTGAATACCTCCAGCAGGAAGAAGAACAGATGCAGGATGATGGCGTAGGTCACGATCTTGGCCAGGGTCTCTATGGCCCGGCGGCCCGGATCGAAGCTGGTGACGCGCCTAATGACCAGGGCCAGGATTATGAGCACCGCCGGTCCGGCGGCGAAGGCAGAGGCCAGAAAGCGCGGCGCCAGGATGGCGGTGAGCCAGTAGCCCCGTCCTGGCAGGCCGGCGTAGAGAAAGGCGGTGACGGTGTGTATGGAAACCGCCCAGGGGATGGACAGGTAGATCAAGGGCTTCACCCAGCCCGGGGGAGGGACCTGCTTGCGCTCCGCCTCCAGGCTGACCCAGCCGATGACCAGGTTGAGCAGCAGATAGCCGGTGAGTACGTTGACGTCCCAGAACATCACCGAGTTGGGGGTGGGGTGCAAAAAGATGTTCAACAGGCGACTGGGCTTGCCGAGGTCCACGGTGACGAAGAGCATGCACATTATCACTGCGGCGATGGCCAGGAACTCGCCCAGGATGGTGATGCGGCCAAAATCTTTAAAATGGTGCAAATAGTAGGGCAGCACCAGCATCACCGCCGAGGCGGCCACCCCCACCAAGAAGGTGAGTTGGGCGATATACAGGCCCCAGGACACGTCCCGGCTCATGCCGGTTACCATCAGGCCTTGGTTGTACTGATACAGGTATGCTCCCAGCCCGGCCAACACCAGGGCCGTCAAAGCGGCCAGCCAGCCCCAGTAAGCCCGGTTACCCTTTAACGCCAACTCCAACATGGAATACCCCTCTCCGAAATCCGCGGCTAGGTTCGCTTTAAGCTGCTTTTCATTTGGTGCCAGGCGATTCGGGGCTGGCCCCCCGGGCGATCAAATCCGTCAGGCTCTCCAGCATGGCCAACATCTGGTCTGGGTCCGGCTCGGGCTGGCTGAGCCCGACGGTGCAGACAAAGCAGTATTCGCCGAACAGAGCCAGATGCATCACCTCGCAATCCACGTCCGGCCTTATCTCACCCCGCTGTTGGGCCGAACGCAGGGTTCGCACACCGATTTCCCTGGCCGCTTGATCCATGGCCGTGAGCTCCGGGCCTTGCACCTCCAGGCTGAACATCGCTTCCTTTAGTAAGTTGCGCGAAAGAGAAGGCCGGCGGGCGTAGTACTCGAAAAAGATTTTGGCGGCGTGCAAAAGCTGGGTGCGGTAGTTGGCATCCACAGGCGTGGTGGCCGCGACCTCTTCGATGAGTCGTTCCCAATCACCCATGAGCGCGGCGGACAACAGCGACGCCTTGTCCTTGAAATGGCTCATCACGGTTCCCACACCCACCCCGGCGTATTTGGCCACCGCCCGGATGGTGGTTTTGCCGTAACCCAGGGTTTCGAAAAGCTCCTTGGCCGCCTCCAGGATAATCTGGCGGGTTTGCTGTTTTTGCAGGTCCCGCCAGGTGCTCCTTGTCTCATGCATGGCTGGTGACTCCCTTCGGGCAATTTATATGAACAGGTTCGTTGCATGAACATGTTCAATATACGGACAGGTTATAGCCCGGCTTCGGCTTTTAGGCAAGATTTAAATTGCGGGGGGCACGCGGGTCAGGGAGGTGGTGGAATAGATAGGATGGCCCTAAAAATTGGTGGTTGGGCTTATTCTTCCAGGCTCTCGATGTACCTGTCCGCCTGTTGTATGAGGATCTGGAAGTTCTGGGTTAAAAAGGTAAATTCCTCGTCGCTTATGCTCTCCAGCATGACCGCCATGTTGGCGTCGAAACCCTGGCGAAAGGCTTCGTAGCCCGCTATGGCGGTTTTCCCCCGGGGGGCGAGCTTGAGCAAAACCTCCTTGTCGTTGTCCGGGGCCTTGAACTTGGCCACGTAACCCCGATCCTCCAGCTTCTTGACGATCTGCGACACAGCGCCCTTGGTGACCACCAATATCCTGGCCAAGCCGGTGACGTTGATGCCGCGGTTGCGGCCGATGGCCTCGATGGCGTGTATCTCCGCGGCGCTGATTTTCTCGCCGGTGCCGTAGTCGTGGGGAAAAGAACGAACGTAAACGATTTTGTTTACTAATTGCTCCAAGAGATTGGTGAGCAGGGTGTAGCGCAGATTTGCCATGAGATATGGTATGTCACCTAAACAATCCAGTCAAGCTAATGCGTAGCCCGCAGCGCCTTGCTGGCCCCGGAAAGGCCGCCCGGCTTGCGTGGGCGGCCTTTGCCCGCTTGGGGTGGGCTCAGATTTTTTTGCGGCCCAGGCGAAGGCTGTTGGTGACCACGGTCACCGAGGAAAAGGCCATGGCCCCGGCGGCCAGCACCGGGTGCAGATCGCGGATGAATATGGGCAGCCAGGTGACCTGGTGCAGCACCCCGGCGGCCACGGGCACCAACATGAGGTTGTAGAAGAAGGCCCAGAACAGGTTCTGCTTGATGGTGGCCATGGTGGCCTTGGAGAGCTTGATGGCCCGGCTCACCCCGGTAAGCTCGCCGCCCACCAGGGTGATGTCGCTGGCTTCCATGGCCACGTCGGTGCCGGTGCCGATGGCGATGCCCACGTCGGCCCTGGCCAGGGCCGGGGCGTCGTTGATGCCGTCGCCCACCATGGCCACCACCGCCCCGCCCTCCTGGGCGGCGCGCACCTGGGCCTCCTTGTTTTCTGGCAGCACCTCGGCCACCACCAGGTCTATGCCCACCCGGGCGGCCACCGCCGCTGCGGCCAGCCGGTTGTCGCCGGTTATCATCACCGGGGTGATGCCCATCTGCTTCAGGTCATTGATGGCTTCGCGGGCGTTGGGCTTTTCCTGGTCGGCCACGGCCAGGATGCCGGCCACCTGACCGTCTATTTCCGCCAGCATCACCGTCTTGCCCTCCCCTGAGAGCCGGGCAACTTCTTGGCTTACTTCGGGGCCGGCCTGGGGGAACCAGGAGGGCTTGCCCACCTTGACCTGGCGGCCCTGAACTTGGGCCTGGACCCCGAAGCCGCTGACCGCCTGGAAGTCGACAGGTTCGCTGGTCGCGGCGCCCTTTTCCTTGGCCCCGGCCACCACCGCCTGGGCGATGGGGTGCTCGCTGCCGCTTTCCACCGAGGCCGCCAGGGACAGGGCCGCCTCGCCCCCGGGCCCCAGGGGCAGCCAGTCGGTGAGCTGGGGCTCGCCCTTGGTGATGGTGCCGGTCTTGTCCAGCATCACCTTGGTCAGCTTGTGGGCGGTCTCCAGAGCCTCGGAGTTCTTAAAGAGGATGCCCAGGCCCGCTCCCTTGCCGGTGCCCACCATGATGGCCGTGGGCGTGGCCAGGCCCAAAGCGCAGGGGCAGGCGATGACCAAGACGGCCACCATGCGGATCATGGCCGGCACGAACTCGGCGGTCATTATCCACCACACCGCCAGGGTGATGAGCGCCAGGACGATGACCGTGGGCACGAACACCGCCGAGACCTGGTCGGCCAGGCGCTGGATGGCCGGCTTGGAGCCCTGGGCCTGGCGCACCAGGCGGATGATCTGGGCCAGGGCGGTATCAGAGCCCACTCCGGTGGCCTTGATCTTCAACAATCCTTGCTGGTTGACCGTGGCCCCGAAAACCTGGTCGCCTTGGTGCTTGTCCACGGGAATGGACTCGCCGGTCATGGCCGACTGGTTAACCGCCGAGGCCCCGCCGATGACCACCCCGTCCACGGGGATGGCCTCGCCGGGCTTGACCAACACGGTCTGGCCCTTTTGCACCGAGCCCGCCGGGATCTCCCTCTCGTTGCCCTGCTCGTCGATGACCCGGGCCATCTTGGGGGCCAGGTCCATGAGTTTGCGGATGGCCGCCGAAGCCTGACCCTTGGCCTGGGCCTCCAGGAGCTTGCCCAGCTTGATAAGGGTGATGATCACCGCCGAGGTTTCGAAGTACACGTGGTGGCCCAGGCCGGGGATGAGCAGCACGGCCAGGGAATAGAAATAGGCGGCCGAGGAGCCCAGGGCCACCAGCACGTCCATGTTGGCCGCGCCGCCCTTGACGCTCTTGTAGCCGCCCACGTAGAAACCGCCGCCTGTGTAGAACTGCACCGGGGTGGCCAGGGCCAGGAACAGCCAGTTCACCCAGGCGGCCGAGGCCCAGGGGCCCAGCAGACCGAAGTCCCGGGACATGGAGATGACAAACAGGGGCAGAGTGAAGGCCACCCCCACCCAGAAGAAGCGCCGCTGGGCGGCCAATTCGGCGGCCCGGGCCTGGGCCTCGGCGTCCTCCAACCCGGCCTCGCCCTCGGTGGGCAGTATCAGCTCGTAGCCCGCGTTCTTTACCGCCTGGGCCATGTCCTCCAGGCTCACCGCCTCGGGGTCATAGTCCACGCTGGCGGTCTCGGTGCCGAAGTTCACCGAGGCCTGGGCCACCCCGGGCACCTTTTTAGCCAGGGTGCGCTCCACGTTGGCCGCGCAACGGGCGCAGGTCATGCCCACTACCGGCAGCTCCACATGCTGCTGGGCCAATGGCTATCTCCCTTGGGTTTTACTTGGGCGGGTAGCCGGCGTCCTTGAGGGCAACCACGACTTGGTCCCAGGTGGCCGGGGCGTCCCACTTGATGGTCACCTGCTTGGTGGCCACGTCGCCTTCCACGGATTTTACGCCCGCTACCTCACCGGCTTCGCGCTTGACGGCCATGAGGCAATGTCCGCAGGAAATATCTGGGATGTTGACGGTCTTGGTTTCCATTTTGCGCTCCGTTCGTTTGGTGGGCCGCTCGGATCATTCGCAGGGGCGGCTTACTTGATTATAAGGATAACGCCCGAGCGAAGTTTTTGCCATAGCTAACTTAATTAGGCACGGCCACATGCGCGATGCCTAGCCTTCTCCAAGTGTTTATCCTCGCATAAGTCTTTCGCATTTACTTGATAAGATAAGTCATTACTCGCCAAAGGCAAGGGGAGTGGGCAGGTTACGCCGAGGCAATCCTAGGTGGCTTTCAGGCCGAGAGCGTTCTAATTGCCAGACCGTTTCATTGGGTGGAACTTTGAAATTGACTCACCAAGGCTAAGGCGTTTAATAATTTGAGATAGACCGCTTAAAAAACCAGCACGATTGACAGGCAAGCCTTTTGGGGGAGAGGGCATGCAAGGGAAATGAACGCCCGCCACGGAGTGAGAACGACTCTGGGCGGGCATCATTGTTCGTGGTGACTTCTTGCCATTTCAAGGAGAAGACATGAAAGCAATGGTTTATGGTTGGTTGGGTCTGGCGGTTTTGAGCCTCTGCCTTGTGGTTGGCGGCGTAGCCATGGCGGATGATTCCGGTACCGGGAGCAGCGGGACGCAAACCCAAAACAGTGGTCAAGGACGAGCACAGTCGAGCGAGGCCGCTAACTCAGATCAGTGGCAATCCCAGCTTCCTCCTATTCAAACTCAGCCTGCCCCCTCGACGAATAATTATGAAGTCCATATATCGGGAACCACGGTGAGCGGGACATCGCCGGTCGAGAAGACCGACAAGGACCAATAGAAGAAGTAGGCCGACCTCGGTTTAGAGGCCGGCCCACCGACAGACTATTTTTCCTTCCACTGGGGCTTGCGCTTGTCCAAAAAGGCCCGGAGCCCTTCCTCGGCGTCGGCCGTGGGCATCAGTTCTTTTAAATAGATCTTTTCGATAACCTCCAGGCTCTTTTCCTTGTCGTCGCCCAAGCCCTGCACCACCGCCTTTTTGGTGAGGCCGAGCACCAGGCCCGACAGGTTGGTGAGCTTGCCCACCAGGGCCTGGGTGGCTGCGGCCAACTCCTCGGGCGGCACCACCTGGTTGACCAGGCCGATCTGTTTGGCCTCGGCCGCGCCGATGATGTCGCCGGTGACGATAAGCTCCAGGGCCTTTTTGTAGCCCAGCTGGCGGGGGAAGACCAGGGCGGCCACGGGCGGGAACACCCCCACCAAAATTTCGGGCTGGCCGAACTTGGCCTTTTCGCTGGCCACCACCAGGTCGCAATAGGCGGCCAACTCGCAGCCGCCGCCCAGGGCCGCGCCCTGCACCGAGGCCACGGAAACCACACCCAGCTTTTCCATGCGCCGGAAGATGCCGTGGAACACCTCGATCATGTCGTTGACTTGGTCGCCCAGGTGCTCGCCCACGTCCACCCCGGCGCTGAAGGCCTTGCCCTCGGCCTGGATGAGCAGAACCTTGAGCCCGGCCGGGGTCAAGCTGTCCAGGGCCAGGTTCATCTCTTTCATCATGGCGATGTTCAACACGTTCAGGGGCTCGCGGCACAGGGTCAGGGTGGCCACCCCGCCATCCACCGCCAGCTTGATGTGCTCGTAGGCCATGGTTGCCTCTCCTGTCTTGGGGTCCAAAAATGAGGGCCGGGCGCTGCGGCCCGGCCCTCTGGCGTAATGTGCTCGCTGGGGCCGCTTACTTCTGGGGCTTGCCCATCACTTCCGCGAAGGTGGCCTCGTCGGCCTCGGCGCCCTGGGCGATAAGTTGACGGAACTTTATGAAGTCGATCACGTCGGTGCCGGTGATCTTCTTGGTGTTGAAGGCGCCGAAGCCCAGGAAGGCCTCGTAGTTCATGTTGCTCATGAGCCAGTGGCGGTTGGGCAGCTTGGCCTGGTCCCAGAAGAACTTCTTCTTGGCGCGGATGCCGTCGATGGACTTCATCACGCAGCCGGGGAACAGGTTGGCGAAGGTCCAGATGATCTTGTTGACCTCGCCGTCGAGCATGGCGGCGTCCCGGGGCAGTTCCTTCAGTTTGGCCTTGGCCTCGCCCAGGGCGGCCCGGTCTTTCAGATACTCGCCGTAGACGATCTCGCCGTCGTCAACGTAGCGGTCGGTGATGATCATGGGGTTGCGCACGAACTTGTCGCCGTCCTTGAGCACCGGGACCACCTTGGAGATGAGGTTTTTGGCCCGCATCTTGTAGGCGCTCCACATCTCGCAGGAGACGCAGTTCCACATGGCGTCTTCCATGTTGAGCATCCAGGGCAGGAAGTCGGTGGAGCCGCCGTCCGGGGCCGAGCCGTGGCGGGCGCCGGCCTGGCCGAAGATGGCCAAGTCGCTCGACACGGCCAGGTCGCAGGCCATGCCGATTTCCTGGCCGCCGGCCACGCGCATGCCGTTGACCCGGCAGACGGTGGGCTTCTTGCACATCAGGATGCTGTCCACCATCTCGTTGAACAGGTCCATGTACTCGCCGTACTCGTTGGGCCGCTTGGAGTAGTACTCGCTGTACTCCTTGGTGTTGCCGCCGGTGCAGAAGGCGTCGAAGCCGGTGCCGGTGAACACCGTGGCCACCACCGAGCGGTCGCCGCTGGCCGCGCGGAAGCCGGCGATGACTCCCTTGACCATGGTGGTGGTATAGGAGTTGTACTGGCGGGCGTTGTTCAGGCGCACCTCGGCCACGTACAGCTCGGGCACTTCTTCGCCGGTCTTTGGGTTGACCAGGGGTTTTTTGGTGTAGACCACGCAGGGGGCGTCGTCGTCGGTGCCCCAATAGCGGCCCTGTACCATGTCCTCCTCGAAGAGAAGGTGATTCTTAAGCTCGTGCTCTCTCGGCATCCAGTCAAGAGACATGTTTTCCTCCAGCAACTATCCTTGGGTAAATTGTCATATGTTTAGGCCCTTGGTCTTACGCCGCCGGCCTAAAAATCTGGCTCCAGCACCTGGCGTTTGTCGAACAGGCCGGAGTGCTGCTGCGCGAAGACCTGCTCGATCTGGCTCATGGGCTTGGTCTCCAGGAAGGGCTCGATCTTGACCCGGCCGTCCTGGACCATCTCCAAAACCTTGGGGTAGTACTCGGGCAGACAGCCCCAGGTGCCGATGATATCGGCGTCAAAGGCCATCAGCTTGCTGAGCATGTACTTGTTGGTTTGCAGGCCGAAGCCCACCACCACCAGCTTGCCCAGGAAGGACAACAGGGCCAGGGCTATTTCCTGGCCGCCGCCGGTGCCGGTGCACTCGAAGATCTTCCAGCCCACGTTCTTGGGCACGCCGGCCTGCTTGCAGATGTCGCCGAACTCGCCCTTGATCTGCTTGATGTCCTTGTCCTTGGAGTTGAGCACGTAGTCCACGCCGTAGTTCAGGGCGCGGTCCAGCTTGGCCTGGTTGCGGGCGATGCCCACCACCACCTTGGCCCCCAGGGCCTTGGCGATTTGGCCCATGTACACGCCCACTCCGCCGGTGATGCCGGTCACCACGACCAGGTCGCCGTCCTTGAGGCCGGCGCGCATGGCCGCCTGATAGGGGGTGGTGCCAGCATCGGCCACCACCGCGTAGTGGCTCAGGGGGAACTTGGCATCTTCCACCACGCACAAATCGCCGGCCGGCACCGGAATGTGGCTGGAGAAGCCGCCGTAGACGCCCAGGGAGTTGCCGGGCATCTTCTGGGCCAGACAGCGGTTGCCCCGGCCCTCGGCGCAGATGGGGCAGTTGCCGCAGGGCATGACAGCCGGAACGATGACCTGCTTGCCCACCAGGGCATCGGGCCCGGCCAGGACCGTGCCAGCGATTTCGTGGCCCAGGGTCAGGGGGGGCTTGCTCACCGTGGGCACGCCGTCGTAGAAGTAGCTCAGGTCGGTGTGGCACACGCCGCAGCCCGCCACCTCCACCAGAGCGTCGTCCGCTCCCAATTCGGGCATGGGGATGGTGGTTTTTTGCAATACCCCGGGCTTGCCTTCCTTGCCCGGCTCCACCATTTGCCAGGTTTGAATCTTGTCGGGTATGGCCGCCATTTTCGCCTCCTCGATTATTTGCGCTGTTGGGCCCGCAATAGGTTGCCCGCCCCCAGGGGGCGCGGTCGGTCTCTAGACCATGCCGTAGCCGCCATCCACGCAGATGAGCTGGCCGGTGATGTAGTTAGCCTCGTCGCTGGCCAGGAACACAAAGGCAGGGGTGATGTCGTCGGCTTCGGCGAAGCGTTTCAGCAGGATTCGGTTCATGTAGATTTCTCGGAGCTTTTCGTCGGTGCGAATCTTTTCGGTCATGTCGGTGGCCACGATGCCCAGGGAAATGACGTTGCAGCACACTTTGAAACCTGCCATCTCCCGGGCGATGGATTTGGTCAGGCTGATTACCCCGCCCTTGGCCGCGGAATAGTTGACCTGCCCCACGGTGCCCACCACTCCGGCCACGCTGGTCACGTTGATGATTCTGCCGCCCTGGTTGGCCTTGAACACCGGCTGGGCCGCCTTGCTCATCATCCACACCGCCTTGAGGTGGATGCCCAACACCTGGTCCCACTGCTCGCCGCTCATTTTGTGCAGCATGGCCGGGCGGGTGAAACCGGCGTTGTTGACGATGATGTCCAGGCCGCCCAGGTCGTTGGTGGCCGCGTCCACCAGGGCCTGGCAGTCGGCCTCCTGGGCCACGTCGGCCTTCACGGCCACGGCCTTGCGCCCCATGCCCTCGATTTGCTTTACTAATTCCCTGGCCGGCCCCTCGGAAGAGCTGTAGTTGACCACCACATCGGCCCCCTGGCGGGCAAAGGCCAGGGCCACGGATGCGCCGATACCCCGGGACGAACCGGTGACGATGGCTTTTTTTCCGGCTAGACGCATGGAGTCTCCCGTTTTTCCCGCCCGGGCCGGGCGCAAGAATCTTCTCGCGTCCCTGGTTCCCCCTGAGACCCGGGGTGAATAGTGTTAGAATGTAACTTCAATATAGCTACGTTGTAACTATTGGCAAAAGGCGGGCAAAGTGTCAAGCAAAAATGAACTTGGGGCTTGTAAAACGCCGCTTTGACACCTTGGCCGCTCTGGGCTAGCCTGGAATCCGCCCGCACGATTTGGAGGTTTCAATGAGCCAGCCAGTGCTGTTAGTGGAAGACCACGGTCCGGTGCGCTTGTTCACCCTGAACCGGCCCGAGAGGCTCAATGCCCTTAATCAGGAGATGATGGCCAGCCTGCGCCTGGCCTTGGATGAGGCGGCGGCCGACGATGGGGTGGGCGCGGTGGTGCTCACCGGAGCGGGGCGGGCCTTCAGCGCCGGGGCCGACCTGGCCGGTTTCGCCCAGATGGCCCAGGAGGGCGACCAGGCCCGCCGGGTGCTTTTTACCGGCCTGGAGGGCCCCCGGGCCCTGGCCAACTTTCCCAAGCCCCTGATCGCGGCGGTCAACGGCCCGGCGGTGGGCTGGGGCTTCACGGTGAGTCTGATGTGCGACCTGCGCCTGGCCAGCCAAGAGGCCTATTTCTCCGCCGCCTTCGTCAAGGTGGGAGTGACCCCGGAGTTCGGCTCCTCCTTCTTGCTGCCGGCCATCGTGGGCCTGGGACGGGCCCTGGAATTGGTGCTCACCGCCCGCCAGATGCCGGCCCAAGAGGCCCTGGGCATGGGTCTGCTTACCAGCATGACCCCGCCGGCGGAGTTGTTGCCAGCGGCCCTGGAGTTGGCCGGCCGGATCGCGGCCATGCCCCGTCCCGCCGTGGGCATGGCCAAGGCCCTGTTGCGCCACGGGGCCGAGGTGGGCCTGGAGCAGGTCTTGGACTATGAGATGCGCTGCTTCCGCACGGCCATGGCCTCGCCCGAGCACAAGGCGGCGGTTGAGGCCATGTTGGAGGCCATTCAGGCTAGAAAGGCCTGATCCAGCTTGCGCCTGGGCATCCACCTGTCCGTAGCCGGAGGGCCCATGAGGGCCGCCATTCAGGCCACGGCCCTGGGCTTGGAGTGCCTGCAAATATTCGCGGGCACCCCCCGCACCTGGAAACAGAAGCCGCTCAAAAAGGCCGACGCCGAGGCCTTTCGCCAGGCCACGGCCCGGGCCGGGCTGGACCCGGTGGTGGTGCATGCCCCCTACCTCATCAATCTGGCCTCCGGCGACTACGCCCTGTGGCGGCGCTCATATCGGGCCCTGGCCAGCCAACTGAAGCGGGCCGCCGCCCTGGGCGCGGCGGCGGTGGTGGTGCATCCGGGCAGCCGGGGCAAGCGGGATCTGGAGTGGGGTTTGGACCGGGTGGCCGAGGGGACTCGCCGGGCCTTGGAGGCGGCGGACGGTAAGGCGGCCCTGTGGCTGGAGAACACCGCCGGCGGGGGAGGGCACCTGGGTGGCTCCCTGGAGGAACTGGCTCGGTTGCTGGAGCGCCTGGAGGGCCTGCCGGTGGGGGCGGTGATCGACACGGCCCACGCTTTCGCCGCCGGCTATGCCTTGGACGGCGAGCAGGCGGCCCGGGACTTCGTGGATCAGCTGGAGGCTGTGCTGGGGCTGGACCGGGTGAAGATGTGGCACCTCAACGACACCGACTTCCCGGCGGGAAGCCGCCGGGACCGGCACGCCCACCTGGGCCGGGGGCTGTTGGGGGCCGGGTGCTTCGCCGCCTTGATGAGCGACCCCCGGCTAAGGGACGCGGGCGGGGTAATGGAAACCCCCAAGGACAGCCGCTGGGCCGACCGGCGAAATCTGGCCTTCTTGCGCCGTCTGCGCCGCCGGGCCGCCGGCCCCGCCCGGGCCCACGCATGACCCCGGTTGCTTGGAGCCTGTGAATATGTTAGTTTTCTGGCAAGTTGTCGCCCCTGTAAGTGGAGCCTTTGGTGGATAAGCCGCAAACACCGCCGCCCGGCACTCCCATCATCGAGTTGACCGAGGTGGCCGAGCCTGAGGAACGGGCCTCCCAGCCTGCGCGCAGGTTCGCCCCGGACAAGGATTTGGGAGAATTGGACCGCATCTTGGCCGAGCTTAACACCCAGACCCCCCCGCCCGCCCGGGATGACGACCTGGATAAGTTGATGGCCGAGATGGGCCTGCCGCCTCAACCCCGGGAGCAGGCCCCCAGCCAGGAGGAGAGCGAGTTCCAGGAGTTGTTGCAGGAGTTGGGCGGCCGGGATCGGCAGGAAGGTGGAGGCCCGGGCCAGGCCGGGGGCACCGGCGACCCGGAGCTGGATGATCTGCTGGCCCAGTTGGGCCGCCAGGGCGCGGCCCTGGAGCGGGCGGATGATTCCGGCGCGGCCCCGGAGCAGGCGGCCGATTCCGGCGAGGCCCCTCCTGCGGCAGAGCCCGAGGAGCTTGGCGAACTGGTGCGGCTGGCGGTGCGCCAGATCTTGGAAGAAGATGCTCCGAAGTTGGTGAGCCGCCTGGTGGCCAGTGAGGTGAAAGGCCATCTCAAATCCCTGGTGGCCCAAGAGCTGGAAATTCAGCTCAAATCCCTGGTGGCCCAGGAGGTTAAGGATATTTTGAAAAAGGCCATGACCATGGCCGGCAAGGCCTCCGAAAAGCGCGACGACGGGGTAGTAGTAGATTAGACCACCGGCCCCAGGGGCCGGTGGCGAGGCAGGGAGGGTGCTCCCCGCCTTTTCTTTTTGTCCTAGCGAGGAGCCCGCAATGGCCCAAGAGACCCTACCCAAATCATACGAGCCGGCCCAGGTGGAAGAGCGTTGGTACGCCTATTGGGAGCGGGAGGGCTTGTTCACCGCCGATCCGGCCGGCAAGGGCCCGGCCTACTCCATCGTGATTCCGCCCCCAACGTGACCGGGCAGCTGCACATGGGCCACGCGCTCAACAACACCATGCAGGACATCATGTGCCGCTACAAGCGCATGCTGGGCTACGAGGTGTTGTGGATGCCCGGCACCGACCACGCGGGCATAGCCACCCAGAACGTGGTGGAGCGTCAGCTGGCCAGCGAGGGCAAGAGCCGCCACGACCTGGGCCGGGAGGCCTTCATCGAGCGGGTCTGGGAATGGCGGGCCGAGTACGGCGGCAAGATAATCAACCAGCTCAAGCGCCTGGGGGCCTCCTGCGACTGGAGCCGCGAGCGTTTTACTATGGACGAGGGCCTTTCAACGGCGGTGCGCGAGGTGTTCGTGCGCCTGTACCAGGAAGGGCTCATCTACCGGGGCGACTACATCATCAACTGGTGCCCCCGCTGCCACACCGCGCTCAGCGACTTGGAGAGCGAGCACGAGGAGGTTAAGGGCGGATTGTATCATATCCGCTACCCCTTCAAGAACGGCCAAGGCCATCTGGTGGTGGCCACCACTCGGCCCGAGACCCTCTTGGGCGACACGGCGGTGGCGGTGAACCCCGAAGACCCCCGCTACCAGGACCTGCCCGACGACACGGTGCTGTTGCCCCTGTTGGGCCGCGAGCTGCCCATTATCCGCGATCCCTACGTGTCCACCGATTTCGGCACGGGAGCCCTGAAGATAACCCCGGCTCACGACCCCAACGACTTCATGATCGGCCAAAAGCACGGCCTGGCCTCGATCCGTGTCATGGACGATAGCGGCACCATCAACGCCGAGGGCGGGCCCTACGCCGGCTTGGACCGCTTCGAGGCCCGCAAGGTGATGCTGGCCGACCTGGAGAAGCAGGGCCTGCTGGAAAAGCAGGAGGACTACCTGCACTCGGTGGGTCACTGCTACCGCTGCAAGACCATGGTGGAGCCGATTCTCTCCAAGCAGTGGTTCGTCAAGGTGGGGCCCCTGGCCGAGGAGGCCCTAAAGGCGGTGCAGGAGGGGCGCACCAAGATAGTGCCCGCCCAGTGGGAAAAGACCTACTACGAGTGGATGACCAATATCCGCGACTGGTGCGTCAGCCGCCAGATATGGTGGGGCCACCGCATCCCGGCATGGTATTGCTCCTGCGGCGAGGTCATCGTAAGCCACACCACCCCGGAGGCCTGCCCGGCCTGCGGCTCCAGCGATCTCACTCAGGAAACCGACGTGCTGGACACCTGGTTCAGCAGCGCCCTGTGGCCTTTCTCCACCATGGGCTGGCCCGAGCAGACCCCGGAGCTGGCCAAGTTCTACCCCACCTCCTGCCTGGTCACCGGCTTCGATATCCTGTTTTTCTGGGTGGCCCGCATGATGATGATGGGCATCAAGTTCATGGGAGAGGTGCCCTTCACCGACGTGTACATCCACGCCCTGGTGCGCGACGCCTCGGGCCAGAAGATGTCCAAGTCCAAGGGCAACGTCATCGATCCGCTCATCGTCATGGACCAGTTCGGCACCGACGCCTTCCGTTTTACTCTGGCCGCCTTCGCCGCCCAGGGCCGCGACATCAAAATGAGCGAGGAGCGCATCGCCGGATACCGCAACTTCGTCAACAAGATATGGAACGCGGCCCGCTTCACGATGATGAACCTGGGTGAAGACGAACCGGGCGAGTTGCCGGTGGAGCCGACCCTGGAGGACCGCTGGATACTTTCCCGGGTGAGCCGGGTGGCCCAGGAAGTGGGCCGGGCCATCGAGGAGTACCGCTTCAACGAGGCGGCCAACTTGGCCTACCAGTTCGGGTGGCACGAGTTCTGTGACTGGTACCTGGAATTGGCCAAGGGGTCCCTGTATGACCAGGGCGACCCCAAGCGCCAGGAAGCCACCCGGGCGGTGTTGGCCGAGGTGTTTTCGCGCCTGCTCAGGGTGCTGCACCCATTCATGCCCTTTGTCACCGAGGAACTGTGGCAGCGCCTGCCCGGGACCAATGACAGCATCATGACCGCTCCCTGGCCCGGTGACCACGACGGCGAGATCGACCCCCAGGCCGAGCATGACATGGGCCTGGTCATGGAGGTGATCGGCGCGGTGCGCAACATCCGTGGCGAGATGGGCATAAACCCCGGCACGGTGGTGCCGGTGATCCTGTCGGCCCAGGGCGGCCAGACGCGCCAGGTGCTGGAGGCCCAGGCCGCGCGCATCCAGAGCCTGGCCAAGACCCAGGAACTGGCCTGGGCGGCCGAGGGCGAGCAACCGGCCAAGTCGGCCGGCGCGGCCCTGCCCGAAGTCTCCGTGTTTGTGCCCTTGGAGGGCTTGGTGGACTTCAGCGCCGAGGAGGCTCGCCTGGAAAAGGAGTTGGCCAAGCTTGACAAAGAGTTAACCCCCAGCCGCAAGAAGTTGACCAACCAGGGCTTTTTGGCCAAAGCCCCGGAAGAGGTGGTGGCCAAGGAAAAGGCCAAGGTGGCCGAGGGCGAAGACAAAATCATCCGGCTCAAGGAGAACTTGGCCAGGGTGCAAAGCTTTCGCTAGGACCGGGCCTGGGCTTGGGTCCGGGCCCCGGACGGGGGCGGCCACGCGGTGGAAGCTGTGGTAAAAAGGCAGTTTGTGCTTGACAGCACTATGCCAAGTTGATAGACAGTTCATTGTGCTTTTAAGACCCCCCCCGAGGAAGAAATGGCCTGTCAGGCCGATTCATAAAGTCGTAAAGGAGGAAACCCAAGATGCCGACCGTGAGCTTTAAGGGCAAAGATTTTGAAGTCGACGAGGACGGCTTCCTGCAAGATCCGGAGACCTGGGCCCCTGACTTCGCTTTCTACGTGAAGGAACAAGAGGGCATCTCCGAGTTGACCGACGAACACTGGAAGGTTATCCACTACCTCCAGGACTACTACAAGAAAAACGGAATCGCCCCCATGGTCCGGATCATGACCAAGGTCACCGGCTACAAGCTGAAACAGATCTACGAGCTGTTCCCCAGCGGCCCCGGCAAGGGCGCCTGCAAGATGGCAGGTCTGGCCAAGCCCACCGGCTGCGTTTAGTAGCCAGCGATCCGCGAGACACGGTGCCCCGTCGAGCAATCGGCGGGCGCCGTCTTTTAGGGCGCGATATATACAATATTTTGGGTATACGCTTTCTGGTGCAGGATGGCGGAGCGTGACAGGCATGAGCGCTACTACATCAAAGTTGGAACTTAAAGCCGCCCCCAAGGGTTATCAGGGCGAACAGGACAAGGCCCGGGCCCCGGAAGAGACCGTGGCCTGGGTGCGGGAGCGCTTTGTGGCCATGGGCCAGGACATCTTGCGCAAGGTGATGCGCATCGACACCGGCCGCCTGGAAATTCCGGTTTATATAAGTATTTGCGGGGACGGGGCCAAGGGCGTCACCGGCACCCAGAAGCAGATGGGCAAGGGGGCCAGCCCCATCCAGGCCGAGGCCAGCGCGCTTATGGAACTGGCGGAGCGCTTTTCCTTTTTCAGCTTCATCAAGGGAGGCGGCTTTCCCTGGCTCACCGCGCCGCAAGCAGGCCCCCAGGCCATGGATTTCGCCCAGGCGGCCAAGGCGGTGTACCACCCCGCCGGCGACCTGGGGCGGGCCAAGGCGGCGTATGACCTGCTGCCCCAGACCTGGGCCTGGGCCCGCAACCTGGGCCGGGAGCGGGATGAGCGCTTGCCCCTGAGCTGGTTTTACGCCATCAACGAGTACAACGGGCCTGCGGCGGGCAACTGCCTGGAAGAGGCGGTGCTGCAGAGCCTGTGCGAGGTGGTGGAGCGCCACGTGTCGGCGGTGGTGACTTTGGAAGAGCGGCCAACCCCGGCCATCGATCCGGGCAGCGTGACCGACCCCATCGCCGCCGAGCTTATCGCCAAGTTCCGGCGGGCGGGCATCGAGGTGTTCCTCAAGGACTTCACCTGCGGCATGGGCATCCCCTCGGTGGCGGCATTGTGCTACGATCCCAGCACCTTCCCCGCCTCCAGCGAGATCGTCTACGCGGCGGGCACCGCCACCAGCCCGGCCATGGCCCTTATCAGGGCGCTGACCGAGGTGGCCCAACTGGCCGGCGAGTTCAACACCCACACCTCCTACAAAGTAAGCGCCCTGCCCAAGTTCGCCAGCCTGGCCGAGGCCCAGTACGTAACCCGGGCCGACGGCGTGGTGGCGCTGGAGACCCTGCCCGACCTCAGCGCTCCGGACTTTCGCGACGAGGTGACGGCATGCGTGGGCGCCCTGGAGCGGCGGGGATATTCGACCTATTGCTTTAACGTAACCCACCCCCAGCTGGGGGTGCCCAGCGTGTACACCGTAGTGCCCGGGGCCCACTTCGCCTATCGCACCACCGGCACGGACGTGGTTTTCCACGCGGCCAAGGCGGCCAGCCAACTGCCGGACCCGGCGCAATCCTTGGCGATATTAAATCAAATGCTGGATGCAGCTGGCCAAAGTTATTACTTGGAGTTTTTCAGGGCCCTGGCCATGTTGACCCTGGAGCGGCCGGCAGAGGCCCTTGAGGCCCTGGACGCCGCCTTGACCCTGAATCCCCCGGCCAGCGACGAGGCTTCAATTCACACCCACCGCGGGGCGGCGCTCAAGGACTTGGGCCGCTACGATGAGGCCAAGGAGTCCCTGCGCCGGGCGGCTTCCTTTGACGAGCCGCACTCCGAAGTATTCAACCTGCTTGGGTTCTGCCACTACATGCTCAAAGAGCATGAGGAGGCGGTCGAAGCCTTCAGCCGCGCCATCGAGCTGGAGCCGGGCCTGGCCATAAATTATGCCAATATCGGCAGCAACTTGCGCGAGATGGGCCAGATAAAAGAGGCCTGCCAGATGTACGAGCACGCACTTGAACTAGACCCAGGCCTGGACTTCGCGCGAGACAACCTGGCAAAGTTAAAGCAAAAGATTTAATTAGCGCTCCGGCGCAGGCAGGCCCCGCCCATTGGCGGGGCTTTTTTATGCCCCGGCTGCGCCAGCCGCCGGCATACGGCGTTGCTGGCTGCGCTCGGGCCTCGACATAGGCTTGCTACGCCTGCGGCCCTCCCTCGCCCCAGCGCGCCGCTGGAGGCAAATTGGGTCGAGCAACGAGTTGCCAACACCAACCTTGACTGCTCCCGGTGAAACTTTTTTGGGAGCCCAAGCCTTGGGCCGCCTTGTCTGCCGGCGGCTGGCTGTGCCGGGTCCAAGTGCAAACCGCGCCCCACAAGGATAAGTGTTTTTCAAAGGGTCGCATAAAGGTTAATTAGTTGTCCGTTGCCGTCCAATTATTCACGAAATATCCGGGCTAGTCGCCCGAGGGGATCTTGCGCAGGGCCTTGATCTGCCCCCGCTGCTTTTTGGCTTCCAGACGGCGGCGCTTGGCCGCCCGGGAGGGCCGGGTGGGCCGTCTTTTCTTGGGGGGTGGCTTGTTTTTTTCGGCCAGAGCAGCGGCCAGGCGGCGCAGGGCCACCTCCCGGTTCTGGTGTTGGGAGCGGCGCTCGGTGGCGCTGACGGTTATGCCGCTGGGCAGGTGGGTAAGGCGAACGCCGGTTTCGGTCTTGTTGCGGTGTTGCCCGCCCGGGCCGGTGGCCCGGAAAAATTCCCAGCGCAGGTCTTTTTCCTCGATGCTTGGCGGCAGGTCCACGGTTAGCCCGGATTTTTCATGAAGGCCGTGCGTCCGGTTGCGCCAGCCGCCAGCATACCGCGTTGCTGGCGGCGCTCGGTCCTCGACGTAGCGCCCCGGCTACGCCTGCGGCCCTCGCTTGCCAGACGCCTTGTCTGCCGTGCGGCTGGCTGTGCCGGGCCGGAGTACAAATGGTATCCCGGATAAGCTAACGCTATTTTCATGAGAATCGCATCGCTACCGGTTTTTTGTGCAAGCCGCCCATCCCTCATGAAATATCCGGGCTAGGCCTTGGGGGCCCGCTTGTCGCACTCGATGTAGGCGTAGGCCGAGTGGTTGTGGATGGATTCGAAGTTTTCGCTGTCCACGGTGAACCACACGATGTTGCGGTCTTCGGAAAGGTTCCTGGCCACCTCGCGCACCACGTCCTCCACGAACATGGGATTTTCGTAGGCGTGCTCGGTGACGAACTTCTCGTCCTCGCGCTTGAGCAGGGAGTAGACCTCGCTGGAGGCGCTGCCCTCCACCATCTGGATCAGGTCCTCGATCCAGATGAAGCGCTTGAATCTGACCGCCAGGCGCACCATGCCACGCTGGTTGTGGGCCCCGGAGGCGCTTATCTCCTTGGAGCAGGGGCATAGAGTGGTTACCGGAACCCCGATCTCCACTACCAGGTCCATGCCCTCCCCGTTGAGGCTGCCCCTGAAGGCCACGGCGTACTCCATGAGCCCCTGGGCCCCGCTCACCGGCGCCGCCTTCTCTATGAAATAGGGGAATTCCACCTCGATGTGGGCGCTCTCCGCGTCCAGGCGCAGCTTCATCTCCTCCAGGATGTCGGTGATGTTGCTGATGTTGATGCTGCCGCTGTACTCGCTGAGTAGCTCGATGAAGCGGCTCATGTGGGTGCCCTTGTATTGGTGGGGCAGGTTCACGTACATGTTGATGGAGGCCACGGTCTGCTGGCTGCCGTTGGCCCGGTCCAACACGGTGATGGGGTAACGAATATTCTTCACCCCCACCTTGTCGATGGCGATGTTGCGGTGGTCCGGCTGGTTTTGTACGTCGAGCATGAGTTGCCTGGCTGTTTTATCTGGGCCGCGCGTCCGGCAGGACCCGGGCGCCGCAGGCTGGTTTACCCTTTGCCTGGGGCCGGCGTGGGCGTGGTTACTCTGGTTTGTCTTCTTTGCCGGAATCTCTACCCCGGCGCACGCATTTTTTTACTGCGCTCACATTATAAGGCGGGGCGCACCGCCTAGCAAGCGATGCGCCCCACCTTGGCTTTTCCTGTCTTGGGCCTCCGCCCTCTACCAGCCCCAGGTCAGGTGCTGGTGAATGCTGTCGGCGGCCAGGCGGCCCGCGCCGGCGGCCTTGATGACCGTGGCCGCGCCGGTGACGATGTCGCCGCCGGCCCACACGCCGGGCTTCTTGGTCTTGCCCGCCTCGTCGGCCTCGATGTATCCCCACTTGTTCACTGCCAGGCCGGGGGTGGTCCGGGTGATCAGGGGGTTGGCTCCGGAGCCGATGGCGATGATGGCCAGATCGCAGTCCAGGGTCTTGGTGGAGCCGGGGATGGGCTCGGGACGGCGGCGGCCGCTGTCGTCGGGCTCGCCCAGCTTCATCTCTTGCAACTCCACCGCCTTGAGGCGGTTGTCCTCGTCGCCGATGAAGCGGACGGGGGTGTGCAGCAGGAAGAACTGGATGCCCTCGTCCTTGGCGTGGTGGACCTCCTCGGCGCGGGCGGGCAGCTCTTCCTCGGAGCGGCGGTACACGCATTTCACGTCGTCGCAGCCCATGCGCATGGCGGTGCGCAGGCTGTCCATGGCCACGTTGCCGCCGCCAAAGACGCACACATGCTCGCCGCCCACCAGGGGAGTGTCGTATTCGGGGAAGAGGTAGCCCTTCATCAGGTTGGCCCGGGTCAGGTACTCGTTGGCGCTGTAGACCCCGATGAGGTTTTCGCCCGGCACCCCCACGAAGCGGGGCAGGCCCGCGCCCACCCCCAGGTAAATGGCGTCAAAGCCCTCTTCGGTCAACAACTCGTCCACGGTGACCGTGGAACCCACCACCATGTTGCACTCCACCTTCACGCCCAGGCGCTCCAAAAAGTTGACCTCCGAGGCCACGATATCCTTGGGAAGGCGGAACTCGGGGATGCCGTAGACCAGCACGCCGCCGGGCTTGTGGAAGGCCTCGAATACAGTGACCTCGTGGCCCTTGCGGATAAGGTCACCGGCCACGGTGAGGCTGCCGGGGCCCGAACCCACCACCGCCACCTTCTTGCCGGTGGCCGGGTCCTTGGGAGGCATGGGCAGGTCCTTCTCGGACCGGGCCCAGTCGGCGGCGAAGCGCTCCAGGTTGCCGATGGCCACGGGCTTGTCCTTCTTGCCGACGATGCAAACGCCCTCGCACTGGCTTTCCTGGGGGCAGACCCGGCCGCACACCGCTGGCAGGGAGTTTTTCTCCCACAGCTTCATGATGGCCCCGGCGTAGTTGCCCTGGGCGATCTCGGCGATGAACTGGGGGATGTCCACGTTCACCGGGCAGCCCAGCTGGCAAGAAGGCTTTTTGCACTGCAAACAGCGGGCGGCCTCGGCCAGGGCCATCTCGGCGGTGTAACCCAGGGGGACCTCGTCAAAGTTGCGGCGGCGCACCTCGGGCTTTTGTTCGGGCATCGGGGTGCGCGGGGCTTTTTCCTTTTTCGCTTGTTCGGCCATGCTCACGCTCTCCTTATTTACCCTGGGTCCCGCAGGCGCACTTATGCTGGTAAAGGTCCATGGCTTGTTTTTCCTCGCGCGTGTAGGCGGTCAAGCGCTTGGACAGGCCCTCGAAGTCCACCTTGTGGGCGTCGAACTCCGGGCCGTCCACGCAGGCGAATTTGGTTTCTCCGCCCACCTGCACGCGGCAGCAGCCGCACATTCCCGTGCCGTCGACCATGATGGCGTTGAGGCTGACCATGGTGGGCACGCCGAACTCCTGGGTTACCTTGGAGCAGAATTTCATCATGGGCACCGGCCCGATGCACACCGCTTCCTTTACCTCGCCGCCCAGCTTGATCAGCTGCTCGCGCAGCACGTCGGTGACGAAGCCGTGGTGGCCGTAGGAGCCGTCGTCGGTGCATACGTAAAGCTCGTCGGAAGCCTTTTTCATCTTTTCTTCCAAGATGAGCAGCTCCTTGGTGCGCGCTCCGATGATGCTTACGACCTTGTTGCCCGCCTCGTGGAAGCCCCGGGTGATGGGGTGCAGCACGGCCACGCCGGTGCCGCCGCCCACACAGATGATGGCGCCCTTTTTCTCGATGGGGGTGGGGGTGCCCAAGGGGCCGGCGATGTCCATGATGCTGTCCATAACCTTGAGGCTCTTAAGCAGGGCGGTGGTTTTGCCCACCACCTGGTAGATGATGGTGATGGTCCCCCGCTTGGGATCGGTGTCGGCCATGGTCAGGGGAATGCGCTCCCCGGTTTCGTTCACCCGCAAGATGACGAACTGGCCCGGCTTGGCCTTGGCGGCGATGCGCGGAGCTTCGATTTCATTCTCCACCACCGTGCCCTGGGCCAACTCCCTCTTGGCTAGGATTTTATGCATGGAATCTCCTCGGCGTTTCGTAATACAAAACCTGCGAAACCCCAGGATAATACCTTAAGGTGGCAGGTGATTAAATGAAAAAGCACGACTAGCTATAATGTAGCCTCTAAACTGATGGTGTTGTCATTACCATCGCGTTGGACATTAGTCAAAGCAAAATCGGTCTTTGAGAGACTTCGCCCCCCTTGGGTCTAGTGGCCGGCGCAGGTGTTTGTGACTTAATTCTCTTGACCTGGGCTCTGGAACATGCTATTCGCCGGCGTAGCCATTTTTGTCTGCTTAAGGCTATTAAGAACTTGGGCGGAAGGCTGGCTAAAGTTACGAACAAGAACCTTTAGGCAAAAGGTCTTGCCATTGGGCCGGGGCATCGCCGGAAATTACCGGGGCTTCACCGGACCTTTTAAGCACTGCCGCGCTTTTGATTTGTGAAGGAGGAATTAACTATGTCCAAGCTGCCAGATCCCAGAGAAAATCCAGATTACGTAATCGCCGAGGCAGCCGAAGAGTACATGAGGCCCATCAAGGAGATCGCCGAAGAGCTGGGAATCACCGATGAGGAGCTCCTGCTGCACGGTCACTACGTGGCCAAGGTGGACTTCAAGAAACTGCTCGAACGTTTGAAAGACCGGCCGGACGGCAAGTACATCGACGTGACCGCCATCACCCCCACCCCCCTGGGAGAGGGCAAGTCCACTTCCTCCATGGGTCTGGTCGAGGGCCTGGGCCAGCGCAAGGTCAACGTGACCGCGGCCATCCGTCAGCCCTCCGGCGGCCCCACCATGAACATCAAGGGCTCGGCGGCCGGCGGCGGCTTGGCCCAGTGCATCCCCTTGACCCCCTTCAGCCTGGGCCTCACCGGCGACATCAACGCCATCATGAACGCCCACAACCTGGCAATGGTGGCCCTGAACTCGCGCATGCAGCACGAGCGCAACTATACTGACGAGCAGCTCATTCGCCTGAGTAACATGGAGCGCCTGGACATCGATCCCACCAACGTGGAAATGGGCTGGATCATCGATTTCTGCTGCCAGGGCCTGCGTAACATCATCATGGGCCTGGGCGGCCGCACCGACGGCTTCATGATGCAGTCCAAGTTCGGCATCGCGGTGAGCTCCGAGGTCATGGCCATTTTGGCCGTGGCCAAGGATCTGGCCGACATGCGCGAGCGCATGGGCAAGATCGTGGTGGCCTACGACAAGAAGGGCAACCCCGTGACCACCGAGGACTTGGAAGTGGCCGGCGCCATGACCGCCTGGATGGCCGAGGCGCTGAACCCCAACCTGCTGCAGTCCCTGGAAGGCCAGCCGGTGTTTGTGCACGCCGGTCCCTTCGCCAACATCGCCATCGGCCAAAGCTCCATCCTGGCCGACCGCGTGGCTTTGAAACTCAGCGACTACCATGTCACCGAGTCGGGCTTCGGCGCTGACATCGGCTTTGAGAAGTTCTGGAACCTGAAATGCCGTTTCAGCGGCTTGAAACCTCACTGCGCCGTGGTGGTGGCCACCATCCGCGCCCTCAAGTGCCACGGCGGCGCGCCCATTCCGGTGCCCGGCAAGCCTATGCCGCCCGAGTATGGCAAAGAGAACGTGGGCTGGGTCGAGGCAGGCTGCGCCAACCTGATCCATCATATTAAGACCGTCAAGAAGGCCGGCATCAACCCCGTGGTATGCGTCAACGCCTTCTACACCGACACCAAGAACGAGATCAACGCAGTGCGCCGCTTGGCCGAAAAAGCCGGCGCCCGCGTGGCCGTC
>JAHJPG010000095.1 GCA_018819925.1 Pseudomonadota bacterium
CGGCCACATTCACGAGCCGGAGCACTAGCGCCAAGGCGCCCGGAGCACTTAAGCGAACCTACGACGGGGCCCATACGGGCCCCGTCTTATATTGCGAGCCATGAGTACACAAAAGCTACCCAGCCCCCCGCCGAACCTGCAAGCGGTGGTGTTCGACCTGGACGGGGTCATCTTCGATTCCCTGCCCGCCAACATCGCCTTTTACAACCACATCCTGGAGCATCTGGGCCGCGAGCCGGTGGCCGAGCGCTATGCCGAGATCATCCACCGCGAGGCCATGCAAGGCTCCCTGGAAGCTCTGGTGGGCAAGGGGGAGGAGTTCGAGCGAGCCATGGCCTACTGGCGCACCATGGACTCCGCGCCATTTTTCAAGCTGCTCAGGCTCTTTCCCGGCGCGCGGGAAACCATCGTTCGTCTGCGGAGCCGCTGGCGCACCGCCGTGGCCACCAACCGCACCGCCACCGCCCGCTCCAGCCTGGCCCACTTTGGGCTCCTGGAGCTTTTCGAACTGGTGGCCAACCCGGACAGCGCTGGCCAAGCCAAGCCCCATCCGGCCATGATGCATCAGGTGCTGGAGCACTTCGGCTTGCAGCCGGAACAGGTGGTCTACGTGGGCGACAGCACCACCGACGAGGGGCTGTGCCAGGCCACGGGAGTTCGCCTGGTGGCTTTTGGCAACCCCCAGTTGGAGGCCTGGGCCCATCTGGACGACCTCGAGGCCCTACCGGCCCTGCTGGGTTTGGATTAAAGGTTAAGGGCTTGTCACACCCCCGGGCAGGGGTTATGCTTGCCGACTAGTGCTTTGCCCGCTGACCTCCTGGGAGCAATCCGTGTTCATACGACGCCGTCCGGAAAAAAAGAAAAAGTCGGTCATCCGCGAATATTTGGAAGCCCTGATCTGGGCCGTGGTCCTGGCCCTGATCATCCGCACCTGGGGGGTGCAGGCCTTCAAGATTCCCTCCGGCTCCATGAAGCCCACACTGCTCATCGGCGACCATCTGCTGGTGAGCAAGTCTTCCTACGGCATCAAGCTGCCCTTCAGCGAATTGGTGGTCATCCCCATCGGCGACCCCAGGCGCGGGGACATAGTGGTGTTCCGTTTCCCCGAAGACAAGGATAAGGACTTCATCAAGCGCATCATCGGCCTGCCCGGGGAGACGGTGGAGATCAGGGACAAGGCGATCTTGGTCAACGGCAAGAAGCTGGAAGAGCGCTGGGGGCAATACACCGACCAGGTGGTACTGCCCCCGGGCGTGCAGCCCCGGGACAATTTCGGCCCGGTGAAGGTGCCCGAGGACCAATACTTCGTCATGGGCGACAACCGCGACCAGTCCTATGACTCGCGCTTCTGGTTCGGCGGGCGCGGCGGCTTCGTGCCCCGGGAAGACATCCTGGGCAAGGCCTTCATCATCTATTGGTCCTGGACCGACCACGGCTTCGGGGTGCGCTGGGACAGAATAGGCAAAATTTTGCATTAAAAGGGCGGCTTCGCCAGGCACGGCTATGCTGCGTTGCGGGCTTCGCTCCAACCTCGACGTAGCCAAAGCTACGCCTCCGGCTGTCGCTCGCCCGACGCCTTGCCTAGACACGTCTGGCTGTGCCGGGGGTTAGGCGGGGGGCTATCCGCTGCACCTAAGAAAACTAAGTCGGCGCTAAGAGGTGCATACGGGTCCGCCAACCATGGCGGGCCCGTTTTTTGTGGGTTGGGAAAAAGGGAAAAGCTCAATAGCCGGGCTTGCGGGATTTGTTCTTCTGGTCCGTGAGGGGCGTGCGGTACGACGGGGTCAGTTGCTCTCGGTGGAAAACCCTCCAGCAACGGCACGGCGCTGGTTCTCTGCAAGTGTATGGCGCGCGGGTTGTAAGCCTAGAACTTTTTACCTGCTCTTTCTTCTTTTTTTAAACCACCCGCCCCACGCTTTTCGGCGCTGCGGCGTGTTCGCCTCGCACCACCGCTTCGATGACCTCACTCTCCGGCAGATCGGGCAGGGGCACAAAGGCCAGGGGACCGGCAGCGCCGGGGCGTAGCACTCCGAACCTGCCCGCCTGGCCCAGGGCCTGGGCCCCGCCTCGGGTGGCCATGGTGAGCACCGCCTCGGGGTCCAGGCCAGGCTTGGATTGCATCAGGGCGGCCATCTCCGCCCACAGGCTCAGGTCGGGGGCCGAGGCCAGGGAGTCGGTGCCCAGGGCCAGGTTGACCCCGGCGGCCAGCAACACCTCCACCGGGGCCAGGCCGCCGGTGAGGCCCAAATTGGAGCGGGGGCAGACGCACAGGCTGGCCCCGCTGGCCGCCACCCGGAGGGCCTCGTCAGAGGTCAGCTGCACTCCGTGAACCAACAGGGTGTGGCGGTCCAGGGCCTTGGCCACGGCCAATTGTCCCAGAGGTGTGTCCGCCGCCAAATGCAAGGCTTCCCGCATCAGGCCCCGCTGGGCCAGGAACTCCTCCAGGCGCCAGCCCTCCGCTCCTTGACCGGCCAGGAACTCCACCTCGGCCCGGGACTCGGCAAGATGAATGGCAAAGGGCAGGTTTCCGGCCCGGGCCTTGAGCGCCGTAAGGCGTTGGGTGGGCACGGAATAGGGGGCATGGGCCGCCACCGCCGCCGCACAGAGCAACGCGCCTTGCCAAGAGGCCGCCGCCGGTGGCGGTTCGGCCTTGGCCGCGCCCAGGGCCTCGAAGAAGCTCACCGCGCTCACCCCGGCCCGGGCCAAGACCGGGGCGGCCTTGCCGGTGTTGGTCACGTCGCCCACCAGGGCCGTGCCTTCCCGGGCCAGGGCTTCCACCGCCGCCTGGGTGGCTGGAGCCCCGTTTTGCCGCAACTGGGCAGGCCGCAGGGCAACCATGCTCTCCAGCCAGCCCACGAAGTCGCCCTGGGGCGGCACCAGACCGGCCAGGCCGGACAGCTCCAGATGGGTGTGGGCATTGATAAGGCCGGGCAGCAGCAGCCCCTCGCCCAGGTCTTGGACCTTCACCCCCCGGGGAGGGCGGCCCTCGACGGCAATGATCCAGCCATCCTGGAGCACCACCGCCGCGCCTTGGCGCAGGTCGCCCGGTTCGCACCAGACCCAACGGGAGGTGTATGCCATGGCTTTGGAAGTAGTCATGAAGGCCTTTATACCATTTTCCAGCGGCGGGGAGAGGCCTAGACGGGTTTGTAGAAGACATCCCGCTGGCGGGCGGCGAATCCCAGGTCCTGGGCCAGGCGCACCAGCTCCTCCCGGGGCAGGCGGAAGCTGACCCCGGCGGCGGCCACCACGTTTTCCTCGATCATGGTGGAGCCCAGGTCGTCGGCCCCGAAGGCCAGGGCGGTCTGGGCGATACCCGCCCCCTGGGTGACCCAGGAGGCCTGCACGTGGGGAAAGTTGTCCAGGAACAGGCGGCTCACCGCCAGCATGCGCAGATAATCCACTGCCGTGGCCGGGGGCAAATGGCTCAGGGCGGTGTTGGCCGGCTGAAAGGTCCAGGGGATGAAGGCGGTGAAGGAACCCCGGCCTAGGGCCAGGCTTTCGTCTTGCAGGTCCCGCAGGCGGCGCAGGTGCTCGATGCGCTCGGCCACGGTTTCCAGGCTGCCGAACATCATGGTGGCCGTGGTCATGAGCCCCTGGTGGTGGGCCTGGGCCATGACATCCAGCCACTGGTCCGCGCCGCATTTGCCCGGGGCGATGAGCTCGCGCACCCGGTCCACCAATATCTCGGCCCCTCCGCCGGGGATGGAGCCCAGGCCCGCCGCGCGGAGGCGCTCGATGGCCTCGGGGATGCTCAGGCCGTCCACCTGGGCCATATGCACCACCTCGGGCGGGCTAAGGCCGTGGATGTGGATGGGGTGGTGTTGTTTGATGAAACGGAAGCTTTCGCAGGTGGTCTCCACCCCGATCTGGGGATGCAGGCCGCCCTGGATGAGGATGTGGGTGCCGCCCAGGGCCAGGGTTTCGTCTATCTTGCGGCCCAACTCCTCCGGGCTGAGGACATATCCCTCGGCGTGGCCTGGCGGCCGGAAAAAGGCGCAAAAGCGGCACCCCGAGAGGCACTCGTTGGTGGTGTTGATGTTGCGGTCCACCGCAAAGGTGACCACCGGCTCGGGGTTGTGGCGCATACGGGCGGCGTGGGCCAGGCGGCCCAGGTCCAGCAACTCGGCTTTTTCCAAGAGAGTCTGGGCCTGCCGCAGGCTCAGGCGTTTTCCCGACTCGGCTGCCTTCATGGCCTGTGGCAATGGCTGTTTTGCCTCTTGGGCCAGGGCCATCAGCTTTGCTCCACGCTCCGGTAAAAGCTGTCGCGCCGCACCGGGACGAAGCCCGCCGAGGTGATGAGGTGCCTCAGCTCATCCTCGGTCATGCCCTTGGCCGTGGTGGCCCCGGCGGTGTGGGTGATGCGCTCCTCCACGATGGTTCCGTCCAGGTCGTCGGCCCCGAAGTTAAGGGCCACCTGGGCCAATTTGGGGCCCAGCATCACCCAGTAGGCCTTGATGTGGGGAAAGTTGTCCAGGAGCAAACGGCTGGCCGCGACGACCCTGAGATCGTCCAGGCCGGTGGTGCGGTTGAGCTCCCCCAGGCCGGTGTTTTCCGGGTGGAAGGCCAGGGGGATGAAGGCGCTGAAGCCGCCGCTTTGGTCTTGCTGCTGGCGCAGGGCCAGTAGATGCTCCACCCGCTCGGCCGGGGTTTCGATGTGCCCATAGAGCATGGTGGCGTTGGTGGGCAGTCCCAGGGCGTGGGCCTGGCCGCTGATGGCCAGCCAGCGCTCCCCGCTGGTCTTGGAGGGGCACAGCTCGCGCCGCACCCGGGGAGAGAACACCTCGGCCCCGCCCCCGGGCATGGCCCCCAGCCCGGCGGCCATGAGCCGCTGAAACACCTCGCTGGTGGAGATGCCCTCTTGGCGGGCGAAGTGGTCGATCTCCACCGGGGTGAAGGCCTTTAGGGTGGCCTGAGGACGTGCCGCGCCCAGGGCGGCCAGAAGTTCGCAGTAGTAGTCCAGGCCCAAATCCGGGTGACAGGAGCCTACGATGTGCAACTCTGACAGGTTCAGTTGGGGGTGCTCGGCGGCCATTTGGGCGGCCTGCTCCGGCGAGAGCAGGTAGGCCCCGTCGCCGCCGGGCTCCCGCCAAAAAGCGCAGAAGGTGCAGCGGTTGCCGCAGATGTTGGAGTAATTTATCTGGCGATTTATAACGTAATAGGTGGCCAGGCCGTTTTTGGCCAGGCGGGCGGCATGGGCCAGGGCTCCCAGGCCCAGGAGGTCCCGGCTTTTCATCAAAGCCAGGCCGTCGCCTTCATCCAGCCGCCGGCCTTGGGCCAATTTGGCGGCCACGGACTTGAGAGCCGGGTCGCCCACCAGACGGGGGTCTATGTCCAGGGGGGGTAGCCCCGGAGGGGGCGCGGTCTCCGGGCTGGCCAGGGCGCTGCTCAGAGTAGGGGGCATGATGCTTTTTCCCGCGAAGTTAGGAGCCAATGACCACCTGGTCACTGGCGGTGCAAAAATAATACGGCCAAGCCGTGGGTCTCGAGTGACCACGTGGTCACTGTTTGGCGCGCAAAAATCCCGGCGCGGGCCGAGCTGGAAATCAATTTTAATACCAAGGGCGGCTTCTGGCAAGGGGCTTTGCGCTCCGGCTCACCCCTGGGGAGATTCCGGCAGATGGCGGAAGGGGCGGCGTTTTTTCAGGCCCATGGCCATGGTCATGGTGGCGGCCATCTTGGCCATGCCGCCCGCGAATTTGGCCCAGCCCGATGCGGGCGGATGGCTGCTCACCAACTGCCCCAGGTGGTTCGCTCCCAGGGGATCTATCCACGTTCTGCACGGTACATCGCCGATATCGTCGTAGCGCTCCACCGTACGGACGGCCTCCACCTCCGCAGGCAAGGCCAGGTCCTGCCAGGCCGCTTCGCTGAACAAGATGTATTCGTCCGCGTCCACCGAGTTCTTTAGCAGGCGGTGCGCGATGATCACGTCCGGGCCATGCACCCCCTTGAAGCCGGCCACCGAGCGAAAGGTAACCTCCCCGCTGTGAACGATGATCTTTAGCTTGAGCCTGGCCATGTGGTCGCAGGCTTGACAGTGGCAAGTGTTTGATTCGATGAGTTGGGCCAGCTTGGCGCTGAAGGCCTCCATGAAGGCCAGCAGTTTGGCGCCTATGATTTGCCTAAGTTCGTCCCAGCTCATGTCCGGCGGTTGTTTGGGAGTGCATAGGAACACCGCGTCGCCCTCCACCTCCATGACCTGCATGGGGATATCCACCTGGGCGATGACCGCCTCCAAAAGCTCGGTGACGATGTATTGGCTGTGCAGCAGGGTCATCTTGCTGGCCGCAACCAGCCGGGTGAAGCCGCTGATGTCGGCGATTATCAGAATCACCTGGGTTTCGGGCCTATTGGAAACCATGGGCCGCCTCCGGTGGCTGGGGCGCTTGGGGACCTCGCCATTTATTGTAGCAGGCCGGAGGAGGCGCGCGCCGAGGCCAGGCGCACGGCAATGCCCGTGGAGCCGCTGATGCGCCGCACCAAAGATACAGGGGCCGCGGCCATTACCTAGCCGCGGCCCCCAAACACCGCAAACCCATTATCCTTCGCGCAACCCTTTGTCCGGCCTCGCCGGCGGCGGGGTGCGCCGGCAAGGTCTAGAGTTGGGCCTTGATGTAGTTGAGCCTGCCGCCGGCGGCCAGTATCTCCCGCTCCCGCTGGCTGGCCTGGATGAGCAGGGGTAGGGGGTCGCCTTCCAGGCGGGCCTCATAATCCTGGGCTCCTTCCAAGATGGCCTTTTTCAGGCCGGGGAGCTCGATGAGTTGGCCTTGGGCCAGGCGGCCGTAGTCGGCCGGATCGGCCAGCACCAGGGGCACCACTCCGAAATTGATGAGGTTGGCCCGGTGAATGCGGGCGAAGCCCTTGACGATTTTGACCCGCACCCCCAGATAGCGGGGGGCCAGGGCGGCGTGCTCCCGGCTGGAGCCTTGGCCGTAGTTCTCGCCGCCCACCACCACCGCCGAGCCCACGGCCTGGGTGCGATCCGCGAAGTTTTCATCCACCGCCGCGAACACGAAGCGGCTGATGGCCGGCACGTTGGAGCGCAGGGGCAAAATCTGGCTGCCGGCGGGCATGATGTGGTCGGTGGTGATATTGTCGCCCACCTTGAGGGTCACGGTGCAGGTCAGGTCGTCGGGCAACTCGCCCAATTCGGGGAAGGGGGCGATGTTGGGTCCACGCAGCACCGCCACGCCCGAACCATCAGCCGGAGGGGGAACCATGGCGTTGGGCCGCACCGCCGGGGCGGGGGGCACCACCGGGGCCGGCCCCAAATCCCGGGGGTCGGCGATGTGACCGGCCAGGGCGGTGGCCGCCGCCACCTGGGGGCCGCACAGGTACACCTGGTCGTCCTTGGTGCCCGAGCGGCCGGGGAAATTGCGGGGGAAGGTGCGCACGCTGGCCACGCCGGTGGCCGGGGCCTGGCTCATGCCGATGCAGCCCAGGCAGCCCGCCTGGTGCAGGCGCACGCCGGACTCCAATAGATCGCCCAGCGCGCCGTTGGCCGCGATCTGGGCCAGGGCCTGACGCGAGCCGGGGTTCACCGCCAGGCTCACTCCCGGGGCGGGGCGCTTGCCCTTCATGGCGGCCGCCAGGATCATCAGGTCCCAATAGCTGCCTCCGCCGCAGGAGCCCAAAATAACCTGTTCCACCGGCACATCGGCCAACTCGGCCGCCGGGCGCACCGCGTCGGGGCTGGAGGGGCAGGCTACCAATGGCTCCAGGGCGGCCAGGTCGATCTCCTCCACCTGGTCGTAGGCGCAGCCCGGATCGGCGGCCAGGGGCTGCCAAACCTCCTCGCGGCCCTGCTCGGCCAAGAAGGCCTTGGTCTGACCATCGCTGGGGAAGATGCTGCCGGTGGCCCCCAGCTCGGCCCCCATGTTGGTGATGGCCGTGCGCTGGTAAACGTTGAGGCTCTCCACTCCCGGCCCGAAATACTCCAACACCAGGCCCACCCCGCCCTTGACCGTCAGGCGGCGCAGAAGCTCCAGGATCACATCCTTGGCCCCCACCCAGGGGGAGAGTTGGCCCGTGAGGCGCACCCCCAACACCCGGGGGCAGGGCAGGGAAAAGGGAACCCCGGCCATGGCCGCGGCCACGTCCAGGCCGCCGGCCCCCATGGCCAGCATGCCCAGGCCGCCTCCGTGGGGGGTGTGAGAGTCCGAACCCAGAAGAGTGGCTCCGGGGCGGCCGAAGCACAGCGCGTGCAGCTGGTGGCAGATGCCGTTGCCCGGCGGGGAGAACCACAGGCCGTAACGGGCCGCGAAGCTGCGCAAAAAGCGGTGGTCGTCGGGGTTCTTGAAATCGGTCTGCAATATGTTGTGGTCCACGTAGGAGACGCTGACCTCGGTGCGCACCCGCTCCAGACCCAAGGCCTCGAACTCCAGGGCGGCCAGGGTGCCGGTGGCGTCCTGGGTAAGGGTCTGGTCGATTTTCAGGGAAATTTCACGGCCGGGCGCAAAAGACCCCTCGCTAAGATGCGCTTCAATTATCTTCTGGGTGATAGATTTGGCCATGCGCCGCTCCCGGGTTGTTGTTCGGACTCAAACCAAGACATTTTAAGGGCCACGGCCTCGGCTGGCAACCCGCGTTAAGGGTAAAAAAAGGCCCGCGCGTTGTGCGCGGGCCTAGGCGGCCGGGGGGGTGTACCGTCCGCCTCCGACGAGGAGGGGAAAAGGAAAACGGGTTCTAGGCTGCCCTGAGCTTAAGTCCTTTGGCAAATCCGGCGCCGATGTCGCACTTGCGGCAGGTAATCAAGTTCATCTTGAATACAAAAATGTGAAAAGGCTCGGCACCGATGTTGGACCAACGAGGATCGTTGGAAGCCATATAGCGCCTTGCGCATGATTCGCGAGTAAGCTTCAAGCTACCTGGTTGGTTGGGGCATTGGATCATCGCATCGGGATTTTTGGCCAACCAATCCTCTGTGTCTATGTTGGGGATAAACTGTTCTTTGCGGGATCGTCTAGCGCGCCTCATGTTAAAGTCCCCCTTGGTTGCCCTTACAGTTTTTGCGATTGCTTCTCATTTAAGCAAAAAGAGTGCCACGTATTAGCCAACAGGAGGATCAATCGGGAATATACTGTAATAACTTATTGAAAATAGGTTATATATTCCCCAATGAGGCCGATGGTTGATCCAAGAAAGCAGCAACGGGTAAGGGTGTTCTGGCTCCCATGGGATATGTCTAAAATAGAACATATGTCTAAAATGAAACACTGATCAATTTGGCTGGGATTTGCGATCAAAAATTGGGTGCCCCGCCAGAAGGCGACACACCATGCCGAATATCGGACATATTTTGGCCGGAGGTTTGTCCTAACCCCTTGATAAGGCTACCCCGGGCACTGGTCCTTTTTTTGCATATATTAAGTTTAGATAAAGTAGACTCGGACGCACCGCCCTTTTTAAAAAAAGCCCGCCTAGGCGAGGTGAAACCATGCTGCGTATCATGGTCGTGGAGAGTGACCCCAGCTTGGCCCAACTGTACCGCGAAGAGTTGGAAGAGGCCGGATTTGGGGTGGTGGTGATCTCCGACCTGAGAAGGGCTTTGCGCAGCCTCAAAGGCGCTCCGGCCCATGTGCTGGTCACCAACTTGGACCTGGTGGGTGGCCAGTTGGAGCACTGGATGAAATACCTGCGCCAGGTGCATGAGGGTGGGGTGGTGCTGCTGGGACGCCGCTCCCGCCGTTCGCCCTCCATTGACGGTCTTTCAATCCTGGAAAAGTCCTCCGACCTCAGCGATCTATTGGTGCGCTTGCGGGACATGGCCAACAGCGCCTGGTGGTGCCGCGCCAGCGGTTCCTGCTGACCCCCGCTCTTTAAGCGCCTCCGCCTTCCCACCGGCATGTGCTATCCTATTGCCCAACTAAAAACTCGTCTTACTGCTGAACTTCGGGCGGGAGTGCGCCATGCCTTCATCCAATTTGAAACCTCTGGAAGTTTCCCAACTGCGGCGGGTTTTCGACCCCGCCATGGTCCCCTTTGACACCAGCGATAAAGCCTCCGACTGTTTGGAATCGGTGCTGGGTCAGACCCGGGCCAAGGAGGCGCTCAGTTTCGGCCTGGCCATGCAAGACATGGATTTCCACGTCTACGTGGCCGGCCCCCAGCGCACCGGCAAGACCCACCTGGTAACTACCTTTCTCAACAAGCTGGCCGCCGGGCAGGACCCGCCCCCGGATTGGGTCTACGTGCATAATTTCCAGGAGCCCGACGAGCCCAAGGCCCTGAGCCTGCCTCCGGGCGCAGGCCGCCGCCTGGCCAAGCAGATGAACAAGCTGCTGGACAACATGAAGGCCGCGATCCCCGAAATTTTCGAGGGCGAGAACTACTCGCGGCGCAAGGACAATCTGACCTCCGAGTTCAAGCGGGCCCGCAGCGACATATTCGCCACCCTAGACGCCCAGGCCAGGGAGCAGGGCTACGTGCTCAAGTTCGAGCCCACGGGAATCATGGTGGCCCCGGCCGGGGAGGATGGAGAGCCCCTGCCCGATGGCGCCCTGAGAGAGATGAGCGAAGAGGAGCGGGAGGAACTGCGCAAAAAGAGCGATGTGATCCAGGCCAAGGTGACCGAGGCCCTGCGCGCGGTCAACGGCCAGGAAAAAGAGCTGCACCAGGCCCTGAACGAGCTGGACAAGAAGATGGTGCTCCAGGCGGTAGGCCAAATGCTGGGCGATCTGCACCAGGAATACGCCGATCAGCAGCCGGTGCTGGACTATTTGGAGCAGGTGCAGCAGGACCTGGTGACCAACTACGAGCGCTTCAAGCAAAAGGACAAATCGCCGCTGCCCTTCCCCATGCCCACTGAAGAGCCCGACTTCCGCGAATACCAGGTGAACGTGTTCGTGGACAACTCGGCCACCAAGGGCGCGCCGGTGGTGGTGGAGCACAACCCCACCTATCCCAACCTCTTCGGCCGCATCGAGCGCCAGGCCCAATTCGGGGCCTTACTCACCGACTTCACCCTGCTCAAGCCCGGGGCCCTGCATCGGGCCAACGGCGGCTATCTGGTGCTGCCGGTCATGGACCTGCTGCGCTACTGGCTGCCCTGGGAGGGGCTCAAGCGGGCGCTCCGGGACCGCAAGGTGAAGATGGAAGACGTCATGGAGCAACTGGGCTACATGATCACCCGAACCCTTCGGCCCGAGCCCATACCCCTGGATCTGAAAGTTGTTCTGGTGGGCGACAGCCAGCTTTACCACTTGCTCTACGTGCATGACCAGCAGTTCCCCAAACTGTTCAAGGTGCGGGCCCAGATGAGCGAATACATGGACTGGGGCCAGCAGGAGGTGTCCGAGTTCATCAACCATCTGTGCCAGATCGCCCGCAAGCAAGATCTGCGACCCCTACACCGCGGCGCGGTGGCCCGGCTCATCGAGCGGGCGGCGGAGATGGCCGGCGACAGCGAGCGCCTCACCCTGCGACTGGCCGACTTGGAGGACCTGGTCAAGGAGAGCAACTTCCACGCCGGCCAGGCGGGGCGCGACAGCATCACCGCCGAGGACGTGGCCACGGCCATAGCCGGACGCCGGCGGCGAGGCGCCATGATGGAGGAGCACCTGCGCGAGGCCACCACCCGCGGCTTCATCAACATCGACACCGAGGGCAGCGTCCAGGGCCAGATAAACGGCCTGGCGGTGTACGACTTGGGCGACTACGCCTTTGGCAGCCCCAGCCGCATCTCGGCCAGCGTGGGCCTGGGCAAGGAGGGTGTCACCAACATCGACCGCGAGGCCGACCTGTCGGGGCCCTTCCACAACAAGGGCGTGCTGATCATCGGCGGCTTTCTGCGCCAACGGTTCGCCCGCCGGGGCCCCATGGCCCTGACCGCCAGCCTGGTGTTCGAGCAGAGCTACGGCACCGTGGACGGCGACTCGGCCTCTTTGGCCGAGGTCATCACCCTCATCTCCGAGTTGGCCGAGTTGCCCTTGCGCCAGGATTTGGCAATCACCGGCAGCATGGATCAGCACGGCCGCGCCCAGGCAATCGGCGGGGTCAATTTGAAGATCGAGGGCTTCTTCCGCCTGTGCCAGAAGCGGGGCCTCACCGGCAAGCAGGGGGTGGTGATCCCCACGGCCAACCTCAAGAACCTCATGATGCACCCGGAAGTGGTGGAGGCGGTGAAGCAGGGTCAGTTCGCGGTGTACGCGGTGGACACCATGGATCAGGCCCTGGAGCTGTTCACCGGCCTGCCCGCCGGGCAGCGCGGGGAGGACGGGGCATTCCCCGAGGGCTCGGCGAACTATCTGGCCGAGCTGCAGTTGGAGGCCATGCGCCAGGTGGTGAAGGACATGGCCG
>JAHJPG010000096.1 GCA_018819925.1 Pseudomonadota bacterium
CTGATGCTTTTATTGCCCGCCATGGCCCAAGCAGGGCAGGAGGCCTACGCCAAGCTTGACGGGCACAAGGTCTATTACACCAGCCAGGGGCAAGGCGAGCCCACCCTGGTTCTTATTCACGGCTGGACATGTAACCAGAACTTTTGGCGGGAGCAAATACCCGCCCTGTCCAAAAACCACCGGGTCATCGCCCTGGATATGATTGGCCACGGCAAGAGCGACGCGCCCCAGGTGGCCTACACCCAGGAGCTTTTGGCCCGGTCGGTGCTGGCGGTGATGGACCAGGCCAAGGTGAAGGATGCGGTGCTCATGGGCCACAGCATGGGCGCGGCGGTGGCCCGGCGGGTGGCCCTGGAGCATCCCACGCGGGTGCGGGCCCTGGTGTCCATGGACGGGGCCTTAGCACGTCCCCCTCAGGACCAGGCTGGCCGGGAAAAGTGGCTCGCGCAAGCGGCCGGCTTTGCGGCCCAATTTCAGGGTCCGGACGGACAGCAGAAGGTGGGGCCGTTTTTTGACGCCGCACAGGCCGCGACCACACCGCAGGCCCTGCGGGAGTGGGTGAAGGCCCAAGCCCTGGCTACACCCTGGCATGTGGGCCGTAGCTCCATGGCCGAGTTCGTCAGACCCGAGAACTGGGATATGCAACCGTCCAAGGTGCCCGCGTTGGCTATCTGCGCCCAGGGCCCGCATGCGCTGCCGGGTTACGATAAACAGTTGCGCATCCTGTTTCCCAACCTGAGCTACCACACCGTCAGCGGGGTGGGGCACTTCCTCATGCTGGAGAAGCCGGATAAGATCAACGCCCTGCTGCTGGAGTTCGTGGACGGCAAGGCGGTGCGGGGAAGTAAGGTGGGTAAGTAGAGGGAATTGGTTTCCGAGCCATAATGTAGGTTGGGTAGAGCGTAGCGAAACCCAACAAACCACATTTTGATAGAGTAACTTTGTCCACGACTCAAACCACAGACAAGCCCCGTGGCGCCGAGGTCATAAAACAGGCCCTGGCCCACGTGCCCCTGAACCCAGGCGTGTATCTCATGAAAGACGCCAGGGGCCGCATCATCTATGTGGGCAAGGCCAAGCACCTCAAGAACCGCCTGACCTCCTACACCCGCCCTGTCTCCGGCCCCACCTGGTACGCCAACAAGGTGGCCGCCATGGTGGGGCAGGTGGCCTCGGTGGAGTTCGTGATAACCGCCAGCGAGAAGGAAGCCCTTCTGCTGGAAAACACCCTGATCAAAAAGCACCGGCCCCGCTACAACGCCGACCTGCGCGACGACAAGTCCTACCCATATTTTCGCCTGAGCCTGGAGCACGACTTCCCCCGTTTGTCCCTGGTGCGGCGGCCAAAGCTCAACGACGGGGCGCAATATTACGGGCCCTTTGGCAGCGCGGGAGCGGCGCGGCAGACCATGTACCTGCTCCAGCGCATCTTTCCCCTGCGCCGCTGCTCGGACCACACCCTGCGCAACCGGGCCCGGCCCTGCCTGGACTATGAGACCGGCCGCTGCCCAGCCCCCTGCGCGGGCAAGATAAGCCCCCAGGACTACGCCCTGCTGGTCAAGCAGATGCAGGCCTTTTTCGCGGGCCAGGGCGAGGATCTGGCCCGGCGGCTGCAAGGGGAGATGGAGCGGGCGGCCGCAGAGGAGCGCTTCGAGGAGGCGGCCCTGCTGCGCGACCGCTGGCAGGCCCTGACCCGCACCTTGGAGCGCCAGCGGGTTTCGGCCCCCCAGGAGGAGGACATCGACGCGGTGGCCCTGCACCAGGCCGAAGACGGCATGCGCCTGGCCCAGGTTCGGGTGCGCGGCGGCCAGGTGGTGGGTGGCCGGGTGCATGATCTGAGCCGGGCGGCCCAGGAGCCGGGCGAAACCATGGCCCAGGCTCTCTTGGCCCTGTACGAGCATCACCAGCCACCGCCCTTGGTGTTGGTCTCCCAGATGCCCCAAGACCCCTCCCTGGTGGCCGAGGTGCTGGGCGAGAAGGCCGGGCGCAAGGTGGAGCTGCGCCTGCCCCAACGGGGCGAGAAGCGCAAGCTCATGGAAATGGCCCAACTCAACGCGGCCCAGCCCCGCCACGAGGGCCCCGGCCCCGGGGCGGCCCTGGATCGCCTGGCCAAAAAGTTGGGCCTGGCCGAGCCGCCCCAGACCATGGAGTGCCTGGACATCTCCCACCTGGGGGGCAGCCTCACCGTGGCCGGGCTTTCGGCCATGCGCGAGGGGGGCGCGGACAAAAACGCCTACCGCCGCTACAAGGTGTTGGGCGGCGAGGGCGGGGGCGACGACTACGCGGCCCTGGCCCATGTCTTGGCCCGCCGCCTGAGTGGAGACGACCCGCCGCCGGATTTGCTGATCGTGGACGGCGGCAAGGGGCAATTGGCCATGGCCGTGCGGGCCCTGGCCCAGGCCGCTCCGGAGCACGCCCCGGCCCTGGCCTCCATCGCCAAGGGGCGGGCCCCCGGCGAGCCGGACCGCATCTATCTGCCCCAGCGCAAAAATCCGGTGAAACTGGGGCCCGGCGACCCGGCTTTGCTGCTGATCATGCGTTTAAGGGACGAGGCCCACCGTTTCGCGGTGAGCTACCACCGTTTACTGCGTAAGAAGGCCCTGACCCGTTCTATACTGGAGGAAGCGCCGGGCATAGGCCCCAAGAAACGCGCACGCCTGCTCAAGGCCTTCGGCTCCCTGGCGGCGGTTAAGAAGGCTGGCGCGCAAGAGCTGAGGGAGCGGGGAGGGCTGGACGAGGCCACGGCCCAGGGCCTGGCCTCCTTTTTGGCCGCCCTTGACACTGAACAGCCCCCAAAGTAGACTTCGGCAGAATTATAGGAGGGTTGCATGTTCGGCATCGGCATGCCCGAGCTTTTAATAATTTTGGTGGTCGCGCTGATCGTGGTGGGCCCCAAAAAGCTGCCGGATATGGCCAAGGGCCTGGGCAAGGGCCTCAGCCAATTCCGCAAGGCTGCCGACGAGATCAAGGATGAGTTCGCCGACAACGAAACCTACCAAGACCTCAAAGGGCTGAACAAATCCTTCCGCGACACCCTGGACGAGGTGAACCCCCGCAAGCTGCTGGATGAAGTCAATCCTCTGGTGGAGGCCAAGGAGCCCACCCTGGACCTTTCGGGCCGAGAAGCCCTGATGCAGGAGATCAAGCAGCAGAGCGACAAGCCCCAGGAGCAGGCCACCGTGGAAGTGGCCCAGCCCGAGGCCGAGCCGGCGCACAGCGAAACGGCGCCGGCCGAAAAAGCCAAACCCGCCCCCCCGGCCAGCACCGACCAAAGCCGCAAAGAATCCTAGATGTCCGAACAGGAAAAGACCCCAAAAGCCGCGCTGCCGGAGCCGGAAGAAGATCGCCAGGAGCATCCCGGGGAGGATGAAGAATCGCGCATGCCCTTCCTGTCCCATCTGGAGGAGTTGCGCTCGCGCCTGGTGCGCTCGGCCATCGCGGTGGGGGTCTGCTTTTTGGTCACCTACCTGTTCAAGGAAGAGCTGTACCAGGGCCTGGCTCAGCCCCTCAAGGCGGTGATGCCCCCGGAAGCCAAGCTGATCTACACCGCCCCGGCCGAAGCCTTTTTCACCTACTTGAAGATCGCCCTGCTGGCGGCCATCGTGGCGGCCTCGCCGATCATCTTCTACCAGTTCTGGCGTTTCATAGCCCCGGGGCTTTACGACCACGAGCGCAAGGCGGTTTGGCCCTTCGTGCTGGTCTCCTCGGTGTTGTTCATCGCGGGCGCGGTGTTCTGCTACGTGATGGTTTTCCCCTACGCCTTCCAGTTTTTCATGAGCTTCGCCACCGACGACATTGTGCCCATGCTCAGTTTGAAGTCCTATTTGAGCTTCAGCGCCACCTTGCTCTTCGCCTTTGGGATAATCTTCGAGATGCCCCTGGTGCTGGTGTTTTTGGGCCGCATCGGGGTGGTCAGCTCCAAGGGGCTCAAGAAGAACCGCAAGTACGCCATCCTGATCATGTTCGTGGCCGGGGCCATGTTGACCCCGCCCGACGTGGTGACCCAGGTCATGATGGCCGTGCCCTTGATCATCCTCTATGAGATTTCCCTCTGGATGGTCGTGGCCACGGAAAAGAAAAAGGCCGAGCGCAAGGCGGCCGATGAAGCCGAGTTCGCCGACAGCGAGGAATAGCCCTCCCGTCCTTGACCCGCTTTCGGGCCAGTCTTAGTATTCTAATAGGCAATAGATTTCCAAAGGGTGAGGTGGTGTTATGCCCGCTACGGCGTGGCTGGCCCTGTTGGCGGTTCTGTGTTTCAGCCTTCCGGCGGCGGCCCAAACCGAGATCAAGACCTTTGAGGGCGTGAAACTCAGCCCTTACCACCGGGACTACGACAACTCCATCCGCGGCCCTCAAAAGGTGGAGAGCGCCTCCTACCGCCTCAAGGTGGACGGCTTGGTGGAAAAGCCCCTCAGCCTGAGCTACCAGCAGGTGTTGGCCTTGCCTTCGATCCGGGAGGTGGTCAAGATGCCCTGCGTGGAGGGCTGGACCGAGACCCTGCTCTACCAGGGGGTGCGCCTGCGCGAGTTGTTGGCTCTGGCGGGGCCCAAGGCCCAGGCCACCTGGGTCATGTTCCACAGCGCCGAAGGCTACTCCACCGGCCTGCCCCTAAAGCGCCTGCTGGGGGACAAGGTGATGTTGGGGTATAAAATCAATGGCTTGCCCTTGGACGCCGCTCGCGGGTGGCCCTTCCAGTTGGTGGCGCCGGGCAAGCTGGGCTACAAATGGGCCAAGTGGCTCGTGCGCCTGGAACTCACCGCCGAGCCCCAAAAGGGCTACTGGGAAAAAAGGGGCTATTCCAACACCGCCGACGCGGCCGGGCGATAGGCCTGATATCGCCATAGAGGTTGTGCGTCCGGCTGCGCTCGGTCCTCGACGTAGCCCGTCAGCTACGCCTGCGTCCCTCGCTCGCCCCAGCGCGCCGCTGGGGGCAAAGCGCGTCGAGCAACAGGTTGCTTTCACCCACCTCGACTGCTCCCGGTGAAACTTGTTTGGGAGCCCAGGCCTTGGGCCGCCTTGTCTGCCGGCGGCTGGCTGTGCCGGTTTTGCTTCCAAACCTCATTTAATTGTTTTTCCATAAAAATAGCATAGATACTAATGCACCGTTCGTTGGCTTCCGGCCTTAGGTGGAAAATTATGGTTGGGCCCACCGTTTTTTGCCCTTGACAAAAAACGGTCAGGGGCGATACTGACACCATCAAGGGAGTTGTATACGAAATGCAAAAAGTCCTAACCAACCCGGCCGACATGAGCGCCCGCCAAATGGCGAAAGGCGCTTTCGCACCGGTGTTTGGTGGCTGGCTTTATTGGTGGCGTTCACCCATGACGGTGCGCTCCGCCGGGGAGAAGCCAACCTAGGCCTTTAAACTCCCAAGCCAGACAGCGAGCCCACCGTCAAAGTGACGGTGGGTTTTTCTTTTGCCGCGAAGGATAATAATGGGAAGCTTGCAAGCCTACACCAAGGAGCTTTTGGCCGACGCCTACACCCCGGTATCAGCCTATGTGAAGCTGTGCCAAGGGGAGGGAACCTCCTTCTTGTTCGAGAGCGGGGAGGGAGTGGACAGCGTGGGCCGCTACTCCATCGTGGCCTGGGAGCCCATAAGCTCCCTGCGCCTGGAGCACGGCCAGACCCTGGTGGAGCACGACGGCCGGGAGCAACAGCGCCCGGAGAACGAGTTTTTCGACGCCGCCCAGGAGGTTGGCGAATCCTTGACCGTCCAGGAGCTGCCCCCGCTGCCCTTTGTGGGCTCCTTGATGGGCTACGTGGGCTACGAGGCGGTGCGGCTCATGGAGCGCCTGCCTCCGGGCCCGGTTCATCACCTGCCCGTGGCTTGGCTTTGCTTCCCGGCTTGCTTCGTGGTGTTCGACCATCTGCACCGCAGGCTGACCCTGGTGGCCCTGGCCCAGGGGGAGGAGGGGGGCCGGGCCAAGCTGGCCGAGATGGTGGATCGGCTGCACCGCCCCGTGCGCCTGGTGTCGCCTCCGGGCACCTTCGAGGTGGTGCCTCCTCCCCGGGAGCCTTTCCTGGCGGCGGTGGAGCGGGCCAAGGAATACATCATGGCCGGCGACATCTTTCAGGTGGTGCCATCGGCCCGCTTCACCGGCTCCACCGACATCGATCCCCTGGCGGTGTACCGTTGGCTGCGGGTCAAGAGCCCCTCGCCCTACATGTTTTTCCTGCGCTTCCCGGGATTTTCCCTGGCCGGCTCCTCGCCCGAGACCCTGGTGAAGGTCAAGGACGGCATGGTGTACCTGAGGCCCATCGCCGGCACCAAGGGCCGCTCGGCCGACCCGGAAGAAGACCTGGCCCTGGAGCGGGAGATGATGGATTCGGCCAAGGAGCGGGCCGAGCACATCATGCTGGTGGACTTGGCCCGCAACGACGCCGGCCGGGTGAGCCGCTACGGCACGGTGCAGGTTTCGCCCTACATGACCGTGGAGCGCTACAGCCACGTGATGCACATCGTCTCCCAGGTGAACGGCCAGGTGGCCCCCGAGGTTTCGGTGTGGGACGCTTTCAAGGCCTGCTTCCCGGCGGGCACCCTTTCCGGCGCGCCCAAGGTCAGGGCCATGGAGATCATCAACGAGCTGGAGGGAGTGGCCCGGGGCCCCTACGGCGGGGCGGTGGGTTGCTTTGGGCCGGGGCAATACATGGACACCTGCATCGCCATCCGCATGATCCAGTTCGACCAGGGGCGTTTCACCCTGCAAGCCGGGGCGGGCATAGTGGCCGACAGCGACCCCCAGATGGAATACGAGGAAATCTGCCACAAGGCCGCGCAGGGCCTGGCCGCCCTGAAGCTGGCCTCGGAGGGTTTGGCATGATCTTGGTAATCGACAACTACGACTCCTTCACCTATAACATCGTCCAAGCCCTGGGCAGCCTGGGGTGCGAACTAACGGTGTTGCGCAACGACGCGGTTCAGGTGGAGGCCATAGAGGAGCTGGAACCCGAGGCCATGGTCATATCCCCGGGCCCCGGTCGGCCCGAGGACTCGGGCATAACCTGCGCGGCCATCGAGCGCTACGCCGGGAGTTTCCCCATCCTGGGGGTGTGCCTGGGCCATCAGGCCATCGCCCAGGTGTTCGGGGCCCAGGTGGTGCGCTCAAATAAGCCCATGCACGGCAAGGTGAGCGAGGTGTTCCACGACGGCAAGGGGCTGTTCAAGGGCCTGCGCAACCCCTTCGTGGCCTGCCGCTACCACTCCCTGGTGGTGCCCGAGGCCAGCGTCAGCGCCCCCCTGATGATATCGGCCTACACCATGGAGGGCGAGGTCATGGGCCTCAGGCACCGGACCTTGCCGGTGGAGGGGGTGCAGTTCCACCCCGAATCCATCGCCACCGCCCAGGGCATGACCCTGTTCCAGAACTTTTTGCGCCAGCATCTGGGCGAGGCTCCCGTCAACGGCCGGTCCGTCCGCGAGCCGGCCCAGGCTTCGCCGCCGCGGGCATAAAGGAGAAACACCATGGTCATCACCATGCAGCCGGGCTGCCCCAAGGGCGACGTGGCCCGGGTTATATCGGCCCTGCGCCGGGCCGGCCTGGAACCGCGCATCATCTCCTCGGACCCCCGGGTGGTCCTGGGAGTGGTGGAGGAGATCAGCCCGGCCGAGGCCGAGCGCCTGACCCAGGATGTGGGTGGCTTGGACGGGGTGGAGGAAATCACCAGTTTCGAGAAATCCTGGAAGCTGGTGTCCAAGAGCTTCAAGGCCGAAACAACCCAGGTGCAGTTGGGCTCCTTGAGCGTGGGGGGGCCGGAGGTGCTGGCGGCCGCCGGGCCCTGCGCGGTGGAGAGCCGGGAAAACTTTTTGGAAACCGCCCTCCTGCTGCACCAGGCCGGGGCCGGGGCGCTCCGGGGCGGGGCCTTCAAACCCCGCACCAGCCCATACTCCTTCCGGGGCATGGGCGAGGAGGGGCTCAAGATCATGGCCGAGGCCAGGGAGATCACCGGCCTGCCCATCATCACCGAGGTGCTCACCGCCTCGGAGGTGGATATGGTGGCCCGCTACGCCGACGTGTTGCAGATCGGCACCCGCAACATGCAGAACTTCGCCCTGTTGGAGGCGGTGGGCGAAACCGACCGTCCGGTCCTGCTCAAACGGGGCATGATGGCCAGCATCAAGGAGCTGCTGCTCTCGGCCGAGTACATCGTGGCCCGGGGCAACTGGCAGGTGATGCTCTGCGAACGGGGCATCCGCACCTTTGAGACCGAGACCCGCAACACCCTGGACCTCAGCGCGGTGCCGCTACTCAAGCAATACACCCATTTGCCGGTGGTGGTGGACCCCAGCCACGCGGCGGGCAAGCGCGAATTAGTGCCGGCCCTGGCCCTGGCCGCGGTGGCCGCCGGGGCGGACGGCATCCTGGTGGAGGTGCACCCCCGCCCAGAGGAGGCCCTGAGCGACGGCCGCCAGAGCCTGAGGCCCGGGCAGTTCACTGACATGATGGCCGGCTTGCGGCGGGTGGCGGCGGCGGTGGGCCGCCAGTTGCGGGAGGCCGGGGCATGAGCATCAAAGGCTCGGTGAACCCGCCGGGGGACAAATCCATCTCCCACCGGGCGGGGCTGTTCTCGCTGTTGGCCACGGGAACCTGCCGGGTGAGCAACTTCTCACCCTGCGCCGACTGCGCCAGCACCCTGGAGGCGGTGAGCCGCCTGGGGGGGCGGGTGGAGCGCCAAGGCGAAGAAGTGGTGCTGCACGGCGCGGCCGGCAAGCTCGTCAGCGCGGCGGTGGACTGCGGCAACTCGGGCACCACCATGCGCCTGCTCATGGGCCTGTTGGCCGGGCGGCCGGGGAGCTTCACCCTGGACGGCGACGCCTCCCTGCGGCGGCGGCCCATGTCCCGGGTGGCCGATCCTCTAATGCGCATGGGGGCCCAGGTGAGCACCACCGACGGCCGCCCGCCGGTGACCATCGAAGGCGCGGCCTTGAACGGCCAACGCCACGAACTGGCCGTGGCCAGCGCCCAGCTCAAGAGCGCCCTGCTCCTGGCCGGGTTGCAGGCCCAGGGCGAGACCGTGGTGATCGAGCCCCACCTCAGCCGGGACCACACCGAACGCCTGCTCACGGCCATGGGCGCGGACATCGCCCCGGCCGACGAGGGCGGCTGGCGGGTGCGGCCCTCGGCTCTGGTCCTCCCCCCCAGCCTGCGGGTGCCGGGCGACGTCTCCGCCGCAGCCTTCATGCTGGTGGGGGCGATAATCACCCCGGGCAGCGAGGTGACCACCCTGGGGGTGGGGCTCAATCCCGGCCGGGTGGGCCTCATCAGCGTTCTGCAACGCATGGGGGCCAAATTGACAGTGACCGAGGAAGGCCGCGATCCCGAGCCCTGGGGTAAAGTGAGCGCCGCCTACACCCCGGAGCTGAAGGCCACCGAGGTATTGCCCCAGGAAATTCCCCTGCTGGTGGACGAGGTGCCCATCCTGGCCCTGGCCGCCACCCAGGCCCAGGGCGTCACCGTGATGCGCTCCATAAACGAGCTGCGCATCAAGGAGTCTGACCGCATCGCGGCCATAGTCACCCAACTGGGAGCTTTGGGCGCGCGCCTTTGGGAAGAGGGCGAAGACCTTTTTATAGAAGGCCCCGCGCCCTTGAAACCCCAGGGGCGCTACGATTCCTATGGCGACCACCGCATCGCCATGACCCTGGCCATCGCCGGGGTGCTCTGCGGCCAAACCCTGGAGGTGGCGGACGCTGCCTGCGCCGGGGTATCCTATCCCGACTTTTACCGCGACCTGGAGGCTCTGCAACAGTGATTCGTCTGGCGGTGATAGGCGACCAGCGGGTGATCCACTCCTTGTCGCCGCGCATGCACAACGCGGTGCTCAAAGAGGAGGGCCTGGCGGGCAGCTATGTGGCCATCCCCGTGGAGGCGGACCAGCTGGGCGCGTTTCTGGGAAGCCTGGCCGGGGGGGGCTTTGCCGGAGTGAACGTGACCGTGCCCCACAAGCAGGCGGTGCTGCCATTTTTGGACCACCTGGGCGAGGAAGCCACTACCTTGGGAGCCGTGAACACCATCGTGGTCAAGGGTGAACGCCTGGAGGGCGGCAACACCGATTGCCCCGGTTTCGCCCAGGCCTTGACCGAAACCGGCTATGCGGCCTCGGGGCGTCCCGCCCTGGTGGTGGGCGCGGGCGGGGCTGCCCGTTCGGTGGTGCTGGCCCTGGCCCGGCTGGGGGCCGCGCCCCTGTGGGTGGCCGCCCGGCGTCCCGCCCAGGCCCGGGCCCTGTGCGCCGAGCTAGGCGGCGAGGCCATAGACATGGAACAGGCCGCCCTGGCCGTGGCCGACGCCCGCTTGCTGGTAAACGCGGCTGCCGCCTCCAGCCCGAAGGAATCGCCCGAACTGGCCGCCTGGGCAGGATCTCTTAACGCGTCCCGCTTGGAGCAGGTGATGGACATCAACTATGGACGCAACGACAACTTCTGGGCCGAACTGGCCCAAGCTCACGATGCCCGCTTTGCCGACGGCCTGGTCATGCTGGCCCATCAGGCGGCCCTGAGCTTCACCCGCTGGACCGGGCGGCCGGTGGCCGGGGCGCGCTTCCTGGCCGCCCTGGAGGGTGCGGCATGAGCGGCAACATCTACCTCACCGGCTTCATGGGCGCGGGCAAGAGCACCGTGGGCCGCCTGCTGGCCCAGGCCCTGGGCCGCCGCCTGGTGAGCCTGGACCAGCGCATCGTCCGCCGTTTGCGCCAGCCCGTCACCGAGGCCTTCGCCCGCCGGGGCGAGGAGGTTTTTCGCCAAGTCGAGAGCGAGGAGCTGGCTAGAGTGGCCGGGGAAAAGGGCCTGGTGGTGGACCTGGGCGGCGGAGCGGCGGTCAGCGAGCATAACCGCGAGCTGATGCACGCCAGCGGCGGCATCGTGCACCTGGCCGCCGGCCTGGACACCTGCCGCAAGCGCCTGGGGCCCCACGAGGTGTCCACCCGCCCCCTGTGGCGGGACAAGAAAGCCGTGGAGCGGCTCTTCAAGGCCCGGCAAGAGGCCTACGCCGATTGCGGCCTCAGGGTGGAGGTGGATCAGCTTGACGCCGGGCAGGCGGCCCAGGCCGTGGCCGCCGGTTTGTTGGGGGTGGAGGAGTTCACCCTGGAGATGGAGGGCAAGCCCTGCCTGGTGCATAGCTCCTGGGGAGCCCAGGCGGCCCTGGCCGAGGCCACCGAGGGCCGCCGGGTGGTGCTGCTCACCGACCGCAAGGTGGCCGCCCTGCACGGGGCCCGCTACCGCGAGGCGCTGGGCGATCATCTGCTGATAACCTTGCCGCCGGGCGAGAACAGCAAGAGCCTCAAAACCGCCGAGAAGGTGTACCAGCAGATGCTGGCCGCGCGCATCGAGCGCGGGGACATGCTCCTGGCCCTGGGCGGCGGAGTGATGACCGACCTGGGGGCCTTTGTGGCCGCCACCTACAAGCGGGGCATGGACTTTCTGCTGGCCTCCACCACCCTGCTGGGCTGCGTGGACGCGGCGGTGGGCGGCAAGGCTGCGGTGAACCTGGGCCCGGCCAAAAACCAGGTGGGCTGTTTTACTCAGCCGCGCATGGTGCTCCTGGACCTGCAAGCCCTGGCCACCCTGCCCAAGTCCCAGCGGGTGGAGGGCCTGGCCGAGGCCTACAAGACCGGCCTGGTGGCCGACCCCGAGCTGGCCCGTTTGTGCCAGCAGGATATGGACCTGTTCTTAAAGGGCGAGGTGCTGGGCCTGGCCCAGGTGGTGCGCCGCTCGGTGCGGGCCAAGGCCGAAGTGGTGGGCCAGGACTTTCGCGAAGGCGGCCGCAGGGCCATACTTAACTTCGGCCACACCTATGGCCACGCCCTGGAGGGCTGGCACCGCTACCGCCTGGGTCACGGCCAGGCCGTGGGCGGGGGCATGCTGGTGGCTACGGCCCTATCCGCCGGGCGCGGTATGCTGACGCAGGAGCAGGCCGAATCGATTTACCGCACGGTCAAGCCCCTGCTGCCCGCTGACCTGGCCTGGGCCCCGGCGGAAGAGGCCTGGGAGATCATGTTGGACGACAAAAAGAACATCAAGGGCAAGGTGCGTTTCGTGCTTTTGAAGGAAGTGGGCCAGCCGGTGGTGGTGGACGATGTGACCCCCCAGGAACTGGCCCAGGCCCTGGCCCAGGCGCGAGAGATATAATCATGAGCAGCTTCAGCGGCGAAATCCTCAAGGTGGCCACCTTTGGCGAGTCCCACGGCCCGGCCGTGGGGGTGGTGGTGGAGGGCGCTCCTGCCGGGATCGCCCTGGAGCGCCAGGCCATCCAGGACGAGCTGGACCGCCGCCGCCCGGGAACCACGCCCTTGGCTTCGGCCCGCCAGGAGGCCGACCAGGTGGAGATACTCTCCGGGGTGGCCGATGGCCGCACCCTGGGCAGCCCCATCGCCTTGCTGGTGCGCAACATTGACGCCCGCTCCAAGGACTACTCGGCCCTGGCCGACAAGTTCCGCCCCGGCCACGCCGACTACACCTACTGGCGCAAGTACGGCCTGCCGCCCCAGCCCGGCGGGGGGCGCTCCTCGGGCCGCGAGACCGTGGGCCGGGTGGCCGCCGGGGCGGTGGCCCGGGCCATCTTGGCGCCTTTGGGCGTGGAGCTTGCGGCCTACACCATTCAGGTGGGGCCGATTAGGGCTGGGGCCATTGATCCGGCCTTTGCCCGTGAGCATCCCCTGCGCGCCGCAGATCCCAACCAGGCCGAGGCCATGGTGGCCGAGGTCATGGCCGCCCGCGCCGCCGGCGATTCGGTGGGCGGGGTGGTGGAGTTGGTGATAAACGGAGCGCCAGCCGGTCTGGGCGATCCGGTGTTCGGCAAGCTGGACGCCCGCCTGGGCGGGGCCATGCTCTCCATCGGCGGGGTCAAGGGGGTGGAGATCGGCGACGGCTTTGCCGCAGCCGCCCGCCGGGGCTCGGCCAACAACGACCAGATGGACGCGGACGGATTTTTGTCCAACCACTGCGGCGGCATTTTGGGGGGCATCAGCAACGGCATGCCCTTGGTGCTGCGCCTGGCCATCAAGCCCACCCCCTCCATATCCCAGGTCCAGCGCACCCAAAACCTGGCGGGCGAGGCGGTGGAGATAAGCATCGCCGGGCGGCACGACCCCTGCCTGTGCGGGCGCATCGCCCCGGTGGCCGAGGCCATGGCCGCCCTGGTGCTGGCCGACGCCTGGCTCATGCAAAAGGCCCAGGCAAGGAGCGAAAAATGAAGATCCTGCTGCTCAACGGACCCAACCTGAACATGCTGGGCCGCCGCGAGTCCGAGCACTACGGCAGCCTGACCCTTGATGAGATCAACCGGCGGATGGGTGAATTGGCCAACGTGCTGGGCCTGGAGCTGGGCTTTGCCCAATCCAACCACGAGGGCGAGCTGGTGGACATCCTGCAAGGGGCGGCCCCGGAGTACGCCGGGGTGGCGCTCAACGCCGGGGGCTACACCCACACCAGCGTGGCCATCCGCGATGCGGTGCTCTGCTGCGGGGTGCCGGTGGTGGAGGTGCATCTGAGCAACCCGGCGGCCCGCGAGGAGTTTCGCCGTTTCTCCTATTTGTCCGGGGCCTGCGCGGGATCAGTGGCCGGTTTCGGTTGGCGCTCCTACGCCTTGGCCCTGCATTGGTTCGCCATGTTACAAGGCGATGAACAATAGGGCCGTTGGCGGGGCGTTGTTCTTTTGCCATTGACAAGCCCGGCCCCGAGGGGTTTACTTAGCACAACCCAACTCGGTCCAAAATGGACTGGCAAGGAACCTAAAGTAAAAATGACGGGCAGAGCGGAAATAATGATTGACGGCCAGGGGCGATTTAGCTCCGGGGACGTCTTTTTTTATTTTTATTATTTTACCGCCGTCTGCCCAAGGGCTGGGGAGGGTTAACGCCGAACTAGGCTAAACCAAGCAACCAAGGCCATGGGCAGACTGAGAAAGTCGCCCATGGCCTTTTTTTGTTTGGGGCAGGCGGGGCGACCAGAAGTTGGCTCTGGCAATAAGAGGAACGATAAAGATGGCACTGGCAAGTAAAATGGAAAGTAAAGTGGCAGCGGTCGAGGCGGTGACCGCCGGGGCGGTGGCTCAACGGCTCAAACCCCAGGCGTTGCTGGTAAGCCGCGAGGCCAAATCCGAGGACACCGTGGTTCACGCCGGGGCGGTGAGCGTGGGCGGCGGCAGTTTTACGGTCATCGCCGGGCCCTGCTCGGTGGAGAACGCCGAGCAGATGCTCTGTACCGCCCAGTGGGCCAAGCGCTACGGCGCGGCCATTCTCAGGGGCGGGGCTTACAAGCCGCGCACCTCTCCTTACAGCTTCCAGGGGTTGGGCCAGGAAGGCCTGGAGCTTTTGGCCCAGGCCCGCCGGCTCACCGGCCTGCCGGTGGTCACCGAGGTGATGGACACCAGCGACATAGAGCTGGTGGCCCAATACGCCGACGTGATCCAGGTGGGGGCACGCAATGTGCAGAACTTCTCCCTGCTGCGCAAGCTGGGCCAGGTGCGCCGTCCCATCCTCATGAAGCGCGGCCTGATGACCACCATCAAGGAATTCCTCATGGCCGCCGAGTACATCCTGGCTGGGGGCAACGACCAGGTCATCCTGTGCGAGCGAGGCATCCGCACCTTCGAGACGGCCACCCGCAACACTCTGGATCTCAGCGCGGTGTGCGTGCTCAAGGAAATGACCCACCTGCCGGTGGTGGTGGACCCCAGCCACGCGGTGGGCAACCGCCGTTACGTCAAGCCCCTGGCCCGCGCCTCCCTGGCGGTGGGCGCCGACGGCATCATGGTGGAGATGCACTGCACCCCGGAAAAAGCCCTTTGCGACGGCGATCAGTCCCTGACCCCCAAGGAATTTTCAGCCATGATGGAAGAACTTAAAGCCATGACCGCCCTGCGCCAGGGCTGGTTGGCCTGCTAAAGGAACACAGCCATGACTACCATGCCCAGCCAAGCCATGCCCGAAACCGGCGCCGCGAAGCTTGACAACCCCGCCGCCGAGGGCATCAAGGTGCTTCGCGAAGAGATAGACAGGATCGACAGGGAGTTGCTGGGGCTGCTCAACCAGCGGGCCCGCCTGGCCTTGAAGATCGGCCGGCGCAAACAGGCCGCCGGAATGCCGGTGTTCGTGCCCGAGCGCGAGAACGACTTGTTGGACAAGCTCGCCAAGAGCAATCGCGGCCCCTTGCCCGACGGCTACCTGCGCAACATCTTCCGCGAGGTGGTCTCCGCCTGCCGTTCGGTGCAGCAGCCCCTACGAGTGGCTTTCCTGGGACCGGAGTTCACCTTTAGCCACCAGGCCGCCTTGCAGCACTTTGGCCATAGCTGCACGCTGGCCCCCCAGACCGGCATTGCCGAGGTTTTCCGCGAGGTGGAGGGAGGCCGTTGCCAGGTGGGCCTGGTGCCGGTGGAAAACTCCGGAGAGGGTGCGGTGGGCGCTTCCCTGGATCAGTTCATGACCACCCCGCTCAAGGTTTGCGGCGAGGTTTTCACCCCCATAAGCCACATGCTCATGTCCCGCGAGGAGGACCTGGACGCCATCGCCACGGTCTACTCCCACCCCCAAGCCCTGGCCCAGTGCCGGGCCTGGTTGAGCCGCAATATGCCCCAGGCCCGGGTGGCCGAGGCTCCCAGCACCGCCGCCGCCGCCCGACTGGCGGCCGATAACGCCGGTTCGGCAGCGGTGGGCGCCGCCGCCGCCGCCGGGCAGCATGGTCTGAAGATTCTGGCCGAGAACATTCAGGACTATTCCCACAACACCACCCGTTTCTTGGTGATCGGCACCCAGGATGTGCCCCCTTGCGGCCAGGACAAGACCACCTTGATGTTTTTGACCGCCCACCGCCCCGGTTCCCTGTACCAGGCACTGGGCGAGTTGGCCGAATTGGGCATAAACCTTAGCCGCATCGAGAGCCGCCCCACCAAGGACCGGCCCTGGGAATACGCCTTCTTCGTGGACCTGCACGGTCATCGGCAGGATTCGAAGGTGGCCAAGGCCCTGGCCGCCTTGGAGAGTCAGGTGGAGCGCCTAAGGGTGTTGGGATCTTTTCCCATTGGAGAGATGTAGCCATGAACTCGGAGGATGATTTTAGAGGCATTGCCTCGCCCGCCCGGCCCGGCTCCGCCGCCGAGCTGACCGTGGGCATAATCGGGGCCCAGGGCCGCATGGGCTCGTGGATGCGCCGCCTGCTGGAGCCGGCGGTGGGCCGTCTGCTCACCGCCGACATAAAGGGCGAGCCGGTCACCCCGGAGTGGGTGGCCGGCTGCCAGGTGATCATCCTGGCCGTGCCGGTGCATGCGGTGGAAGGGGTGATGGAGGCCATCGGCCCCCACACCGACCCCGAGGGAGTGGTGGTGGATATCTCCTCGCTCAAGCAAATGCCCCTGACCAGCATGCTGGCCCATGCCCGTGGAGAGGTGGTGGGGGCCCATCCCCTGTTCGGCCCCGGCGCGCCCTCCCTGGAGGGTCAGGTGGTGTTCCTCAGTCAGGGCCGGGGCCGGCGCTGGCTGGCCTGGTTTCGCGGCTTTTTGCGCCAACAGGGAGCCCGGCCGGTGGTCATGGCCCCAGAGCGCCACGACCGGCTCATGGCCCAGGTGCAGACGCTCAGGCATCTGCTGCTCTACGCCTTTGGCTGGAGCCTGATGCGCATGGGCTACAGCCCAGAGGCCGACGGCGACATCTCCGGCCCCTGGTTCCGCGAGTTGCTGACCCTTCTGGCCCGCCAGAGCGCCCAACCCGCCGAGCTCTACGCCGATTTGGCCCTGAACAACCCCGGCGGCCTGGACGCGGCCCGCACCCTGCTGCAAGGCCTGGGCTCCATGGTCTCGGCCCTGGAAGGCAAGGACCGGGGGGCCCTGGTGCACACCATGGACGAAGTGGGGGCTTTCATGAAAAACAGCCGAGCCGAACTCTGTGCTTGACCGGAGCCGAGTTTGGGGGTAATTTTTGTATACAGAAATTAAACGGAGATTTTGGGATGTTTAACACTGCGTGGCGCTATTGGTGGCGGAACTGGAATAGGAGTGGTCCACCCGCGCCGGGGCGTTAGGCACCAAAGCTAAAGCAGGCAATCACCGGGGCCGTGGACCACAAGAGGGTTCACGGCCCCGGTTCTTTTTTGAGGCAAGGCAGGACGGCATGAACATCGAGCGGCATACATTCCAAGGCGTTTATGGGTGGCGGTGGTGGCGTTTCACCAAACGGGAGTCCGTTTTGCCCTAGACCGCCCTCAGGCGCCGGGCCAAGCAACCGCGGACTCCCAAGTGGGGAGTTCGCGGATTTTGTTTTTTAGAGGTGGGAGAAAGCAGCCATGATTCAGGAGGCCATTGCCAAGGCGGTTAGCGGGCGCGACCTGAGCGAAGAAGAGATGATCGGGGCCATGGACCAGATCATGGAGGGCCGGGCCACCCCCGCCCAGATAGCGGCCCTGCTGGTGGCTCTGCGCATCAAGGGGGAGAGCCTGGAGGAGATAAGCGGGGCGGCCCAGGTGATGCGGGCCAAGGCCACCCCGGTGATCTGCCGGGCGGCGGCACGGGGCGAGTTGCTGGTGGACACGGTGGGCACCGGAGGCGACGAAGCCGGCACCTTCAACGTATCCACCACCACCGCCTTCGTGGTGGCCGGGGCCGGGCTCAAGGTGGCCAAGCACGGCAACAGGGCCGTGAGCAGTTCCTGCGGGGCGGCGGACCTGCTGGAGAGCCTGGGGGTGCCCCTGGACCTGGACGCCGAACAGATAGCCCTGTGCGTGGACGAGGTGGGGGTGGGCTTTCTCTTTGCGCCCGCCCTGCACGGGGCCATGCGTCACGCCATCGGCCCCCGCCGCGAGATAGGCCTGCGCACCATCTTCAACCTGCTGGGCCCCCTCACCAACCCGGCCGGGGCCACGGTGCTGGTGGTGGGGGTCTACGACCCCAAGCTGGTGGAGCCCTTGGCCCACGTGTTGGGCCGCCTGGGCGCGGTCAGCGCCTTTGTGGTGCATGGCGAGGGCGGCCTGGACGAAATCACCATCACCGGCGCCACCCGCATGGCCCGGCTCAAGGACGGTGTGGTGGATTTGCTGGAGATAACCCCCGAGGAGGTGGGCTTGACCAGGGCCCGTCTGGAGGATGTGGCCGGTGGCACTGTGGAGCAGTGCCGCGCCCACACCCTGGAGGTGCTTTCCGGCCGGCCCGGCCCACGGCGGGACATGGTGCTCATGAACGCGGCGGCGGCCCTGGTGGCCGCGAACCGTGCCCAGGACATGGCCCAAGGGGTGGCCCTGGCCGCCCAGGTCATCGACTCCGGCGCGGCCCTGGACAAGCTGGAGCATCTGATCTCCTTTGCCAAGGGCCTGCGCCTCAAGGCGGCGGAGGCCTAGCCCGCATATTTCATGAGGGTTGGGTGACATTCAACAACAAATCCGTATTCAGAGGGTCGTTATGAAAAAAGTATTCACAATATCAATGTACAGTTTGTACCCATCACCGGCACAGCCAGCAGCCGGCAGACAAGGCGTCTGGCAAGCGAGGGCCGCAGGCGTAGCTAAAGCTACGTCGAGGCCCGAGCGCGGCCAGCAACACCGTATGTCGGTGGCTGGCGCAGCCGGACACACGGCTCTCATGAAATATGCGGGCTAAGATGGCCGCATCCGACCTGGGCGTGCTGGCCCGCATCCTGGAGGCCAAACGGGAGGAGGTGGCCGCGCTAAAGGCCGCCAGGCCCCTGGCCGGGCTGCGCCGGGAGGCCGAGGCCGCCCCGCCGGCCCGCCCCTTCCTGGGCGCCCTGCGGGGTCACCCCCGCGTGCCGGTGATCGCCGAGATAAAGCGGCGCTCGCCCTCCCGGGGAGAGTTGGCCCCCGGGGAGGGGGTTCAGGCCAGGGCCCGGGCCTACCAGGCCGGGGGCGCGGCGGCTCTGTCGGTGCTCACCGATATGCCCTTTTTCGGCGGCTCCTTGGAAGATCTGGCCGCCGCCCGCCAGGCGGTGGACCTGCCCGCCCTGCGCAAGGACTTCATCATCGACCCGGCCCAGATTTATGAGGCCCGGGCGGCCGGGGCCGATGCGGTGCTCTTGATCGCCGCCTCCCTGGAAGCTCCCTTGCTGGCCGAGTTGTACCACCTTGCCAAGGGCCTGGGCTTGGATGTGCTCATTGAGGTGCATAAGGCCGAAGAACTGGAGCCGGTGCTGGCCCTGGACCCGCCCCTGGTGGGCATCAACAATCGCGACCTCAAGACCCTGGCCGTGCGCCTGGACACCAGCCTGGAGCTGCGCCGACTCATCCCGGCGGGCATTACCGTGGTGGCCGAGAGCGGCATTGATGGGCCGGAGCAGGTGAGGGGGCTGCGCGCCGCCGGATTGGACGCCTTTTTGGTGGGCACCAGCCTCATGCTGGCCCCGGACCCCGCAGCCACCCTGCGCGGCCTGGTGGAGACGGCATGATTCCCAGGATCAAGATATGCGGCATAACCAACTTGGCCGACGCCCTGGCCGCCTGCCGGTTGGGTGCCGACGCCTTGGGCTTCGTCTTGGCCCCCAGCCCCCGCCAGGTGAGCCCGGATCAAGCCAGGGCCATCATCGCCCAGCTTCCCCCTCTGGTGGGCACGGTGGGGGTGTTCGTGGACGCCCCGCCGGTGGAGGTGTCCGTGCTGCGGCGTTACTGCGGCCTGGACTGGGTGCAGCTCCACGGCGACGAAGACGAGGACCAGGCAGCCATGCAGTGGCCCCGGGTGATAAAGGCCCTGAGGGTGGCCCCGGGCCGGGAGCCGGACCCGGCGGCCTATCCCGGCTGCGCCCTTTTGCTGGACACCTACCACCCCCAAGAGGCCGGGGGCACGGGGCAGAGCTTCGACTGGGGCCTGGCCGTGGACATCGCCCGGCGACGCCCGATTATCCTGGCTGGGGGCCTGAACCCGGACAACGTGGCCCGGGCCATAGAGCAAGTTCAACCATATGCCGTGGACGTTTCCAGCGGCGTGGAAAAAGAGAAAGGCGTCAAAGACCATGAGCGCATCGCAAGCTTCATTGCCCAAGTCCGGCGGGGCTAAACCCCTGCCTGACGAACTGGGGCACTTCGGCCCCTACGGCGGGCGCTTCGTGCCCGAAAACCTCATGCCCGCCCTGGAAGAGCTGCACGCCGCCTATCTGACCGCCCAGGAGGACCCGGCCTTTGGCGAGGAGTTGGACGATCTCTTGGCCAACTACGCCGGACGGCCCACTCCCCTGTACGAGGCCAAGAACCTCACCAGGGCCTTGGGCGGGGGGCGCATATTCCTCAAGCGCGAGGACCTCACCCACACCGGGGCCCACAAGATAAACAACGCCCTGGGCCAGGTGCTCCTGGCCCGGCGCATGGGCAAAAAGCGCATCATCGCCGAGACCGGGGCCGGCCAGCACGGGGTGGCCACGGCCACGGTGGCCGCCCTCATGGGCATGAAGTGCATGGTTTACATGGGCACCCTGGACATGGAGCGTCAGGCGCTCAACGTGACCCGCATGCAGATGCTGGGGGCCACGGTGGAGCCGGTGACCAGCGGCAGCTGTTCGCTGAAGGACGCCACCACCCAGGCCATCCGCGACTGGGTGACCAACGTGGGGGACACTCACTACATCATCGGCTCGGTGGTGGGCCCCCATCCCTATCCCATGCTGGTGCGCGGCTTCCAGTCGGTGATCGGTAAGGAGGCCAGAGCCCAGCTTTTGGAGCGAGAGGGCAAGCTCCCCAAGGCGGCGGTGGCCTGCGTGGGCGCGGGCAGCAACGCCATCGGCCTGTTCCATCCATTGCTTGACGACCCGGTGGACCTAATCGGGGTGGAGGCGGCGGGTCACGGCCTGGACAGCGGGGAGCACTCGGCCAGCCTCACCGCCGGACGGCCCGGCGTGCTGCACGGCTCCAGCCTGTATTTGCTGCAAGATCCCAACGGCCAGATCATCGAGGCCTACTCCATGGCCGCTGGCCTGGATTACCCCGGGGTGGGGCCGGAGCACAGCCACCTAAAAGACATCGAGCGGGCCACCTATGCCACGGTGGACGACAAGGCGGCGGTGAAGGCCTTCGGGGATTTGGCAAGGTACGAGGGCATCATTCCCGCCTTGGAGAGCGCCCACGCCCTGGCCCATCTCAAGGATCTGGCCCCCCGCTACGCCAAGGACGACATTATTCTGGTGTGCCTATCCGGCCGGGGAGACAAGGACGTGTCCCAGGTGGCCGCCTATCTGGAGAAACAGCGATGAATCCCGATCTGCGCGAAAAATTCGCCGCCGCGGCCCAGCAGGGCCGGGCCGCCTTTGTGCCCTATGTCACCGGCGGCTTTCCCGACGCCGACACCTGCCTGGAGCTGATCCTGGCCCTGGATGAGTTGGGTTCCGAGGTGATCGAGGTGGGCATACCCTTTTCCGACCCCCTGGCCGACGGCCCCACTATTCAGCTCTCCAGCCAAAAGGCCCTGGAGGCCGGAGCCACCCCCGCCAAGGTGCTGGACACCATGGCGCGGGCCGCAGCCAAGACCAAGGCCGCCCTGGTGACCATGACCTACGTCAACCCGGTGCTGGCCATGGGCTACGAGGAGTTCGCCCGCCGGGCCTCCGGGTCCGGGGTCAGCGGGGTGATAATCCCCGACCTTCCCCCCGAGGAGGCCGGCCAGTGGCTTCAGGCCTGCCAAACCCACGGCTTGGACCCGGTGTTCATGGCCGCCCCGGGCACCCCCATGGAGCGCCTGGACCGCATCTTGGCGGTGGGCGGTGGCTTTTTGTACTACGTGTCCATGGATGGCGTGACCGGCGCGGACCTGGAATTGGGCCCGGAGCGCCTGGCGGCCATGCAGCGGGTGCGCGCCCGCTCCTCTTTGCCCGTGGCGGTGGGCTTCGGGGTGGCCACCCCGGCCCAGGCCGCCGCCCTGGCCCCGGTGGCCGACGGGGTGGTGGTGGGCAGCGCTCTGGTGCGCCAGGTGCATCAAGCCAAGACGCCCCAAGAGGCGGTGGAGGCGGTGCGGGGATTGGCCGGGGAACTGCGCCAGGCCTTGTTGGTGCGCTAAGGGGCGGGGCCAATGCTCTGCCTAAAACATACCTGCTTGGTAGAATTTGGGAAGGTCCTGTGATAAAACAATAAATTACATGCGCGGATATCTCTGCCGCCCGCTTTCGGGCCGGCGGATCGTTTCCCATCAAGAACCGAACGATCACCCTGGGGCATTTACGTGACCGTCAGGCGCCCCCCTGGCGGTTTGAGGCGTGAAACAGAGGGCCAACCTGGCGCACGGTGATCCTTGAACTTTGAAATAATCATCTTGATGGCCGAGGCGGTGGTGGTCTACCTGCTGGTGCTGGGCACCCACTCCCTGCGCCACCGCTTTGGCTTGGCCCATTATTACGCCCTCATCGGCGGGGTCACCGCCGTGATGTCCTGGGTCACCGACGCCGGCATCGCGGTCCATGTGTGGGGCGTCACCTTCGTGGTGGGGTCCACCGTCTTTTACACCTCGCTGCTCCTAGGCGTGTTCGTGGTCTACGTCTTTGACGGGCTCAGGGCCACGCGCATCATCATCTCCACCGTGATCGGGGTTTCCATCATGGTGCCCTTGATCGCCGTGGTGCTCAATATTCAGATGAAACTCAGTGGCGCGCCTGCATTGGGTTTCGTGCCCTCGCCCAGTTTTCGCCTGAATGCCGCCTCGGTGTTCGCCACCACCATGGACATGGTCTTTTTAGCGGTGGCTTGGGAATACATGAACAACCGCTTCCAGTGGATTCCCATGGGCATCCGCGCCTTTCTAACCCTGTTGGGAGTGATGTGGCTGGACGTGATTCTCTTTGCCACCGGGGCCTTCGCCGGCACCGGTCAGTGGCTTTCCATAATCCAGGGGACCGCCCTGAGCCGCCTGATCGTTTCGTGCTTTGCCGCGCCCTTGCTGTGGGCATATTTGTCTTGGCAAAACCGGCGCTGGGGCACCCAGATAACCCAGCGTCCGGTGCTGGCCATACTGAAGCAGTTCGCGCAGATGAAAAGGGAGCTGACCCAAGCCCAGGAGGAAATCGAGCGCCGCAAACGGGCGGAGCGGGCCCTGCGCGAGAGCCAGGAGCGGCTGCGCACCCTGGCCTCCACCGATGCCCTAACCGGACTGGCCAACCGCCGGCGCTTCCGGGCGGTGGCCAACAACGAGATTCATCGGGCGCGGCGCTACGGCACGGAGTTGTCCATGATCCTGATGGACGTGGATAGGTTCAAGCAAGTCAACGACACTTTTGGCCACGACGTGGGGGACCAAGTCTTGCGCGAACTGGCCGCCATCGGGCTGGCCAACATCCGCACCTTCGACCTCTTGGCCCGGGTGGGCGGGGAGGAGTTCGCCATGGTCCTGCCCGAATCCGACCTGGAAACCGCCCGCCGGGCGGCCGAGCGCATGCGGCTGGCGGTGGAGGCTCAAACCATCACGGTGGAGCACCACCAGGTCCGCATGACCATAAGCCTGGGGGCCGCGTCATTCAAGCCGGACATGAAGCAAGTGGATGATCTGTACAAGGCGGCGGATCAAGCCCTTTATCAAGCCAAAAAGAAGGGGCGCAACAGCGTGCAAGTGGCCGGCGAGCACTAGCCTTCCGGGGGCGCGAAGCTCCTAGTCAAGTATTTGCATTAAAGCCGGCAGGCCATTAAAGCGGTGGAGCAAACGCTTCATCCGCCCAAGCAGCATGGACGCGACATAGTACGACTATCCGGCGCCCGCTAGCCGCCGGGAGGCGCGAGTCGTCATTAGAGTGTTTGCTGTAACTAGCGCAACTAACAGCTATTGCGGATCTTTTACTTCAGCCAGCTTGCGCCAAAAGGTGGCGGGATGCACCCCCAGGGCCTGGGCGGCATCGGCCACTGATCCGTAACGGCCCACCGCGTTTTGAATCAGATTCAGCTCGAATTCCCGCACCGCTTGCTTGAAGCTGGTCTCCTTACCCAGGTGGTCCCGGGCGAGCCGGGCGCCTCCCCGCAGTTCACTGGGGACATCGGCCAGGGTTATGGTTTCACCCTCGCCCATCACCATCATGGATTCCAGCATGTTCTTGAGTTCGCGGATGTTGCCGGGGTAATCGTATTTGCGCAGCACGTCCACCACCTCGGGTCCGAGCTTTTTATTGAGGTTGTGCTGCTCGCAATAGTTTTGCACCATCTGGCGGGCCAGGGCGGGTATGTCCTCCCGGCGCTCCCGCAGGGGAGGGATGACGATGGGGATGACGTTGAGGCGGTAATAGAGGTCCTCGCGGAAACGGTCCTGCTCCATCATGGCCTTGAGGTCCTGGTTGGTGGCGGCGATGACCCGCACGTTCACCGTCTTGGGCTGGGTGGCGCCGATGCGGGTAAAGCGGTTTTCATCCATGACCTCCAAAAGCTTAACCTGCATGGAAGTGGTCAGCTCGGCCACTTCGTCCAGGAATATGGTGCCTTGGTCGGCGGTTTCGAACAGGCCGGCCTTGCCCTGGGGCAGGGCTCCGGTAAAGGAGCCCGCCTCATAGCCGAAAAGTTCGCTCTCCATGAGCGACTCGGGAATGGCCCCGCAGTTGATCTTCACGAAGGGCTTGCTCCGGCGGCGGCTCATCTCGTGGATGATGCGGGCCAACATGCTTTTCCCCACCCCTGACTCGCCGCACAGGAGCACCGAGTTGTCCACGTTGGCCGCCTTCACCGCCTTGAGCAGCAGGTTCTTCATGGCCTCGCTGCGTATGACCATGCGTTCCAGGGCGTGGTCCAGGTTTATCTGCTCGGTGAGGGACTGGTGGTACAGGCTCTCCAGCTTGCGGGTTTCCTCCAGGCTGGCCTTGAGCTGGTTGAGCACCGTGAGGTCGCGCACGTTGATGACCACCAGGGAGATTTCGTCATTTTCGTCGAATACCGGGGTGCCGGTGACCATCATGTTCCGGTCGCCCTGGATTTTCTGCATGATGGTCACCGGGGCGCGCCGTTTGCGCACCTGCATGGTGACCGAGCGGTCGATGATCTTGTCGCGCACCAACTCCTTGACGTTGCGGCCCACGATGTCTTCCCGCCTCAAGCCGCTTATGCGTTCGTAGGCGCTGTTCAGGCGCACGGTGTCGCCCTTGCCGTCCACCACGAACAGACCGTCGAAGGATGACTCGAACACCGCCTCCACCTCTCGGTACAGCTCCTGATAGCCGCGCAGCTGGGAGATGATGGCCTCGTAGTCGGAGATGTCCTGAAAAACGCTGATAACCCCGATGATCTTGTCGCCGTCCATGATGGGGTTGCGGTTGGCGATGATGGTGGCCTGGGGAAGCTCGATTCTCATGCCGAGCTGGGGCTGGCCGGTGCGCAGGATTTCGCGTATGTCGGGCCAGGCCTCGGGCCGCACCTGGCTTAGGTGCTTGCCCACGGGGTGGGGGTTTTGGTTGCGAAAGATGCGGTGGGCGGCCTGGTTGTAGAGCAGCACGATGCCCTGGGCGTTGGCGATGAGGATTCCGTTGTGGGTGGAGTTCAGGGCCACCAGCCATTGGAATTGATCGAGGATTTGGTGATGGTGTCTTTGCTGCAACCTAAAGCTCCTTGGGTTCGGTCTCCGCGCTTAATAGCTTAACCTCGCAAAACAGCTAGTCACTTGCATTACTGCGAGACTTACTCATTAGAGTGCAAAATGCCTGTCCGAAACAACACATAAAAGTACAAAGCCCGTAATTTAGTGTGGATTTGGTCGCAAAAATGCGAGGGGCGGTTTCCGACCCAAACGCGTTTTAAATATATACCTAGCAATATCAATGAAATGGCCTGTTGATTTTGCCGCTGGCGCCTGGCACGCCTATTGCTCTATAAAAACGAGATCATGTTTCGCGCGCTTCACGGTACTTGGCCACGTGGAGCGACACTGCCAAAGCGGCCAGGGGGGACTAGCTGGGAAAGGGGCGCCGATGCCGTTCGTGCGGCTCCACGACATTAAAATATATTACGAAACCCTGGGGGATGGGCCACCGCTATTGATGATAATGGGCCAGCGGCGCAACCACACCTGGTTCTACCGGCAGACCCAGGAGTTGGCCAAACACTTCAAGGTGATCCTTTGGGACAACCGGGGAGCCGGATTAAGCGGCAAGCCCGATCGGCCCTACACCATCTCCGGCATGACCGAGGACGCGGTTAATCTCATGGACGCCCTGGGCCTGAACTCGGCCCACGTGCTGGGGGTTTCCATGGGCGGCTGCATAGCCCAGGAACTGGCCTTGGAGTTTCCCCAGCGGGTGCGAAGCCTGGTGTTGGCCTGCTCCTCCTGCGGGGGCAGCGAGGCCCTGGCCACCCCCGAGCACATCATGCAGTTCTACGCCAACCCAAATGGCCTGAGCCCCGAGGAAATCCTGCACCGCAATCTGAGAATATATTTCTCCGACCGCTACCTGCGGGAGGCGGGGCAGGAGGTGGAGGGCTTTATCCAGATGGCCCTGGAGGACCAGCAGCCGGCCTTTGCCTTTAAAAGGCAGATGGAGGCCATGCGGGATTTCGCCTCGGCCAGCCGGCTGCCGGGTTTGTCCCGCCCCACCCTGATCCTCACCGGTTCCGACGACGAATTCATCCCCGCGGAAAACTCGGTGATTCTGGCCGGGCTCATTACCGATTCTTCGCTGATGATGTTTCCCCAGGGAAGGCATTGTTTCTTTATTGAAATGGCGAATCGGTTCAACAAGGAAGTCATCTCGTTCTTGCATCAGGTTGACAGGGGCTGATTTGTAAGAGTTTTTGGCGGTTGGTTTTTTCGCCTGGACAGGGGGGCAAAACCGGGGATTTTCGCAAAGAAAAAGTGATCGAAACCCAAAGGAGGGAGGACGAGTAGATGAGAAAGACAATTGCGTTGTTGGCGGTGTTGGCGGTGTTGGCCATGGGGTTGGCCGCGCCGGCGGCAGCCCAGGACAAGGACTTCAAACTTGGGGTGTTGTTTTCCCTGACCGGGCCCTTTGCCCCGGCCGGGGCCCTGGCGGGCTACCGGGGCACCATGGTGGCCGTGGACATGATTAACGCTCGCGGCGGCATTGCCGGTAAATACAAGGTGGTGCCCGTGGTGGCCGACGCCCAGAGCAACCCCGACGTGGCCATCCGCGAGGGCCAGCGCCTGATGACCGTGGAAAAGGTGCCGGTGGTGCTGGGCGTGTTCTCCAGCGGCATCGCGGTTCCCCTGGCCCCCATGGCCGATAGGAACAAGAAAATCTTCTGGGTCATCATCGCCATCTCCGACAAGGTGGTCAAGGACCGCAACCTGAAGTACGTCTTCCGTGTGCAGCCCATGGGCTCCCAGTGGGGCCAGAGCACGGTGAAGTTGCTCAACGACAACTTTGCCAAGTTCGGGGTCAAAAAGGTCCAGGACCTCAAGGTGGCCATCATCCACGAGGACGGCCCCTACGGCAGCTCGGTGTCCAAGGCCAACAAGGCCATGGCCGAGAAGTACGGCATGAAGGTGGTTTTGAACGAGGCCTATTCCCACAAGACCAAGGACATGTCCTCGCTGATCCTCAAGCTCAAGAGCGCCAAGCCCGACGCCATCCTGCACACCGGCTACTTCCCGGACGTGGTGCTGTTCTTCCGCCAGGCCCGTGAGTTGGGCCTGAGGACCAAGGCCATCGAGGGCCACGGCGCGGGCCACGCCAACATGCCCAAGCTGGCCGAGGCGGCCGGCGGCGATCTGATGAACTACTGCTTCAACGTGGACCCGGCCCCGGCCCAGATGCTGGACCGCAAGAAGCTGGCCCCGGGAACCGGCGAACTCATCGGCGAGTTCCTCAAGCGCTACGATGAGAAGTTCAAGGTGAGCAATCCGCCCACCCACGCCACCCAGGGCTTCGGCCACACCTGGATTTTGCTCAACGACGTGGCCCCCTTGGCGCTCAAGAAGTACGGCGACCTGAGCCCCGAGTCCATCCGCAAGGCCTCCTTGGAGATCGACATCCCCGAGGGCGGCACCCCCTGCGGCTATGGCGTGAAGTTCGCCCAGCCGGGCACCGCCCTGTCGGGCCAGAACCTGCGCTCCTATCCGGTGGTGGTCCAGTCCATCAACGGCAAGCTGGGCATCGCCTGGCCGGCCGGCCTGCAAACCCTGAGCCCGGTGATCCCGCTGCCTGCCGACAGCCCGTTCGCCGAGAAGTAAGACGCCCGGAGCCGGGGGGGCTCTCCCCCCGGCTCCTCAGCCTGATCCCAAATCGCGCCTGATTTGGATTGCGAGGAACGGCCAGGAGCGGCTCGGGGAGAGTCATGCTTAATATAGAAAACATCAGTAAAAGTTTTGGCGGGGTCATGGCCCTGCACGATGTCTCCTTTAAGATCGAGGAGGGGAGCTTCGTGGGGCTCATCGGGCCCAACGGGTCGGGCAAGACCACCATGTTCAACGTGATTTCCGGCGCCCTCAAGCCCACCCACGGCCAGGTGGCCTACGAGGGAAAGACCATCAGCGGACAGACCCCCAACGCCATCTGCCATGCCGGCATTGCCCGCACTTTTCAGATACCCCAGCCCATAAAGAGCCTCACCGTGGCCGAAAACGTCATGTTGGGAGTTTTGTTCGGCCGGGGCGGCAAACGCAAATACCAGGAAGATCGCATTAAAAATGATGCGATCAAGATGCTGGACTTCGTGGGGTTGAGCCTGGACCCGGATTCCTATCCCGAGAAAATGACCGCCGGCGATCTGCGCAAGCTGGAGTTGGCCCGGGCCCTGGCCACCCAGCCCAAAATATTATTGGCCGACGAAGTGTTGAGCGGCCTGAACAAGGATGAGCTTAAAGAGGCTTCCGAGATCCTCATCAAGACCAGGGATGAGCTGGGCGTCACCATCATCTGGGTGGAGCACATAATGCACGTGCTCATGAAGCTGGTCGAGAGGGTGATTGTTCTTAACCATGGCCTGTTGATAGCCGACGGCGACCCGGACTCCGTGTCCAACGACAAGCAGGTGGTCGAGGCTTATCTGGGCGTAGAGTGATACGGATATCGGCATGCTCACAGTAGACGCAATCGACACCTTTTACGGCGAGTTCCAGGCCTTGGAGGGCATCTCCCTCAAGGTTGAGAAGGGGCAGACCGTAATCGTGGTGGGACCCAACGGAGCCGGCAAAAGCACCCTTTTAAAAACCATCCTGGGCCTGCAAAAGCCCCGCAAGGGGAGCATTAGGTTCCAAGGAGAGGAGATCACCGGGGCGCCTGCCCACAAGGTGGTGGAGCGGGGCATCTCCATGGTGCCCGAGGGCGGCCGGGTGTTCCCGGACCTGTCGGTGCAGGACAACCTCAGGGTAGGGTCCTACAATCCCGTGGCGCGCCCCAAGGCCCAAACCCAGATGGAGCAGATATTCGATCTGTTCCCCATTCTTTCCGATCGTAAAAAACAGGCGGCGGGCTCCCTAAGCGGCGGGGAGCGCCAGATGCTGGCCATCGCCCGCAGCCTGATGTCCTGCCCCAAGCTGATCATGCTGGACGAGCCCTCCCTGGGCCTGGCCCCCCTGGTGGTGAACATGGTCTTCGACTTCATCCAGAAGATGAAGGCCGAGGGCTATGCCATCCTCTTGGTGGAGCAGAACGCCAACAAGGCCTTGAAGGTGGCGGACTACGCCTACCTGGTGGAGTCCGGCAAGCTGATCTATGAGGGCGACCGGGACAGCTTCGACCAAAACCCCTACATCAAAACCGCTTACCTGGGGTTGTAATCATGCTCGAACAATTACTAATGGCCTTTATCAACGGCATCCTGCTGGGCGGGGTTTTGGCCCTCTTGGCCTTTGGGCTGAACCTGATCTTCGGGGTGGTCAAGATCATCCACATGGCCTACGGCCAGTTCGTGATGCTGGGCTTTTACTTTATCTACTATTTCTACACCGCCTGGCATCTGCCCCTGTTGGTGGCCATGGCCGGCGGGATCATAGTAATGGGCCTGTTGGGCATGTTGGTGCAGCTGTTGATCATCAACCCACTGCTCGACGCGCCCCGCCTAAACCAGCTCCTGGCCCTGGCCAGCCTGATCATTGTCCTGGAAAACCTGGCCCAGGTGGTCTGGGGCGCCGACTACCGGGGCATCCCCATCTCCATGCCCATCATCCAGTTCGGCGACATCTTCATCCGCAGCTCTTACCTGCTGGCCTTCTTGGGGGCCATAGCCACCCTGGGCATCCTCTACCTGTTCCTGCACAAGACCTACTTTGGCCTGGCCATCCGTTCGGTGGCCCAGGACGTGGAAATGGCCCGGGGAATGGGCATCAACCCCAAGGTCATCTACTACATCACCCTGGCCGCCGGCGGCGCGCTCACCGGCGTGGTGGCCGCCTTCTTCATACCCATCTACACGGTGCATCCCCACTTCGGGGCCAGTTTTACTCTCATGGCCTTCGTGATCGTGGTCTTCGGCGGAATGGGCAACCTGTTGGGCGGATTCATCAGCGCGTTCATCATCGGGGTGGTCACTTCCATCACCGCGGTGCTCGCCTCCACCGAGGTGGCCGACATCCTGGCCCTGGTCATGTTCATATTGATGATGATGGTGCGGCCCCAGGGCATTTTGGGAGCAAAGGCCTGAGCATGAAGCGCAATAGCACAACCTCCAAATTGATTATGGGCGGGGTGCTGCTGGTCATCGCGGCCGCGCCCCTGTTTGCCGAGTCGGAGTACCTGATCCACATCGGCACCCTGATTCTGCTCTGGGCCTTCGTGTCCACCGCCTGGGCCTACATGGCCCGCTTTGGCCTGGTGTCGCTGGGTCACGGGGTGTTTCTGGGCATCGGGGCCTACATACCCGTGCTGCTGTTCAACTACTACGGCATCTCCCCCTGGCTGGGCATGCTGGCCGGGGTGATCGCCGCGGTTATCATCGCGGCCATATTGGGCTACGCCTGCTTCCGCTTCGGGCTAATCGGCGACTACTTCGCCCTGGTCACCCTGGCCATGGCCGAGGTGGTCAGCCTGGCCATCGTGGCCTGCCGGGAGATTACCGGCGGCTCGTTGGGTTGCACCCTGAAGGCCTCGGAGGGCTGGGCCGATCTACAGTTCGACGACAAGCGCTATTTCTACTACATCATCTTCGCCTTCCTGCTTCTGGCCCTTTACATCTGGCGGCGCATCGACAAAAGCCGCATGCGCCTGGCCCTTACCGCCATCGAGGAGTCGGAGCTGGCTGCGGCGTCCATGGGGGTCAGCGTCATCCGCTTCAAGATGGGCATCACCCTGCTCAGTGCGGGCCTCACCGCCATGGGCGGGGTGCTCTACGCCCAATACGTCACCTACATCAATCCCGGCACCATCAGCGGAGTGGGCGTCTCCCTGTCCACCTGCTTCAAGGCCATCCTGGGCGGCATGTTCAACATCTTCGGCCCGCTGGCCGGCAGCGCCATCATGGTTTCCCTGGAGGAGTACTTCAGGGTCAGTTTTGACACCGGCTTCCTGGGTGTGTCGGAGGTCATCTTCGGCATCGTCCTGTTGGTGATGATCATCTTCCTGCCTCGGGGCATCGTGGGGAGCATCTCCAAATGGCTGAACAAAAGATTTGACGCGGCAAGGAGTTAAGCGTGAAGACAACTTTTTACGACATGGAAAAACTCAGCGCCTTCTTGGCGAGCAAAAAGACCCTGTTGGGCCGGGGGGCCATAGCCCAGGCGGGCCAGGAGGCCAAAAAGTTGGCTGCCGGCAAGGTGTTGGTGGTCACCGACGCGGGCGTGGTCAAGGCGGGGCTGGTGGCGGCGGTGGAGGAGTCTCTGCGCCGCGAGGGCCTGGAGGTGGGGGTGTTCGACGGCATCCTGCCCGAGCCCCCGGCGCGGGTCATCGACCAATGCGCCGACGCCTTCCGCCAGGGTGGATACGACCTGTGCCTGGGCCTGGGGGGCGGCAGCTCCCTGGATTCGGCCAAGATGGTGGCGGCCTTGGCCGCCAACTCCGGCTCGGTGCTAGACTACGTGGGCCTGGACATGTTGCCCAAAAAGGGCGCGCCCCTGGTCCTGGTGCCCACCACGGCGGGCACCGGCAGCGAGGCCACCCGGGTCACCGTGCTCACCGACGAATCCGACAACACCAAGAAGGTGGTCTTCAGCGACTACCTGTTGCCGGACTTGTCAATACTGGACCCTGTCCTGACCCTGTCCATGCCCCCTTCGGTGACCGCGGACACCGGTCTGGACGCCCTGGTGCATGCCATCGAAACCTACGTTTCGGTGAACACCACCCCCTACGCGGAGATATTGTCCCTACAAGCCATAGCCATGATCGCCCGCCACCTACCCCAGGCCTATGCCAAGGGCGGCAATCTGCTGGCCCGTTACAACATGCTTTTCGCGGCCAACATATCCGGCTCGGCCTTTGCCAGCGGCGGCCTGGGCGCGGTGCACGGCCTGGCCTACGTCTTGGGCACCGAATACCACATGGCTCACGGCCGCTCCAACGCCATCATGCTGCCCCACGTCATGGCCTTCAACCTCAGCGGCAACCTGGAAAAGTACGCCAACATCGCCGAGGCCATGGGCGAGGACACCCTGAGGCTGTCCCCCTACGAGGCCGCCGCCCAGGCGGTGAGCGCGGTGCGCTCCCTCATGGAGGCGGTGAACGTCTCCGGCCGCCTGAGCGATTACGGCGTCAGCCGCGACGACCTGCCCAAGCTGGTGCAGGGAGGGCTGGCCCAGGCCCGGTTATTCGTGCCCAATCCCAGAGACCTCAGCGAGGCCGACGTGGAGCAAATCTACGCGGGAGCCTTTTAGGGCCCCAGCTTTCTTGGACCAATAAAAGCGGCGCGCCGTCATCAAGTGGCGGCGCGCCGCTTTTATGGTTTCAGCAAAGGCGTGGGAGCTAATCGGCCATCAATGACCTGAGATAATCTTGCAGGCTTTCGCGGTCCAAATATTGCTCATGCACCGCGCTCCTTATGCCCTCCAATTCGTCCTTGAAATTCTGAATGACGACTTGGTTGTCGGTGGTGAAGCCGGTGAGCTTGCCGGTGCGCATGCCCTGGAAGCGGTGCGGCGCCAGCCTGGTAATCAAAAGCTTTTCGCTCTCGCGGGTTTCGGGCGAAGGGGTCTTGAGCACGAAGCTGAAGGTAGGGCAACTGTTGGTCAGGAAAAAATGCCAGTTTTCATATTGGTCCAGGGAGGTAAGAACGTTTTGCAGATGCTTCAGGCGCCACTGTTTTTCAACGGGGTCCTCGCAGAGCAGCAGGTAATCCTCCAGGCATTTTTTGCAGATGTATTGCTCCACCGCGTGGTGGGCCAGGTTTTTGTCCATTACCTGTCGGCGCTCGTCCCCGATGGCCTCCACCAACTCGCCGTAGATGGGGTGCATTTTGGACAGGCGGCGCTCCGAATACAGCCGGTGGCCCTGGGCCCGCAGGCAAACCGTGGGTTCGGAGCTGACCACCACATGGACCCCGGGCAGGCGCTCGGCCGCCAACATCATCAGGTCCAGGGAATAGCGGTCCCGCACCGGCAACATGGCCGAGGTGATGGTCCCTTTTTCGGCGGTCTGCAAGAAAATGGGAATGTCCTGCCTAGACAGGGGGGCCCGGTCAAAGATGTTGAGCATCTGGTCGGTTTCGTTCAAATCCAGGTTCAGGGCCACGGCCAAGGCGATCAATTTCTCCCTGGCCACGTTGGCTATGATGCCCTGCTCAAGATCCCTGATGTAGGTGTTGGACAGGCCCGAAATCACGGCCACTTGGTTGCGAGGCATGGGGCTTTTCGCCAGAAGTTCCTGGATGAACTCCGCGCTTGCCTTCACCCGGTCAAATGCCTGCAATCTCGCATCTCCAGTATATGTTCATTTCGCTTCATAATATAGGGCAAGGCGGTTTTGTCAAACCCAGTGTTTGTGGCAGGCTTGCCTTCATAACAATTGGATACCGTTACGCTTATATTCTTTCATTTGCATTATACATTATATTTTAAACGTATTTGAAATAAACTGTTGACATGGTTTGAGGGTAATTGCTAACAAAGTAGTGCGGCCGCCGGAAAGCTTCCGGCATCGGCGGCAAGGCGCTGTCGCCACCATACCCGCCATAACCTTTGATGAGGGGGAGGCCTGCAAGATGAAGGTGCTCTATGAGGTCAAAGACAATATAGCCTACATCACCCTTAATCGCCCCGAGGTGATGAACGCCATGGATGTTGAAACCTATCAACTGCTTTCCAAGGCCTGGTGCGAGGTGCGCGACAATCCCGAGGTATGGGCGGCCGTGGTCACCGGGGCCGGGGACAAGGCCTTCACCGCCGGGGCGGATCTTAAAACCGCCATTCCCCGCCAGCCGGAAAAATACGAGTTTTGGCAGACCCAAAAAGACCAGATACTCAACCGGGGCCTGGAGGTGTGGAAGCCCATCGTGGCCGCGGTGAACGGCTACTGCCTGGCCGGAGGCATGACCCTGCTGTTGGCCACGGACATCAGAGTGGCCTGCGAGGACGCGGTGTTCCAGATCCCCGAGGTGAAGCGGGGCATCCTGCCAGCCAACGGCGGCACCCAGCGCATCGCCCGGCAGCTTCCCTATGCCGTGGCCATGGAGATGGTGCTGCTGGGCCGCCGCCTTAGCGCCCAGGAGGCCCTGCAATTTGGGCTAATCAACAAGGTGGTGCCCCGGGACCAGCTCATGGAGGCGGCCGGGGAATACGCCCTGGCCCTGGCCCAGAGCCCGCCCCTGGCCCTGCAAGCCATCAAGGAGCTGGTGGTTCGCTCCCAGAGCCTGTCCCTGGACGAGGGCATCCGTTTGGAGACCACCATCTTCGAGTTGCTCAAAACCACCGAGGACGCCAAGGAGGGCCCCCGGGCCTTTGCCGAGAAACGTCCGCCCCGGTGGCAGGGCAAGTAGCAAGATCGTCATCATGGCTGGGAGGTAGCGATGAGCGTTTTGAGCCGGGTCAAGGTGTTGGACATGAGCCACGCCCTGGCCGGCCCCTTTTGCGGCATGCTTTTGGCCGACTTCGGGGCCCAAGTCATCAAGGTGGAGCATCCCCACGGCGACCATTTCCGCCCCTTGCTGGGCGGGGCCTACCACGCCGCCGTGAACCGCAACAAGCGCGACATATCCCTGGACCTCAAACAGCCCCAAGCCGTGGAGGTGGTCGAGAAGCTCATCGCCGATTCCGACGTGCTAATCGAGAGCTTCACTCCCGGCGCCATGGAGCGGCTGGGCCTGGGCTATGAGGCGGCCCGGCAAATCAACCCCCGGATCATCTACTGCTCCATTTCGGGCTTCGGTCAAACAGGACCCTACCGAAACCTGCCCGGATACGACGTGGTGGCCCAGGCCATGTGCGGCATCATGATGTGCACCGGCCAGCCGGATTCCCCGCCGGTGCGGGTCGGCGCCTCCTGGATAGACATGGGCGCGGGCATGTACACCATGATCGGGGTGATGGCCGCCCTCATGGAGCGCGAGCAGACCGGCCAGGGCAAGCAGGTGGACGTGAGCCTCATGGACACGGCCCTGTCCTGGATGTCACCGCTCATCGCCCGCTACGCCATGAGCGGGGAGCTGCCCCAGCGGGCCGGTTCGGCCCTGGCCGCCTTCTCGCCCTACCAGGTTTTCAAGGCCAAGGACGGCTACTTGTTCATCGGCGCCAGCACCGAGAAGTTTTGGCGGGCGCTGTGCAAGATACTGGGCCTGGAGCATCTTCAGGAAGACCCTCGCTTTGCGGACAACGCAGCGAGAGTGAAAAACCGCGACGAACTCACCGGCCTCATTGAGCATGCCCTGGCGGCCATGGACCGGGATGAGGTGGTGGGAAAACTGCGCCGGGCAGGCATGCCCTGCGGACCGGTATTGGACGTGGGCCAGGTCTTGGATGACCCCCACGTGCGGGAGCGGGGAGTTTTGCAGAACTGGGAGCACCCCCAGATGGGCACCCTGACCCAGGTGAAAACTCCCATCGCCCTCCAGGGCGAGATGCCGACGATAAAAACTCCCGCCCCCGGGGTGGGCCAGCACACCCGGGAGGTCCTGGCGGAATTGGGTTACGGCGCGGAGCGGATCGAACAACTGCTGGCAACGGGGGCGGCCGCTGCCGCGCCTTTGGCTAACTGACCCTGCATAGCGGAGAGGCGAAGCTAACATGAGGCCATTGCGCTCGATGTTGTTCGTGCCCGGGCACAAGCCGTCCTGGGCGGAAAAAGCCTGGCGGGCCCAACCGGACGCCTTGATCCTGGATCTGGAAGACGCGGTGCCCCTGGCCCAAAAGGAGGAGGCCCGCCGTCTGGTTAGGCAGACCCTGGACCAGGCCCGGCCCGATCAGTTCTGCTGCGTGCGCATAAACAGCTTGGCCGCGGGCATGATGGAGGAAGACCTGGACGCGGTGGTCAGCCCCAATCTGGGGGCGGTGCTGGTGCCCAAGGTCTACAAGAGCGAGGAGGTCGCCCGGGTTTCCGAGGCCATCGCCGGGCGGGAGGCCGCCTGGGGCCTGCCCATCGGGGGCATCGCCATGCCCCTGTTGCTGGAGACCGCCCAGGGCATGCGCCACGCCTACGATATCGCCACGGCCAACCCCCGGGTCAACGCCATCCTGATGTCCGCCGGGCCGGGAGGCGACGCGGCCCGGGCCATAGGCTACCAGTGGAGCAAGCAGGGAACCGAGACGCTCTACCTGCGCTCCAAGATCGTCCTGGACGCCCGCGCCGCCGGCGTGTCCCCCCTTATCAATTCCTGGTACGACGTGGCCGACCTGCAAGGCCTGGCCGTGGACGCGCGCCTGAACCGCAGCCTGGGCTACCAGGGCATGGCTCTGATCCATCCCAGCCACGTTCCGGTGGTCAATGAAATCTTTACGCCCACCGAACAGGAGATGGCTTTTTACGCGGGCCTGCTGGCCGTATTCGAGGAAGCGGAGAAGAAGGGCCACGCCGCGGTGATTTACGAAGGGGACATGGTGGACTACGCCATGGCCCAGACCGCCCGAGAGTTTCTGGAGTTTGCCCGGGAATTGGGGATCACCGTCTAGGGCCGTCCTGACGTTCCCAACACCTTGCGGGCCTCTTCAGCATAAAACCAGTGTTCCAAGAGGGAGGGAGACAATGAAAAAGTCCGTTTTGCTCATGATGGCGGCCCTTGCCGTGGCTCTGTGCTTCTCGGCGGCAGGCCCTGCCCAAGCGGCCCAGCCGGAATTCACCCTGGTGTTCGAGTCGGTGTATCCCAAGGGGCACATGCGCTTTTTGGTGGTGGACGACCTGCTGGACCGCATCGAGGCCAATTCCAAGGGACGCATCAAATTTGAACGCCACTACGGCGGCGAGCCGGTGAGTAAAAAAGAGGCCCTCAACGCCTTGAGCAAGGGGGTCATCGACCTGCTCATGGCCTATCCCACCTATTACGACGGAAAGATCGCCATTGGCGACTGGCAGCAGCTGCCATCCAACTTCCGCGGCTGGGAAGATTGCTGGGACCTGACGGTAAACGGCCCGGTGGCCGCGATAATGGACAAGGCCTACAGCAAGGTGGCCAAGGTGAAGTACATCACCTGCACCCCCGTGGCCCCCTACAACTTCCAGGTGGCCAAGAAGGCCCACAAGATCCGCAAGGTCGAGGACTTCGAGGGCATGAAGATCCGCAGCGCCGGCGGCTCGGCCTCCATCGCCATCAAGATGCTGGGAGCCTCGCCGGTGATGACCATCGGCGGCGAGTATTACCAGGCCATGCAAAAGGGCGTGGTGGACGCCGGCCTGATGACCACCTACTCCCTTAAGCAGTACCGGCTTTGGGAAGTGGCCGACCAGGTGGTGAACCCGCCCCTCATCGGCTACGCCGCCGGCTTCCTGTGGATGAGCAACAAGGCCTGGCGCAAGCTGCCCAAGGATCTCCAGGAGATGATAATCAAGACCGCCCGGGCCAAGGACCTGTGGTCCAAGTGGGTGGGCATCTATGAAAAGGACCAGGACGGCCCCATCATCGCCGAGGCCAAGAAGCGCGGGGTTGAATTCTACACCCTGCCACCGGCCCAGGCCGAGGCCATGTACAAGAAAACCCAGCCGGTGTGGGACTGGTACGTGGAGCAATGCGATAAGCAAGGCCTGGGCTCGGAAGCCCGCGAGGTGAGGAAGCTCATCCTGGACCGCTTCAACCAAGGCAGGTAGAGACACCCGGCCCCCGGGTGGAGAGGCTGGGGCTCTCCACCCGGGAGTATGGCCGGCGTGGGCATCAAAGAGGGAGCGAAAATGAGTAGCGCAGTCCCAAAGGGTGGATTCGACCGCTTTGTGGGCGCCGTGACCTGGTTGTCGCTGCAAAGCGGCTGGCTGGCCGGGTCCCTGGCAGTGATCATGATGGCGGCCCTGGTCCGCGAAGTGGGCGGCCGTTATTTCTTCAACACCCCCACCGACTGGGCGGTGGACCTCAATGCCTTCCTTCTGGTGGGCATGGTCTACGTGGGCTCGGCCTACACCACCTCGATGGACGGCCACGTGCGGGCCGATTTCTTTTACGGGCGCTTCCGCAAGCGCGGCAAGGCCCGGCTGGACCTTTTCATCGACACGGTTTGCATTTATTACGCCGCTATTTTGGTCTGGGAGGGCTGGAAATTGGCCTGGGAGTCGCTGGTGTACGACGAGGTTTCTTCGGGCGGGGTGCGCTGGCCCCTGTTCCCCTTCCAGGTGCTGGTCCCCCTGGGCTCGGCCATGGTGATCCTGCTGCTGGTGGTCAGGATAATTTGCAACGCGCGCTATCTGCTGGGCAAGGGAGAGCCTTACTCGGTTGAGAAGGGCGGCCACTGATGGAGTGGTGGCTGCTTCTGAGCGTAATCCTGGTCAGCCTGCTGCTGCTGATCTTCATCGGGGTGCCCATCGCCTTCAGCCTGGGAGCCCTTTCCCTGACCTTGGTGCTGCTGCTGCTGGGGCCGGACAAGTTGATGCTGGCGGCCACCACCGGCTTTGGGCAGATAAACAACTTCGCCCTGGCGGCCATACCCTTATTCATATTCATGGCGGAAATTATTTTGCATTCGGGGGTGAGCACCGACGCCTTTGACATGCTCTCCAAGTGGACCGGCCGGCTCCCCGGCGGCCTGGCCGTGGCCAGCCAGCTCACCTGCACCCTGTTCGCCTCGGTGTCCGGGGCCAGCACCGCCACCGCTGCAGCGGTGGGCCGCATCGCCGTGCCGGAGATGCTCTCCCGGGGCTATGAGAAGCGCCTCTCCTGCGGTTCCATAGCCGCCGGCGGCGCCCTGGGGGCCCTCATTCCGCCGAGCATCTACATGATCATTTACGGCACCCTGGTGGAGGAGTCCATCGGGCAGCTTTTCATGGGCGGCGTGGTTCCCGGCCTCATGCTCAGCGCCATGTTCATCGCCTACATCATCATCCGCTGCGCCATCAGCCCCCATCTGGCCCCCCGGGCCGAGGGAATCACCTGGCGCGAGCGTTGGCGCTCCCTGTACAAGGTGTGGGCCATCCTCTTTTTGGCCCTGGCCATGCTCGTCTCCATATACCTGGGCATCGCCACCCCGGCGGAAATCGCGGGCGTGGGCTGCTTCTTGGCCATGGTCATCGGCTTCGCCTACCGCCGGCTCACCTGGCAAGCCATCAAGGGAGCCTTTCTGAGCACCTGCCGCATCACCTGCTTCATCGGTTGGGTGTTGGTGGCCGCCTCCCTGTTCGGCTTTGTGCTCTCCTACTTGCAGCTTCCCCAGCAGCTTTCCCAATGGCTGGTGGAGCAATCGGCCTCGCCCTATCTGGTGATCGTGGGCATCAACATCATCCTCATCTTCCTGGGCTGCATCATGGACCCCGCCGGCATCCTGCTGGTCACCATCCCCATCTTCGTGCCCATTATAAAGGCCCTGGGCTTCGATCCGGTCTGGTTCGGGGTGATGTTCGTGGTCAACACCGAGATGGCCCAGATCACCCCGCCCTTGGGGTTGAACCTCTACATCATCAAGGGAATCGCGCCCTCCAACGTCTCCCTGAAGGACATCCTGATCGGGGCGGCTCCCTTCATGCTCCTGGATTCCGTGGGGCTGGCCCTGGTGATAATCTTCCCGCAGATAATCATGTGGCTGCCTTCAACCATGATGTAGGCGTGTCCCGAGTTTGGGCGCGCCGTCCCGGGGTGGGCGGCGCGCAAGGATGAAACCATGCGCAATGTATTCGATATAAGCGACCTCAAGGACATCCCGGCCTTTTCGCCGCCCCACCACACCGGCACCGTGGACCGCAAACTGGTTCACGACGGGGCCGGGGCCGAGCACATGGCCATTTGGCACGGAGAGATCGAACCCGGCGGCACCGCCGAGGAGCATGTCCACCAGGACATGGAGCAGGCCTTTTACGTCCTGGGAGGGGAGGGGCTTTTCACCCTGGAGCAGCAAGCGCACCGCCTGGCCAAGGGCGGCCTCATTTTCGTGCCCCCCAAAGTGCCCCACAGCATCGTTTCAACGGGAGAGGTGAGCTTGCAGATGCTCATCATCATGTCCCCACCTCCCGCCGGCGCCAATGTTTGGCAAGAATGATTGCCGTCCAACACGCCGGCAGCGACATCTAAAAATTTATCCGCACCCGGCGGCCTCCTTGCGGGCGGCAGGCGGCCCGGTGTCGCCTTGCGCCTGCGAGGAACACAAAAGAGACGCACTACCGTAGGGAGGCCCCGGGCAACCCGGAGGCAGCCGGACCACGCCCGGCCGTGGTCGCGAGCCGGGGGGTGCGCCTGCTTGAAGGATTCGGGGCCGCGTTGCCGTGGAGCGGCGCATCCAAAAAAAGTCCTTGACATCGGCGGCCCGGCAAAAGTAATAATGTTTGCATATATCGATTATCGGTAATTAGACGTTGGGCGATATAGATTTATAAGGCAAGTAAACAAAGTAGTTACAAATATTTTTAATCGCAAACAATGTTACTTTAATTGGGCCGCCTTTGTTTGCCGTCTTGTAGGGACCAGCGAGGGAAAGTCTTTTGCCAAGATTGCTTCCATCTGATACTCCGCCTTCCCGTTCAGCGGAGTTTTTGGACCCCGAGGTGCATCGCCGCCTCGAGGCGGCGGTCCTCGATGTGTTTTCCCAGTCCGATTTTCACCGGGCCAACATCCGCACGATTGCCAAAATGGCCGGGATTAGCTTCACCACCATTTACAGGCACTACGGCAGCAAGGAAGGCCTCCTGTTCTCCTTTGTCAATGATTGGCTCAGGGGGCTCACCGAGCGAATGGCCGACCACCTGCAGGGCATAGAGGATCTCAAGGAAAAACTGCGCAAGTTTTTCTGGGTGCAGTTGGACTATTACGAGAGAAATCCGGGCGTGGGGCGCATCATCTTCATGACCGTGCCCATCACCACCTGGATGGGCGACAAGACTTTTGCCCAAGACAAGATGATCCACCTGTTTTTGGATACCCTGCGCCAGGGGCAAGCCGCCGGAGTGCTCAACTCCCGGGTGCGTGCCGGGGTGTTGGTGGATATCTTCAACGGCATGGTGCAACGCACCTTTTTTATGTGGGTGTATCGTGGCCAGAACGAGAGCCTCGCCGCCCAGGCCAACGTGCTTTTCGAGATGCTCTGGAGAGCCATAGAAAACCCGGAGCGCCCCGCCTAGCCGCCGGGCGTTGAGAATTGCCCCCCTGAAGGGGTATTTTGTAGGCGCTGATGAGTAACAAAGTTTGCATTATAGTTTAGAATTACGCTTAAAAGCGATATAAATGTACATAACTAGGCTAAATAATAGATAAAAATATGTAATAACATAGTTTGCGAAGCAAGAGGGCGATGCGCAAGGAATGGCCTGGCAAGGTGCCCGGCCTTGGCTACCAGGCGGGATTTTACGGCCTGCCGACAATTAAACAGGAGGGGTGTGATGAAAAAAGTTGTTCTCATGGCGCTGCTGTCCCTGGCGATCATCAGTTTGCCCATGCTGGCCTCGGCCGGCGGCATGGGCAAACCCATCGTTCTAAAGGTGCCCAGCGCCTTTCCGGACAAACTGCCCATGCTTAACACCATCAACTACTTTGCCAGCGTGGTGGAGAAAGCCAGCGCGGGCAACATCAAGGTCAAGGTTTACGCGCCCGGCAAGTTGGTGCCCGCTTTCGAGATCTACGGCGCGGTCAGCTCCGGGCAGGTCAACGCCGGCTACACCGCTTCCATGTATCTAGCCGGCAAGATACCGGCTGCCTCCATCTTCACGGCGGTGCCCTTCGGCCCCAACGTCACCGAGTATCTGGCTTGGTTTTACAACGGCAACGGCCTGAAGCTCGAACAGGAGATGTACGACAGCAACGGATACAACCTCAAGGTCTTTCCCCTGGTATTCATGAGCCCCGAGAGCGGCGGATGGTTCCGCAAGCCCATCAACTCGGTGGAAGACCTCAAGGGCCTCAGGCTGCGCTTCCCCGGCCTGGCCGGCAAGGTGATGACCAAGCTGGGCGCCAGCGTGAGCGCCATTCCCGGCAAGGAGATATTCCCGGCCCTGGAGAAGGGGGCCATCGACGGAACCGAATTCAGCCAGCCGGCCATCGACGCCAAGCTGGGCTTCTGGAAGGTGGCCAAATACAACTACTTCCCCGGTTGGCACCAGAGCGCCACCATGCTGGAGTTGGTTATCAACAAGGACACCTGGAACAAGATGTCGCCCGCCCAGCAGACCCTGATCGAAACCGCGGTCAGGGCATCCAACGCCTGGTGTATCGCCCTGAGCGAGTCGGCCCAGACGGCCGCCCTCAAGGCCAATGAAAAACACGGCGCCAAGAACATGATCTATCCGCCGGAAGTGCTCAAGGCCCTGAAAAAGACCTGGCAGGAGGTCATCAGCGAGGAGACCGCCAAGGATGCCTTTTTCCAGAAGACATGGAACGACCTGACCGCCTTCATGGCCGACTACCGCATCTGGTACTGCCACAGCGCCGGCGCGCTGCCCGGGGCCAGCTGTAAGTAGGCATGGCGCACCTTGAGGGCAACAACTGACAAGGAACGCAGCGGCATGACCGGCGCCCTGGAGAAATTCCTCCTGGGCGTCGGCCACGCCGCTTGCTGGGCCAACGGCATTCTGGTGCTGGTGATCGTGCTACAGGTCATCCTGCGCTACGTTTTTCACAGCGGCATGGTGATGCTGGAGGAGTTGGAGTGGCACCTCTATGCCGTGGGAATCCTCTTCGGGTTGAGCTATTGCGTGACCAATGGTTCTCATGTTCGCATGGATCTCATATCCAGCCGCTTCAGCCCCCGCACCCGCGAGATAATCGAGAGCCTGGGCATCCTCATCCTGCTGTTACCCTTCGTGGTGGCCGTCTTTTTGCACGGCATGGATTTTCTGGGCCGTTCCTGGGTGCTGAACGAGCGCTCCGACGCTCCCCTGGGGCTTCCCTTTCGCTGGATCATAAAGTCGGCGATACCCCTGAGCTTCCTCATGTTGGGCCTTGCCGGCCTGGCCCGGCTGGTCAGAAGCTTCCAGATCATCATCAGGAGAGGCGGCCATGGAACTGACTGATTATTTCGTCATACTCATGTTCGCCAGCTTCATCTGCTTTCTCCTGCTGGGAGTGCCCATCGCCTATTGCCTGTGGGGCACGGCCATGATCTTTTCCCTGGTGGGATGGGGTTCGGATATATATCTGCACACCAACACAGGCCTGGGCTACAACTTCCTGGGCGTGGCGGTTCGGCGCATCTACAACGTGATGAGCAACTGGGTGCTGGTGGCCCTGCCCATGTTCATCTTCATGGGCCTGATGCTGGAGCGCTCCGGCGTGGCCGAGCGCCTGATGCGTTCGGCCCAAGAGCTCTTCGGCCGGGTGCGGGGGGGCTTGGCGGTCACCACCGCCCTGATCGGCGTGCTCCTGGCCGCGTCCACCGGCATCGTGGGGGCCTCGGTGGTGCTCTTGGGCATGCTCAGTCTGCCCACCATGCTGGAACAGGGCTATTCCAAGGAGCTTAGTCTGGGCACCATAGCCGGAGCCGGCACCTTGGGAATCCTCATCCCGCCCAGCATCATGCTGGTGATGATGGCCGACCAATTGGCCCTGAGCGTGGGCGACCTCTTCCTGGGCGCCTTCATCCCCGGCTTGGCCCTGGCGGTGCTCTATATCCTCTACATACTGGTGTTTTCCTACCTAAGGCCCAAGGCGGCCCCCCTGGCGCCGGAGCGGCACCCCTTCTCATGGCGCATCGTGGTGCGTCTGGCGCGGGACGTGCTGCCCCCGGCGGTGCTGATCCTGGCGGTGCTGGGCTCCATCTTCGCGGGCATCGCCACGGTGACCGAGGCCAGCGGGGTGGGCGCCATGGCCGCGGTTCTGCTCACCCTGACCAGCCGCAGGCTGAACTTCAGGGTGCTCAAACAGGTGCTGGTGGGGACCTTCAACACCACCGGCTACATCTTCGGCATCCTGATCGGGGCCAACGCCTTTGCCCTGGTGCCCAGGGGCCTGGGCGGAGACGAAGCAATAGAGCGCATGCTCACCGCTCTGCCCTTCGGGCCCCTCGGGGTGGTTTTCTTCCTGATTATCTGCGTTTTTCTGTTGGGCTTCTTCCTGGATTGGGTGGAGATCACCCTGATCATCCTGCCCTTGGTGGCCCCGGTGGTGGCCGGCCTGGACCTGGACGTTCCGGGATACGGGGTGGTGGACGACCCCAAGCAGGTTTGGTTCTCCATACTCCTGGCGGTAACCCTGCAGACCTCGTTCCTCACGCCTCCGGTGGGCTTCAGTCTTTTCTATCTGAAGGGCATATGCCCGCCGGAGGTGACCTTGGGGCATCTGTACAGAGGGGTGATCCCCTTCATCATCTTGCAGATGGTGGCCCTGATGCTCACCTTCTTCTGGCCCGAGTTGGTTACCTGGCTGCCCGGCGTGGCGTACCAGTAGGACCGGCTCCGGCATGAAAGCACAACCATGAGAGACATATACATTATCGGCGCGGCCAGCACCCGCTTCCAGAAATGGCCGGACAAATCATTCAAGGACCTGACCCGCGAGGCCTATCTGGAAGTGCTGGCCGACGCCGGGCTGGACGACGGAGAGGAAATCGACTTCGCCTATTTCGGCAATTGCGCCATGCACCACTGGGGCCAAGGCTTTATCAGGGGCCAGGTGTGCTTCCTGCCCCTGATCCAGGAAGGCCTCTTTCCGGAGCGCACCCCCATCGTCAACGTGGAAGGAGCTTGCGCGACCGCCTCCATGGCCCTGCACGGGGCCTGGAAAGACGTGTTGTCCGGCCAATCCCACTTGGCCCTGGCCATGGGCGTGGAGAAGATTTTCTTCCCAGACGATCCGGCCCTGACCTTCTCCCTTTTCGACGACGGCCTGGACAATTTCGACCGTCAGGACCTTATAAAGACCTATGAGGATATCGCGGCCAAATGCGGCCGGAGCTTTCTATCCGGGCCGGACCGCACCATTTTCATGGACACCTACGCCATGCAGGCCTGCTATCACATGTGGCGCCACGGCACCACCCAGCGCCAGATCGCGGCGGGGGCGGCCAAGAACCATCACCACGCCACCATGAACCCCAAGGCTCAGTACCAGTTCGAGGTGCCCGTGGAAAAGGTGCTGGGCGACCGGCTAATCAGCTATCCCCTGACCCGGGCCATGTGCGCGCCCATCGGCGATGGCGCGGCCGCGGCCTTGTTGTGCTCCGCCGAGTTCCTGAGCGGTCTGCCCCCGTCAACTCGGGCGCGGGCCGTGAAGATCAAGGCCAGCGTGCTCACCAGCGGCAAGTTTCGCGGGTATGACGAGCCCAGCCTAAGCCACGTGGCCGCCCGGCGGGCCTACGCCATGGCAGGGGTGGAGCCCGGCGACATCGACGTGGCCGAGGTGCATGACGCCACCAGCTTCTGCGAGATATACCAGGCCGAGATGCTGGGTTTCTGCCCGGTGGGCCAGGGAGGGCCTTTTGTGGAATCCGGGGCCACCGCCCTGGGAGGCGGCATACCCATCAACACCTCCGGCGGGTTGGTCAGCAAGGGCCACCCCATAGGCGCCACCGGCCTATCCATGATCTATGAACTCTGCGCCCAGCTAAGGGGCGAGGCGGGGCCGCGCCAGGTGCCCGGCGCGCGTCTGGCCCTGCAGGAAAACGGCGGCGGGGTCGTCAGCCTTGAGGAAGCGGCCTGTTCGGTGGTCATTCTGGAAAAGGATGCCTAGATATGCAGCGGATAAGATACGACGACAGGGTGGCCATCGTAACCGGGGCCGGCAGCGGCCTGGGCCGCGATTACGCCAAATTTCTAGCCTCGCGGGGGGCCAAGGTGTTGGTGAACGACCTGGGCAGCGGCTACAACGACCAGCAACGCTCGGCCTCGCCGGCCCAGCAGGTGGTGGATGAAATCCGCGCGGCCGGCGGACAGGCCGTGGCCAATCATGCCAGCGTGGCGAACTGGGATGAGGCGCAAAGCATCGTGCGGGACTGCCTCGACGCCTTCGGCACGGTGGACATCGTGGTCAACAACGCCGGCATCCTGCGCGACAAGTCCTTCTGCAAGATGTCCGTGGACGACTTTCTATTGGTGCATCAGGTGCACCTAATGGGCGCTTACTACGTGACCCGGGCCGCGTTCCCCACTTTAAGGGACAAGGCCTATGGCCGGGTGGTGCTCACCACGTCCACCAGCGGGCTGTTCGGGGTGTTCGGCCAGACCAACTATTCGGCGGCCAAGCTGGGGTTGGTGGGCTTCATGAACGCGCTGAAACAAGAGGGGCAACGCCACAACATTCTGGTCAATGCGGTGGCGCCCTTGGCCTTCACCCGCATGAGCGAACTTACAGGCTTCTTTTCAGAAGAGGCCGGCGCCTTTCTCAAGCCTGAGTTGGTCACCCCCTTGGTGGCTTTTTTTTGCAGTGAACAATGCGACCGCAATGGGGATATCATAGCTGCTGGTGGCGGCTATTTCGCCAAGGTTGAGATAATGGAAGGGCATGGGTTGCGCTTTGACCCTAACAGCGAGTTAAGCCCGGAGATGATCGCCGAGCGCTACAACCAAATAAGCGATATGAGCCGAGGCCGCTCCTTTGCATCAGCCAACCAACACATCCAGGCGGCCCTGGGGCCGCAAGCGCCGCGTTAGGGGGTGAAATTATGCGACGTTTCGACAATCCCGATGTGACCATCACTGATGTAATGGCAAGTTACGGCAAGTGGCGGGCGTCCAAGACGGCGGTGGTTTGCGGCCCGGAGGCGATCACTTGGAGGGAGTTCAACAACCGCATCAACCAGGTGGCCAACCGGCTCATGGCCCTGGGCCTGAGCAAGGGCGACAAGGTCAGTCTGCTGTCGGGCAATTGCATCGAGGTGCTCATCGTCCTGTTCGGGATCATCAAGGCCGGCGGGGTGGCGGTCCCCCTGAGCGTCATGGTCCAGGGCGATTCCCTGGCCCGCATGGTGATCGACTCGGACAGCAGGTTTTTATTCGTCCACTCCTCAATGGCCCCGGTCATGGATCCATTTCGGGATGACTTCAACCGCATAGCGCCCGATGGCTACGTGGTCATCGGCGACGGGGCTTCCGGTTGGACTCCGTTGGAAGATTTCCTGGAGGGGGCCTCGCGGCAGGAGCCGGGGGTGCGCTTGGCTTATGAGGACCCCATCAACATCATGTACACCTCGGGCACCACCGGCGTGCCCAAGGGCATCGTGCATACCCACCACAACCGCCTTCACTTCGCCATGTCCTTTGCCACGGAGTTTCGTTGCGACTCCAGCGCGGTGAACATCGTCGCCACCGCCCTCTACGCCAACGGCACCTGGCTGACCATGCTGCCCACCATGCTCAACGGTGGGACTCTGGTCATAATGCCCAAGTTCGACCCGCAGGAGTTTTTGGGCTTGGTCCAGAAGCACCGCTGCACCAACACCTTCATGGTGCCCACCCAGTTCACCATCCTGCTGGAGCAGGAAAATTTCGAAGAGTATGACCTGAGCTCCATGCGGGTGTGGCTCTCGGCCGGCAGCCCCTTCCGTCCGGCGGTGAAGCGCCAGGTGCTGGAGCGATTCCCCGGCGACCTCATGGAGCTATGGGGGCTCACCGAAGGGGTGGGCACCATCCTGCGCCCCGAGGAAATGGCGGAAAAAACGGAATCGGTGGGCATCCCGCGCCTGGGCTGGGAGGTGGGAATCATAGACGAGCAGGGCAACGAGCTGCCCCACGGCGAGATCGGCGAGATCGTGGCCTATAGTTCCTGGCTCATGCCCCAATATTACAAGCTCCCCGAAAAAACCGAGGAGGCCATCTGGTTGGACCGGCACGGCAGGACCTACCTGCGCACCGGGGACATGGGAAAGCTGGACCGGGACGGCTTCCTCTACATCCTGGACCGCAAGAAAGACATGATAATCAGCGGGGGCATCAACATCTTTGCCAGCGACATCGAGGAGGTGGCCTGCCGGCTTCCGGAGGTGGCCGACGTGGTGGTGATCGGGGTGCCCCACCCCAAATGGGGCGAAACCCCGGTCGCCCTGGTGGTCCCCAAGACCGGGGCCGCCGCCGACCTGGAGGCCATAAAGCAACGCCTCAATAATAATCTCGCTAAATACCAGCGGGTTAGCCAGGTCATCCTTCGTGAGGATTTCCCCCGCAATGTTTTGGGCAAGGTGCTCAAGCGGGAGTTGCGCGATGAGTACCGGGACCTAAACAGTGAGGTGGCCCCCAGGGATCGAACGGTCGTGTGAGGTGGCCGGCACTATGAGGGCGCTGAAGTAACCACGAATGGGAGGGCAGGGCGGCCCATGCGCCAGATGGGGCCGGCTTCTTACATCATCATGAGAATTAAGATTTCATTTTAGTTGTGTTATAAGGAGCAAACTTCTAACGAGGAAAAAGATGATGCGCCCCGCCACGTTGGTTTGCCTGCTGACTCTGCTGGCAGCTCTGCTGGTGGCCACGGCCCAACCCGCCCAGGCCCAGACGAGCGGTCAGACCACCATGGAGTGCCTGACCCTCAAATGGCAGGTGGTGGGTGACAACGTGGAAGTTGAAGTGATTCTCAATGGTGAGAAGGTGGACAGCATCACCCTGACCGCCAACGACCCCATCAAGCAGTTCGACCGCCCGGTGAGCGGCTGCTCGGCCCAGGGGCGCCTGACTCTCTTCGCCAAGTCGACCTGGGGATCGGGCAAGCTCAACGTCGACGTGACCATCAAGAAGGGCTCGGACACCTTCCGCCACTCGGGCACCCTGGCCACCTGGTAGCCGGGGCCCATACGCCTTAAGCCAAAAAAGCCCCGCATCGCAGGCTTACAACGCGATGCGGGGCTTTTTATGCTCCAACAATGGCCTTGAAAAAATTGATTTAACGCTTTCCCGCCCCAAGCTGGGTCACGAGCTTCTTCCTCATCCCGGCGGCTGAAGCTAATCGCACTTGTAGGCCTTGCCGATGGCCACGGCCCGGCGGTTACCCACGTATTCCGCCAGCACCACATGGGTGGCGCCCATGTTTCCGGCACGGCGCAGCATATCGTCCCGCGCGGTCATGCGGGCCAGGGGGGCGTTGCCCGATTTGGTGGGCTCGGCGTAGCCCCGAACCTCGCCCAGGAGCCGGCAGCCGGTCACCTCTGATGCCTCGGCCAGGCGGGCGGGCGCGGTAATTTCGGTGCTGAACACCTTTTGGGCCGTGGAGTTGCCGCAGGCGGCCAGGCCAATGAATGCGGCGGCCGCGATAATGATTGTCCAAATTTTACGCCTCACCATTATTGCCTTCCGTGAAATAATTCCCGGCCAACTCGATCATCTTTTAGCATGGCGCGCGGTGCGAGGCCCAGAGCCGGTTTTTCCGGCTCCGGGCCTCGCGGTTGGGGGATGCCTAGAAGGCCACCGCCAGTTGGGTGGTCACCAGGTCGCGCTCGTCGTCGTTGGCATAATCGCCGCGCAGATACTCCAGGCTCAACCTGGTGTCGGGCAGCAAGTTCCAGGACACGTTGAAGCCGTATTGACGCTCGGGCTCGAAATCGCCCAAGTCGCCGCTGCCCTCATAGCGCACGGCAAAGGTCCATTTGTCCAAGGGCATGAAGGCCAACTCAAGATTGTAGGCGTAAGGCTTGGCCTTGCCGCTGGCAAAGGAAAGCTCGCCGGCCTGGAAGTCATCCAAGGCGGTGATGTATTCGGCGTTGAAAACGGCCCACTTGTATTGGACGTTGAGCATGAAGGACAGGCCGGCCACCAAGTCCTTGAGCTGGTCGTCCACCACCTCGTCGCCCAGGTTGCCTCCGGCGATGTTGTTGGTGTAGGCAACGCCCGCGTTGATATCCAGGCCATTGGCGATCGCGTCTTGCACCGCGTCGAACTGGGCCCGCACATAGTAGGTGTTGATGGTGTTGTCCGGGGAGTCGCTGGCCTGGTGCACCGAGGAATTGTAGGTGCCGGCGCCCACGTTGAACCAGTCTTGGGCCCAGCCGATTTCCACGGCGGTGGCCTGGGTCTCGAAAACGTTCTTGGTGATGGGGTCGCTGACCATGTAGGTCTCGAACAGGCCTATGGCCGGATACATGCGGCCGCCAAGGAAGTAGAAGGGCATGTCATCGGTCTGGCCGATCAGGATGAAAGCCTCGTCGATGTTGATGGGATCGGTGTCGCCCTGCTCATAGAGCAGATGCAAGATGCCCTTGGTGTATTTGTTGATGGTGGCGTCGAAGAATATCTCGGCCGTGGAAAGGGTGAAGTCGCTGTCGGTGACGGACTTGCCGTTGTTGGGCTTGCGGTTGGAGTAGGAGCCCTCCAGCTCAATGGCGCCGTACACCTTCAACCGCTTGCCGGCCTCGGTCAATAAGCCCTCGGGCTGCTGGGATTTGGTCTTGGCCACCTCCTGGGACATTTTAAGGGAGCGGCCGGAGGTCGCGTATGCCTCGGCGGCCGCTTTTTGGGCGTCTTGAGCCGACTTTTGCGCCAATTGCAGCTTGTTTTCCAGTTCGCCCACCCGCATCTTCAGGGCTTGCAGCTCCCGCAGTATGGCCTCCTGGGTTGGGTCGGCGGCAAAGCTCTGCATTGGGCCCAGCAGCAACAGACACAACGCCAGCAAGGCGATTTTGTCCACAGCTCCTTTCATTACCAATCTCCTTTCGATGTTTTCATTGCGTCCGCGCCGGTTTTGGGCGCAAACCTCCCCCTGCCGGGCCATACAGCCCGGATCACGCTGAACGAAAATGGGGGCGTAATTGTTAGATCAGGTCTTCAGGTTTCCATTCTCCAAGCGAAGGATGGTGTGACAGGTTCGCTCCAATAGGCCAAGGTCGTGCGAAACCATTGCCCAGGACAGGCTGGAGCGATCCAGCATCTCTTCCATGATCGCGGCCCGCTCTGAATCCAGACCGGTGCTCGGCTCGTCCAAAAGAAGGGCCTTGGGCTCCATGGCCAGCACCGTGGCCAACGAGACAAGGCGCTTCTCGCCGCCGGAAAGCTGGTAGGTCAGGCGGCCGCCATAATCGGCCATCCCCAGGCTGGCCAGGGTCTGGGCCACCAGCCGCTGCGCCTCCTGCCGGCCCTTTCCCAGATTCAAGGGACCAAAAGCCACGTCCTCGGCCACGGTGAGGCAGAACAGTTGATCGTCCGGGTCCTGAAACAGATAGCCCAGCTCCCGGCGCAGGGGGCGAAAATCCTTTTCCCCTTGGCACAGGCGGCCCCTGGCGTACACCTTGCCCTCCTGGGGATGAAGCAGGCCCAGGCAAAGCTGAAAAAGGGTGGACTTGCCAGCGCCATTGGGGCCCAGAATGCCCAGCCGCTGCCCCTCGGACAGGGAGAAATCAATGGCGTTGAAAACCGGCGGCCTCCCCGGATAGGCATAGGTCACGCCCTCGAGACGGATCATCTCCACGAAATTCCACTCCATTGCAACAGTGCCAAGGCGATGAGCACACCGCCCGAAATCAGACAAAACCACGTGTCGGCCCGCCGCCAAGTGAAGTGGTCCAGCAACCAGAAGGTGCCGCTGAACCCCCGGCAGAGCATGGCCTGGTAAACCCGCTCCGAGCGATCCAGGCTGCGTATCAGCAAGATGCCCGTGAGTTGCGCATAGGTGCGATAGGTGTGCATGTTGCTGGCGGGCTGGAAGCAGCGCACCTGCATCGCTTGGCGCAACCGCAGGTATTCCTGGCGCATCACATGCAGGTAGCGGTAGAACAACAGGAACATGGTGACCAGCTTGGACGGCACCCGCAGATGGGCCATGGCATGAAAGATGTCCTTGACCGGACTGCTCCCCAACAGGGCCAGCAGGGCCAAAAATATGGCGTTGGCCTTTAGGGTGATGAGAAAGGCCAAGGAGAGGCCGGATGGATTGTAGGTCAGGCTCAAACCCAGGAAGCCATGGCCCAAGGACAGTTGCCAAGGCATGAACAGCCATAAAAAGGCGGTGAACAGGTTCACCGCCACTAGGCGGCTTAGAAACAACCTCCAGCCAAGCCGCGCCCAACCAACCAGGGCCAAGCCCAACAGCACGCCCAGGGCGGGCATCAGGGGCGAGTGGGCCAAGGCCATCTGCAAGCTGTAGATGAACACCACCACCACCTTGGCTCTGGGATCCAACCTGCCCACCGGACCCGGGGACAAGGCGTTGTCCAGGGAAGGCAGGAGGCCGCGGCTGGGGGCCTTGGAGTTGGCGTTGCTCATCTAGCGCCCTTGGCCATTTTGCGAGCCTTCAAGTAAGCGGCCAGGCCCAGAAGCCCAGCGATCCAGCCCAGGCCGCCGATGATGTCCTTAAGGCTCGCCTTCTCCGAACGAGCCGTCATCTCCGCCAACTGGGCGCGCATGGGGGCCAGGCTTTTTTCGACGGCTTGCTGGACGAGCACGCATAGCTCCGGGGCGCTGACTCCGGCCATGGGGGCCTGTTTGGCCGCCGGCGCGGGCTTTTGCGCCGCGGCCGGTTTCTCGGGGACGCCGAAATCAGCCGGTTTCAGATCGAAAGTAGCCCGGTGACCGGCGCCGGCATTCAGCACCAGTTGAAATGGCGGCTGCCCATTGGGCACTGGCAGGGAAAAGCTTCCGTCTTGGGCGGTCTTGGTTTCGGCCAGAACCTTGCCGCCGGCATCCAGCAACTGCACCGGCTGGTTGCTGACCTTGCCGCCGCCCGGCATATAGCCCTCGCCCTTGATCCACCCGCCCTCCACATAGGCGTACACGCTGGTGCGATGGGCTTGGGCCAGGCCGGCAACCGCCATGATCAGGCAGAAAAAAATCACCGAGGTAGCTTGACGCATATTCGCCTCATTTCAGGGTGGGCCCCTTGCCGAAAAGCTCCGGCCTCACCTTTTTGAGAAACACCACCGCCAGGGAAGTGATAACCCCTTCCAGAACCATGCCGGGCAGGTTCGCCGCCAGAATGGCCCAGGCCGCCCCCAGGAATTCTTCCCCGCTGCAATAGAGGCTTACGGCGGTGAGAATGGCGGAGATGAGAATGGCGCAAAAGCCAGCCGCGAAGGCGGCCAGCAGAGGGGCGAGCTTTCCGCTTCGGCGCAGGAACGGGCCGAACAGGTAGTAGCAAAGCACCGCAGGCAAGGCCATGGCGGCGGTGTTGACCCCCAGCACGGTGAGGCCGCCGAATTGGAACAGCACGGCCTGCAACACCAAGCCCACGAACAGGGCCGGGAAAGCCGACCATCCCAGAATGACCCCCACCAGGCCGTTGAGGACCAGGTGAATCGACGAAGGCCCCACCGGCAGGTGAATCAGGCTGGCCACGAAAAACACCGCCGACAAGAGGGCCACCCTCGGCAGGCTTTCGTAATCGATTTTTTTGAGCCCCAGGGCCAGGCCGGCGGCGCTGATAATGGCGCCGCCGGCCAGTACCGGCCCTGAAAGCACGCCTTCGGAAATATGCACCGTTAGCGGCCCGTTTCCGAGGACAGGGCGGGATGCGCGTATATCCAGAATACGCCGCCCAACTCAACGTCCTTGTCCTTGCCCTGATGCTTCAGCTTGAAGTCCTCGGCGGTGTGCAGGGCCGCGAAACCCCACCATCCCGGCCAGGGCATGCTCCAGTTGAAGACGCCGTTGGCATCGGTTTTAACCAGCTGGGCCACATAAGCGCCCGCCGGGGCCTTGAGTTTGCCGTCGGCGTTATAGAACTCCACCTCCACAGTGGCGTTGGCCAAGGGCTTGCCCTTGTAGAGGACCTGACCGCAGAAATTGTTGCCGGCGTAGACCCCAAACGGCCTGGTGAGAGGCACGATCTCCATGGGCAGGCCCACGGGCTCGTCCCAGCCCTCCTCCGCCTCCAAGGCATCAACCACCGTTTTGGTGTAGTGGATTATGAAGCAATCTTCGGAAGGCTCCCAATACGGCTGGGGAATCATGTAGAAGATGTAATCGCCGGGGGCCTTGACCCTGTACTGGCCTTGCCAAGTGGTGAAGCCGTTCACCTTTTTTTCTTTGAGGGCGGTCAGCAGGCTGGTTTTCTTGCCCTTTGTAAACACCCCCGCCTCGGCCGGCTTGACCAGGTTCATGCCTTGGCCTTCCATGGGGTGCCAAAAGCGAAAATCAAGATTGACCACCCCGGGGCGCCCCAAAAGATTGCTGTCGGGGATAACCATTCCAAAATGGGCCAGCGCCGGCGTGGCCAGCAGCAAACAAAGCGAAAATACCGCCATCAAGATTCGCCCGATCATTCTCACGCTCCTTTAACTAATGTTTTTGCTTCGTGTTTGAACGGCACTTCCGTGACCGTTAATGTGTAAAATTCGTCTTTCAATAGTCGTGATCCGTGAAAACAAAAAGCCCGGAAGTCTGCGGCCAGCAGACTTCCGGGCTTTCTTAACCCAATTTTTCCGAAGCTTACGTCTTAGGTCAAAGAGGCTTCTGCCTCTTTATTTGGCAAAAACGACGCTCTATGCGTATGGACTGATAACTCATCGAATCGGTCCTGTCAACATTTTTTGGCCAAGGGAGGCGGCTAGGCCGCGCCCACGACCTTGGATTGACAAATACAACTGGTGAGATGGCTGCGGTAAGGATTTGCTAAGGCGTCAAAAACACAACAGGCGGTTAGCGTGACCCGCTAACCGCCTGTTATCGTTTTGGTAGGCCAGAGGGGATTTGAACCCCTGACTTCCACCGTGTGAGGATGGCACTCTCCCGCTGAGTTACTGGCCTTTAATCTCTCTTATGCGGCGGGGGCTTTGCCTACGCTTGCGGCCCCTAGCTTGTTCAGCTTTGCCTTGCGGAGTTTTTTTTACACCATCGCCGCTAGGTTTGCAAGCGTCCTTAAGGCCCAACGCTTCTTTAAGGGCGGCAATTTCGCCTCCGCTAAGGCGCCGGGCCTGCCCCAGGGGCAGGTCGCCCAGGCGCAGGGGGCCGATCCCCACCCTGACCAGGCGCTGCACCCGGTGGCCCACCTCGGCGCACATTCGCCTGATTTCGCGTTTTCTGCCCTCGATTAGCATGAAACTCAGCTTGCTGGTGGTCTTGCCCGAGGCCTTGATCCCCACCTTGGCCGGGGCGGTGACGCCGCCCTCGATCTCCACCCCATTGCGCAAGCGACTGAGCACCACCGGGCCCGGCCGGCCGTCCACCCACACCAGGTAGCGCTTGGGCACCTGATGGCTGGGGTGGGTGAGCCGCTGGGCCAACTCGCCATCGTTGGTGAGCAGCAGGAGGCCCTCGCTGTCATAGTCAAGGCGCCCCACCGGGTAGAAGCGGCCGGTGGCTTCGGGGGGCAGCAGGCTCATCACCGTGGGGCGGCCCTGGGGGTCGCTCACCGTGCTCACATACCCCGCCGGCTTGTTGAGCAGCCAGTATTCCTTGGCCGTCGGGGAGGGCAGGGGCTTGCCGTCGATGGTGATCTCTTGGCGGCTGGGGTCGGCGGAGGCCCCGGGTTGGCGAACCACCACCCCGTTCACCGCCACCCGTCCGGCGGCGATCATGTCCTCTGCCGCCCGGCGGCTGGCCACCCCGGCCTGGGCCAGGATTTTGTGTAGGCGTTCAGCGGTCATGGCATCCTAGGTTGGTTCCGGTTCGGGTTTGATGGGCATGGCCCCCGGCTCCTGGCCGCCGCCCTCTGGCTTCGGTTCCGGGGCCGGGGCGTTTTGCTCCTCTTGGGCCGCCTGTTCATCCTCGGCGGCAGGCTGGCTCGCCTGGGACGGAGCGGGCTCACCCTCCGGGGCCTCGCCAGCCGACTCGGGCGGCTGGTCCCACCCGTCGTCTTCGCCGTCCTCGGCCTCCACCAGGGGAGGCAGGCCGCCCTCCACGGGGATCAGGTCGTCCAGGGTGGGCGCGGACGGGTTGCCCAGGGGTAGCTCGTCGTCCTGGTAGGAGGGGCCCCCCTGGGAGACCCCGGCCAAGTTCTCGATCTCCTCCACGGTGGGCAAGTCCTTGAGGTCTTTCAGGTCAAAGACCTCCAAAAAGCGGCGGGTGGTGGCGTAGATCAAGGGGCGGCCGGGAAGGTCTTGGCGGCCGGCCACCCGCACCAGGTTTTTTTCCATGAGGGTGCGCAGGATGCCTCCCACCTCCACCCCCCGGATGCGCTCTATCTCGGCCTTGAGCACCGGCTGCTTATAGGCCACCACCGCCAGAGTTTCCAGAGCGGCCTTGGACAGGCGGGTGACCTGCTGCTTCTTGAGCTTGCGCAGCCAAAAGGCCATCTCCTTGCGGGTGCGAAATATCCAACCCCCGGCCACTTGCACCACCTCGAAGGCCCGCTCGGACTGCTGGTATTCCTGGGCCAACTCTTCCAGCGCCCGCACCAGCGCGTCTCGATCGCTGGTCTCCAGCACCTGATTGAACTGGGCCAAGCTCAGGGGGGTCTCCGCGACGAACAACAGGGCCTCGATTATCCTTTTAAGGTCGCGGCTCAAGCCTCGTCCTCCTCACGCCGATCCGAAGCCTGGAAATAGATGCGCATGACTCCCCATTGGGTCGGCTCTCCCGGGGCCGCGGCCAGGCGCTCCTGGTAGAGTTTTATGAGCCCCACCCGGGTAAGCTCCAGCAGGGCCAAAAAGGTGACCACCAACTGGGGCCGGGTGTGCGCGTCCGTAAAAAATTCCTCGAAAGTCATGGTCTGGCAGCTTCGCAGCTTGTCCAGCACTTCGCCGATGCGATCATCCAGGGACACCCGGTCCCGGGGAAGCTCCAACACCATCTGCTCGTGGCGGCGGGTCATGAGGCGGCGGAAGGATTCGATGAGCTCGAATACCCCGGCCTCGATCACCTCCTCTTCCCCGGCGCGCACCTTGTCCAGTTCGCGGCGGCCGCCCCCCCTGGAAAATACGTCGCGGTCCAGCAGGTCGCGCTCCCCCAGCTTATCAGCCGCCGCCTTTATGCGCATATGCTCCTTCAGCCGCTCCACCAGGTCCTGGCGGGGGTCCTCGCCCTCGTCCTGGTCCTCGGAGGAGTCGTAGGAGGGCAGCAGCTGGCGGCTTTTGATGTGCAAAAGGGTGGCGGCCATCAGCAGGAATTCACCGGCCACGCCGATGGACAAGTCCTGCATCAGGTCCAGGTATTCCAGATATTGCTTGGTTATCAAGGCCACCGGGATGTCGTATATGTCCACCTCGTTTTTACGGATGAGGTGCAACAACAAATCCAGGGGGCCTTCGAATATCTCCAGCTTTACCGCTACGTCCATGCGGCCACCATCTAATAGGGTAACAATAGGTTTAGCACGGATTGGGCCGGTAATAGAACCAGGTAGCTCACCACGTTGGGCATGCCCGGCAGCCAGCGGGGCAAAAAGATCAGGGCCAGGAGGATGACAAACCCGTATCGGTTGAGCTGCTGGTAGCGCCAGGCCGCCTTTGGGGGCAAAAGGCCGGTGAGGATGCCCGAGCCGTCCAGGGGAGGCAGGGGGATCAGGTTGAAAAAGGCCAGGATCACGTTCACCGTGACCCCCACTATCATCATTTGCCCGAAGTACCATTTCCATTGGGCGTAGCCGGCGAAAACCCCAGCCTGGACCAGCAGATAGAGCGCAGCGGCAATGATGATGGCGAACAGGATGTTGCTCAGGGGGCCGGCGGCGGAGATCCACACCATGTCCCAGCGGGGGTCGCGCAGGCGGCGCGCGTCGATGGGCACCGGCTTGGCCCAGCCGAAGCCCGACCCGAACCAGGCGGTGACGAAAAACACCAAGGTGCCGGCCATATCCAGGTGGCGGATGGGGTTCAGGCTCATGCGCCCCCGCTGCTTGGCCGTGGGGTCGCCCCGCAGCCAGGCCACCAGGGCGTGGGAGGCCTCGTGCACGGTCAGGGCCATGAGGATGGGCGGGGCCAGCATGACCAGTTTGAGCAGAAAATCGGTCAGCCAGCCCATCAGGCGCGCTCTCCGGGGATTTTGAATTCTTTCATCACCAATTGCTCCTCTTGTTCCCGGGTAAGCACCTCGCCGTCCAGGCGGGCGGCCATCAGCCGATCCAGGATGCGCTTGAACAATGGCCCCGGGGCAAAGCCCAGGGCCTTGAGAGCCTCGCCGTCCACCTCGGGCCGCACCCGGGAAAGACTGAGCATGTACTGGCTCACCGCCCGTTTGGCCCATTGCCGAGTGGCCTTGGCCATGATGTAGAGTTGGAACTCGGGCCTCTGGGAGTGCAGCAGGAAATATATCTCCGAAGCGGCCGGTTTCTTGCGCTGCATATGGTTCATGGCCTTCAGGGCCCGCTGCCGCTCGCCCTCCAACTCATCGCGTTGTTTGGGCGACATGCCCAGGCGGCGGCCCAGGGCCTGGCGATCCTTGGGCGGCAAGGGGTCGCTGAGGCCCAGGTAGTATACCAGCCACTGCTGCACCGGGTGGTCCAGAAAGGACAGGCGGTGCCAGGCCAGGGCCTCATCCAAGTCTTCCAGAAGCTCCTCGTCCTTGGGCTCCAGCTTCAACTCGGGGTGGAAGACGTAGAGCAGCTTCAAGTCCCTTAGACGTTGCAGGCAGGCCACGGCCCGCTCCTCCTCCAGCATCTGGCGGAATTCCCCAAATAGCCGGCGGGGGGACAGCCGCTTGAAGGCGTCTATTTTAATGGCGTTTTTCACCAGGCCCTCGGTGAGCTTGCCGATGCGGAAACCGAAGCGCTGCTCAAAGCGCACAGCCCGAAACACCCGGGTGGGGTCCTCCACGAAGGAAAGGTTGTGCAGCACGCGCACGGCCTTTTCCTTGATGTCGCGCAGGCCGTCGAAGAAGTCGATGAGTAGGCCGAAGCCGGGTGGATTGAGCTGCACCGCCAAGGTGTTGATGGTGAAGTCGCGGCGGTATAGGTCCAACTTGAGGCTGGAAAGCTCCACCACCGGCAGGGCGGCCGGGGAATCGTAGTACTCCAGGCGGGCGGTGGCCACGTCCAAGCTCAGGCCGCTTTGTTCAAAAACTATTTTGGCGGTGCTGAATTTTTTGTGGGTGCGCACCCTCACCTCCGGGTGCATCTCCCCGAAGCGGCGGGCCAAGGCCATGCCGTCGCCCTCCACCACCACGTCCAGGTCCAGGTTTTCCCGTCTGAGGAACAAATCGCGCACCGAACCGCCCACCAAAAAGACCTTGAAACCCAACTCCTGGGCCACTTGGCCCATCTCCTTGAGAATGGCCATGACTCGCCGGGGCAGGCGCTCGGCCATGATGCTCTTGACGTTTTTGTGGCGCACCGGGCGGGGGCCTTCGTAGCGGTCCACCAGGCGCTCGGTGACCAGGGGATTTTCGATAAGGGTGTTCAAGAGGTCGGTGCGGGTGATGACCCCCAGCAGTTGGCCGTCCTCCATCACCGGAACCAGGCGCTGACGGCGCTCCACCACCGCCCGTTCCACCTCCAGCAAGCTGGCCATGGGCGAGAGCATCTCCACGTGGGGGGTCATGTACTCCACCACGCTCAAATGGCCCAAGCCGTGGTACACCGCCTTCTCCACGGTCTGGCGGGTGATAATTCCTTTCACATTGCCGTCCTGGCTCACCGGCATCACGTTGACGTTGTAGCGGGTGAGCACCTGCTCCGCCTCCTTGAGGGTGGTTTCGGCAGGCACGGTAATCACCGGGCTGGTCATCAAGTCGCGGGCCAGGATGGTGGGATTGATGGAGGATCGCAGCACGTTTTTCAGACGCTCGCTGGCCTCGACCAGGGTCATGTCCTTGAGGGTGGCGCTGGCCGCGGTGGGGTGGCCCCCGCCGCCCAGGGACTGGGCGATGGCTCCCGCGTCCACCTCCGGCAGGCGGGAGCGGGCCACCAGATAGATGCGCCCCTCCATGCGGGCCAGGGCGAACAGGGCGTCCAGGTTCTCCATGTCCATGAACTTATGCACCAGCACCGCGAATTCCGGTACGTAGAAGTCGCGGCTCACCTGGCTAACCACCAAAGAGGTGCCGCCCACGTTGAGGGTTTCGGCCGAGCTTATCAGGTCGTTCAAGAGGCCCACTTCCTCGGCGCTGAGTTCGCGGGTGATGAGGTTGGCGACCACGCCGAGCATGGCCCCTTGACTGAGCAGCCAGGCGGCGGCCTCGTAGTCGGCCGGGGTGGTGGAACTGAAGGTGAAGCTGCCGGTGTCCTCGTAGATGCCCAGGGCCAACAGGGTGGCTTCGTCATCGTTGAGGGTGATCCCCTGGTTGCGCAGCAGTTGGCTGAGCACGGTAACCGTGGCGCCCACCGGCTCCACGATCTGGTAGCTGGTCTTTACGTCGTTGCCGCTGTCCGGGTGGTGGTCAAAGGCATGCACCTCCACCTCGGGGTCCTCGGCCAGGGGGCCCAAGGGGCCGATGCGCTCCTTTTGGCGGGTGTCCACCAGGATCAGGCGGCGCACCCGCTCAAAGGGCACCTGCTTGACCTTTACGAAGTTATAAAGAAAACACACCGAATCCACGAAGAAGTTGCGCAGGTTGCGCTCCTGGGACCCGGGCAGCACCAACATGGCCTCGGGGTAGAGCTTGGCCGCGGCCAGCATGGAGGCCAGGGCGTCGTAGTCGGCGTTGACGTGGGTGGTTATGACCTCCACGTCCCGGACGGGGCCTTTTTTGCTGGGAGCCGGGTTCATGTTCTGCCTAGCCTCGGGGGTGGTGGCGGCGATGCACCTGCACCAGCCGCTGGCGGGTGACGTGGGTGTAGACCTGGGTGGTGCCGATGTCGCTGTGCCCCAGCATGAGCTGCACGCTCCTGAGGTCGGCCCCGCCCTCCAAAAGATGGGTGGCGAAGGTGTGGCGCAGGGTGTGGGGGGTGACCGGCCCGTTTATGCCCGCCTTTTGCAGATATTTGTGGATGATTTTCCAAAGACCCATGCGGCTCAGGGAGTCGCCCCGGTTGTTCAGAAAAACCTCCTCGCGCCGCTTGCCCTTGAGCAGGCGGCTCCGGGGGCCTTCCAGATAGGCGGTCAGGACCTTGATGGCGGTTTCATGCACCGGCACCAGGCGCTGTTTGTCGCCTTTGCCATGCACCAAGAGGCAACCCACCTGGAACTGCACGTCGCCCACTCCCAGGCTGATGACCTCGCTCACCCGAAGCCCGGCGGCGTACATCAGCTCCAAAATGGTCCGGTCCCTTTGCCCCAGATCGGTCAGTGGGTCCGGAGCGTCCAAGAGGCGTTCCACCTCGTCGCGGCTGAGGAAATAGGGCAGGCCGCCGGGCAGGCGGGGACCCACCAGGCCGGCCAGGGGGTCGGCGCCCAACTCGCCCCGGCGCAGCAGCCAGGCCACCAGGCCCCGGGCGGCGGACAGGCGCCGGGCCCGGGTGCGGGGCGAGAGCCCATTTTGCGCCGCCCGGGCCAAAAAGGCCACCATGTGCACCGATTCCACCTGTTCCCAGCCAGCCACCCCCTCCTTGAGCAAGAAGCCGGTGAGGTCGGCCAGGTCCTCGGCATAGGAGGCCACCGAGTTGGCGGCCAGGCCCCGCTCGGCGGCCAGGTGGGCCAGATAGCTGTCCACCGCCTGGTGCAAGGCCGGGGCCTGGGGATCAGCCCGCATATTTCATGAAGGCCGTGTGTCCGGCTGCGCCAGCCACCGGCATATGGTGTTGCCGGCTGCGCCCGGGCCTCGACGTAGCTATGGCTACGCCATCAGCCCTCGCTTGCCGGCCGCCTTGTCTGCCGGCGGCTGGCTGTGCCGGCGATGGGTACAAACTGTACCTCGATAATGCGAACACTTGCTTCATAATGGCCCCATGAATACTGATCCGTTGCTAATTGCCACCCATCCCTCATGAAATATGCGGGCTAGGGGAGGTCATAAAAGCGGTCCAGGCTCCCCAGGCGGCGGCATCCCTGGCTGGTGAGCAGCACCATGTCCTCCAGGCGCACCCCGCCCCAGCCGGGCAGATATATGCCCGGCTCGATGGTGAAAACCATGCCCGGCATCAGTTCGTCGCCGGAGCGGGGGCCCACCCGGGGGTCCTCGTGGGTGGCCAGGCCCACCCCGTGGCCCAGGGAATGGCCGAAGCGGGGTCCGAAGCCGCCTTCCTCGATGACTTCCCGGGCGATGGCGTCGGCCTCCTCCCCCAGCATGCCCGGCATTATCTCGGCCATGGCCTTTAGCTGGGCCTTGCGGGTGAGGCCGTATATCTGGGCGAATCGCTCGTCGGCCGCCTCCAGGCCGCCGGCCACCACGGTGCGCGATATGTCCGAGCAGTAACCGCCCAACTTGGCCCCCACGTCGAACACCACGGGGTCGCCCCGCTTGATGATGCGCGAGCCGCTTTCGGCGTGGGGTTCGGCCCCGTTGGGTCCGCTGGCCACCAGGGGAGGGAAGGAGACCCCCTCGGCACCGGCGTCCTCCACCGCCCGGGCGATGGAAAGCGCCACCTCCCGTTCACTCTTGCCCACGATATCTCCGGCCAGGGTATCGTCCAGCACCTTTTCCATTAGGGCCAGGCTGGCGGTCAAGGCCTTTATTTCCGCTGAGTTTTTCATCACCCGCAGCTTGGAGGCCAGGCCCAGGGTGGGCTTGAGCTCCACTTCGGGCAGATTTTCCTCCAGGCGCTGGCGCCAAATGTCCAGCATGGCCTCCGACTCGTAAGCCAGGGTATTGATCCCCAGCTCCGGGGCGATCATGCCCATCAGGGTGGCCAGGCCCTGGTGGTAGATCAGGGTTTCGAAATAGGGGGCCTGGGAGCGGGCCGTGAGTTCGTAGCGGAAGTCTGTTAGCAGTAACGCCGCGTTTTGGCTTACGAAAATGGCACCGGAGCTTTCGCCCCACTGGCCGTCGTCCGGGGAGAACCCGCTGAGGTATCGCCGGTTGGCGGGCAGGGTGACCAAAATAGCGTCCAGCCCCTGTTTTTTGAGCAGTCTGCGCAGCGCGGCGATACGGGATTTTATCATGGCGGCCTCCTGGGCCCTGTTGGGAATTTCTCCAGCATGCATAAGATTTTATAGCATTGGGCCCCTTGCGTGGCAAGGCCGGGAGCGGCTGCTTGCGCGGGAGCCGGGGCCTGGGGTATGTAGTAGGGACTCTTGAGGAGGGGCAGCATTGCAAGCATCCCAGCGCGTGATCTTGGCCGCCGCCGCCAACCTGGCATCCCGCCTGGCCGGGGATGGGGCCAGCCCCCGTCCCGTGGTGGCCGAAAGGGCCCACACCCAGGCTCCGCCCCAGGGGTTGGACCCGCTGGGCCGCCAGGCGGTGGAAAAGCTGGCCCGCCAGTTGGTGGAGACGGTTTTGACCCTGATGGGCCGGAATTATGGCTCGGATCAGATCAGGGAGGCCGTGCGCCGGGAGGTTCACAAGCGGCTCATGGGCCGGCCTGAGCTGGAGCGGGCCGTGGCCGCCCGCCTGGAGGGAGCCCTGCCCCAGCTGCTTGATTTGGAGCGCCTGGCGGATCTGGCCGGGCGGGGGGTCAGCCTTCCGCCGGCGGTGGCCGCCCTGGAAGAGCAAGAGCTGGTGGCCGGGCCTTCGCCCGCCTTCCGCCGGGTGCTGAAGGACCTGGGCGAGGTGGCGGTCAGCGATTTTCCGGTGCTGCTGGTGGGCGAGAGCGGTACGGGCAAGGAGCTTTTGGCCCGCCGCCTGCACCGGCTCTCTCCCCGGCGTGAAGGGCCCCTGGTCACCGTGAACTGCGCGGCCATGCCCCCCAGCCTGTTGGAGAGCGAGCTGTTCGGCCACGACAAAGGGGCCTTCACCGGGGCCGAGACCGCCCGGCCGGGCTATTTCCGCCAGGCGGGCGGCGGCACCCTGTTCCTGGACGAGATCGGCGAGGCCCCGCCGGAGTTGCAGGTGCGCCTGCTCAGGGTGTTGGAGAGCCGCCGGGTGGCTCCGGTGGGGGGCGGGGGCGAGGTGCCGGTGGACTTCCGCCTGGTGGCGGCCACCCACCGCGACCTGGCCCAGGCTGCGGCCCGGGGCGAGTTCAACCAGGCCCTGCTCTACCGCCTCCAGGTGGTGCCTCTGTATCTGCCCCCCTTGCGCGAGAGGCGCGAGGACCTGGACCTGCTCCTGGACCACTTCATGGCCCAGGCGGGGCTTTTGGCCAAGAAGACCCGCCGCCTGGCCCCGGAAACCAGGCAGCGGCTAAAGGCATATGCCTGGCCGGGCAACGTGCGCGAGTTGCGCCACCTTTTGCAGCGTTTGGTGGTGCTCTCGCGGGAGTTCGAGATCACCCCGGACATGCTGCCGCCCGAAGTGGTGGGCGGGGGCGACGAGGCGGCTTGGCGGAAGGCCCTGGCCGGGGTGGATGGCATTCCCGCCGCCCGGGTAGTGGCCCTGGCCGGATTCTTGGCCGCCTGGCAGGGCAGGGAAGTGGCCAACCAGGATTTGCGCGGGGAGCTGGAATGCTCCGACTCCACGGCCAAGAACGTCCTGGCCGTCCTGGCCAGGGCCGGTCTGGTGAGCGCCAACGGCAGCCGGGGAGGGCGGCGCTACCGGGTGGGCCGGCCCGGCCCGGCGCAAACTGGCCTTGGAGCCGGAGACGGCCAGGGGCTATAGTTAGGGAAACGAAGCCGGCCCAAGGCGGACCGGCGGGGAGAGAACAATGGCGCTAAATGGACGCATAGGCCTGGCCGGTTGCGGCAACATGGGCGGAGCGCTGCTCAAGGGCATGCTCAACGCGGAAGTGGTGCAGGCCCCCCAGGTGGTGGTGGCCGAGATCAACGCCGAAAGGGCCAAGGAACTGGGCGCGGAACTGGGGGTGGGCACGGTGGCCAGCCCCGGAGAGCTTGCCGATTTGGACCTGCTGATCCTGGCGGTGAAGCCGGCCCACGCGGCCCAAGCGGCCCGGGAAGCGGCCTCGGCCCTCAGGCCCGGCAGCCTGGTGATAACCCTGGCCGCCGGCCTCAAGCTGGCCACCGTGGCTGCGGCCCTGCCCTCGGGCCAGCCCCTGGTGCGTGCCATGCCCAACACCCCGGCCCTCATCGGCAAGGGGGTCACGGCCATCGCCGCCGCGCCCGATCTGGCCCCGGAGCACCTGGAGACCGCCCGCGAGGTGTTCGGAGCGGTGGGTCCGGTGGTAACGGTGGAGGAAAAGCTCATGGACGCGGTCACCGCCCTGTCGGGCTCGGGGCCGGCCTATGTGTTCGTGATCATCGAGGCCCTGGCCGACGCCGGGGTGTGCCAGGGCCTGGACCGCCAGACCGCCTTGACCCTGGCCGCCCACACCGTGGCCGGGGCCGCCGAGATGCTCATCAAGACCGGCGAGCATCCCGGCCAGCTCAAGGATTGGGTGGCTTCGCCCGGGGGCACCACCACCGCCGGGCTGGCCGAGCTGGAGCGCGGCGGCATCAGGGGAGTGCTCTACAACGCGGTGGAGGCGGCCACCCGCCGGGGCAAGGAACTGGATAAATAACGCGGGTCGAACCCCGCCGGGCCAAGGAGATTCAAGTTGGCGGACATCAAGGCGCAATATCGCACGGTAATGGCCGATCACTTCCCCCCCGAGGTGAAGATAACCCTGGGCGGGCAGGAGCTGGTCTATAAAAAGCGCACCTGGAAGCTGGCCGACGGCGGCGAGCTGATCGAGAAGGGCCTGCGCTACGGGGAGAACCCCGGCCAGGAGGCGGCCCTGTACCAGCTGGTGGGCGGCGGGCTCACCGTGGGCGATCTGAAACTGGTGGGGCCGGGCATGGGCCTGGTCAGCGCCATCGACGAGGCCCAGATGCTCCAGGCGGGCAAGCACCCCGGCAAGACCAACCTGACCGACGTGGACGGGGCCCTGCACATCCTGCGTTACCTCACGGATCGTCCGGCCTGCGCCATCATGAAGCACAACAACCCCTCCGGGGCCGCCGTGGCCGACGACATCGCCACCGCCTATGAGAAGGCCTTCTTGGCCGACCTCATCGCCGCCTTCGGCGGGGCGGCGGTCTTGAACCGGCCGGTGGACAAGGCCACCGCCGAGATGATGAACGAGTTGTATCTGGAGGTGGTGGCCGCGCCGGCCTACGAGGAAGGGGCCCTGGAGATACTCAAGAAGGCCAAGAACCTGCGCATCCTGGCCATGCCCCGCATCGCCGAGCTGGAGCAGTGGCGCGACGGCCGCTTTTTGGACATCAAGTGCCTCATGGACGGGGGCATGGTGTTGCAGACCTCCTCCTTCAACCCCATCAAGACCCCGGCCGATCTTTTGCCCGCCCGCTGCGAATACAAGGGCGAGATGGTGGAGCCCATCCGCCTGCCCACCCAGTCCGAGCTGGACGACGTGGTGTTCGGCTGGGCGGTGGAGCAGGGGGTGAGCAGCAACAGCGTCATCTACGTGAAGGACGGCTGCACCGTGGGCATCGGCACCGGCGAGCAGGACCGGGTGGGCGTGGCCCGCATCGCCGCCCAGAAGGCCTACGTGAAGTACGCCAACAAACTCTGCTGGCTGACCCACGGCCTGAAATACGACGAGCTGGCCCTGGCCGTGGCCGAGGGCCGCGAGGACCCGGCCAAGATAAAGGCCATAGACCAACAGACCCAGGCGGACAAGGGCGGCCTGCCCGGCTCGATCATGATCTCCGACGCCTTCTTCCCCTTCCGGGACGGAGTGGACGTGGGCCTGGCCGAGGGGGTGAGCTGCATCGCCCATCCCGGCGGCAGCATGCGCGACTGGGAGTCCATCGAGGCCTGCAACCAGGCCGACCCGCCGGTGGCCATGGTCTTCACCGGCCAGAGAGCCTTCAAACACTAACCCGTAGCGGGAGGCGGCCTTGGACTGGGAATGGTTCCAGGCTAAAAATCTGCTGGATCCCTCCACCGGGCTGGGCATGATCGCCCTGGCGGTGGCCCTTTTCATCGCCGCCTGGCTGGTTTCCCGCCTGCTGGGCCAGGTACTCAAGCGCTCCCAGTGGGTCATGGGCCATTTGGGCCGGCGGGTGGAC
>JAHJPG010000097.1 GCA_018819925.1 Pseudomonadota bacterium
AGCAGTTGCAGCTGGCCCACCACGTGGGCCCCGGTGTAGGGGGCGTAGTCCACCGGGAAGGGCAGAATGTTGTACAGCGGCTGGGGGAATATGCCGATGCCCAGGCAGAAGACGGCGGCGATGCCCATGGCCCAGGTCATGTTCCAGGGCGGGTCGCTGGCCCTCAGGCCCGAGTCGTGGCCGAAGAAAGTGAAGTAAGGCACCTTGATGCCCGCGTGATCGATGACTCCCACCGAGGCGAACTGGAGCATGAACCAGATGGTGGTGAGGTGTTGCAGCCCGGCCGCGCTGACGATCATGGATTTGGACACGAAGCCGCTGAACAAGGGGAAGGCGCTGATGGAGGCCGAGCCCACCATGCAGAAAAGGGCGGTGAGAGGCATGGTTTTGTACAGCCCGCCCAGATCGGTGCAGCGTATGCGCCCGGTCATGGTGAGCACGCTGCCCGCCGCCATGAACAAGAGAGCCTTGTAGAGGATATGGCAGAAGGCGTGGCTCACCGTACCGTTGATGGCCAGGGTGGTGCCGATGCCGATGCCGCACATCATGTAGCCCACTTGGTTCATAAGGCTGTAGGAGAGCACCCGGCGGATGTCGTTTTCCAGCACCGCGTAGAAGATGGGAAAGATGGTCATGATGGCCCCCACCCAGATGAGGACCTCGGCCCCGGCAAAGGTGCGGCACATGAGATACACCGCGCTCTTGGTGGTGAAGGCGCTCAGGAACACCGCGCCGGTGGGGGTGGCCTCGGGATAGGCGTCCTTGAGCCAGGGGTGCAGGGGCGGGATGGCCGCGTTCAGGGCGATGCCCAGGAAGATGAGCCAGGCCGCCGCGCTGTCCAGTTTCAGGGCACCGATGGCGATGGGCCCGCCACCAGCCAGCAGCAGCATGATGCCCGCGAACAACAGCAGGCCGCCGAACAGGTGCACCAGGATGTAGCGCAGGGCCGCCGCCCGGGCCGCCGGGGTGCGCCGGGCCAGGATAAGGAAGGTGGAGGCCACGGCCATGAATTCCCAGTACACGTACAGGCTGAACCAGTCGCCGCACAGGGTGACCCCCAGGGCCCCGCCCGCGTAGATCAGGGCGGCGCTGTGCTGGAGGTCGTCGGCCACCTTGAGGGCGAAAAGGAAGCCGATCACCGAGATGATCAGGAAGATGTAGGCGAACACCCGGCTCAGGCGGTCCAGCTTCATCAGGACGATCTGGTAGTCCAGGAAACTGAAGCTCCAGTAGGTGCCCAGGGGGGTGTTCCACAGCAAATACAGGGCGAACAGGGGCAGGGCCAGCATGAAGGCCTGCTTAAAGCGCTGGGGCAAGAGCGGCACCAGGGCCGCGCCCGCCAAAAACAACAGCGCCGGTGGCAGACCGCTAATCATAGTAGTCCTCCCGGCGCTTTATGATCCGGCGCAGGGCCTTGGCCAGCACGATCAGCACCAGGTAGCACAGGAAGCCGTAGGCCGCGTAAAACTCCGGGGCGCCCTCCCAGGGGAAGTGTCCGTGCTTGGCGATGAAAAAGTCGGCCACCAGCAGCCCGGCCAGGAAGACGTACAGGCACATGAGCAGGCGCTTTACGTTGACCGCCTTGTCGAATATCTTCAGCTCGCGCATGGCCGCCTCCCTAGCCCAGCGCCCCGGTCAGGACCAGGGCCAGATAGACCACCGCCACCCCCACCAGCACCCAAAGCACCGGCCGGTAACCGGGCTCGGCCTCGTGTTTCAGCTCCCTCAGCTCGCCATGCTCCATGCTCAGCCTCCGAATAGCTGGGCCACGGCCATCTGGGCCAGGCGCAGGAAGGGTTGGGGATAGAAGAACAGAACCAAGGAACAGGCCGCGGTGACCAGCGGCGGCACCCAGGCTGCGGCCGGGCCCTCGTTGCGTCCCTCGGCCCAGGCCGCCTCCACCGGAGGCTTGAAATAGGCCCGGTATACGATGGGCAGGAAATAGGCCGCGTTTAACAGCGAGCTGACCAACAGCACCACCAGCAGGGCCACCGAACCGGCCTGCAAACAGCCCAGGGCCAGGTACCACTTGCTGATGAACCCCCCGGTGGGGGGCAGGCCGATGACGCTGAGGCTGCCCACCAGGAAGGCGGCCATGGTCCAGGGCATGCGCTTGCCGATGCCGGTCATCTGGCTGATGTTCTTTTTGCCGGTAGCCACGAATATGGCCCCGGCGCACATAAACAAGGTGATCTTGCCAAAGGCGTGCATGGCGATGTGCAGGGCGCCGCCGGTCATGCCCTTGGGACTGAGCAGGGCCAGGCCCAGCACGATGTAGCTGAGTTGGCCGATGGTGGAGAAGGCCAGGCGGCGCTTGAGCCCGTCCTGGCTCAGGGCTATCAAGGAGGCCACGATAATGGTGAAGGCGGCCACCCAAGCCACGGCCATGCCCAGATCCAGGCCCTTTAGCAGGTCCACCCCATAGATGCCGGTTATGATGCGCAGGATGGAAAAGACACCCACCTTGACCACGGCCACGGCATGCAGCAGGGCGCTGACCGGGGTGGGGGCCACCATGGCCGCGGGCAGCCAGGAATGCACCGGTATGATCCCGGCCTTGGCAAAGCCGAAGACGAACATGAACAACAGCACCCCGGCCATGACCGGGCTCACCTTGCCGGCCAGTATGCCCGTTGGGGAAAAGGCCAGGGTGCCGGTCTGCTGGTAGGTGATTATCATGGCAGGCAGGGCCAGGGCGATGGAGGCGCCCATGATGTAGAAAAGGTATTTGCGGCCCGAGGAGCGGGCCTCGGCGTCCTGGTGGTGGGTCACCAGGGGGTAGGTGGCCAGGGAGAGCATCTCGTAGAACAGGTACATGGTGAACAGGTTGGCGCTGAAAGCCACCCCGATGGTGGCCGACAGGGCCACCGCGAAGAAGCAAAAATAGCGGGTCTGTGAATGCTCGTCCAGGCCGCGCATGTAGCCGATGGAATAGGCGCTGGTCACGATCCACAGGCTGGAGGAAACCAGGGCGAATAGTAGGCCGAAGGCGTCCACCCTCAGGGCCAGGGGCGCGCCGGGCAGCACCTTGGCCAGAGTGAACTCCACCTCCCCGCCCGCCAGCACGGCGGGCAAGAGCGAGGCCACCAGGATGAGCTTTATCCCGGCGGCAATGAAGGTCACCGCCTCCCGGGCGTTGGGCCGGCCCTTGAGCAGGATGATGAAGGGCACCGCCGCCAGGGACGCCAGCACCGCCAGGAGCGGGGTTATGGAGTGCAGCATGGCCACGCCCCTCCCCTACCCCAGCCCCGCCGGGATGATGGGCAGAATCAACTTTTGCACCAGGGGCCCGGTGGCCAGGCCCAGGGCGATGAGCCCCAGGGCCGCGGCCATCAGGGGAAGCAGCATGGAAAGCGGCGCCTCGGCCAAGGCCACCGCCCCGCCGTGCTCCTCATGCCCGCCGTGGCCGCCGTGGCTGTCATCGCCGCCCGAGGGCTCGAAAAAGGCGATCTCAAAGACCCGGAAGAACAGCACCACGTTAATCAAGCTGGAGAACAGCAGGGCGCCCACAAAGCCCCAGTGCCCTGCTTCCAAGCCACCCCGGATGAGGTACCACTTGCTGAAAAAGCCGCCGGTGGGCGGCACCCCGATGATGGCCATGGCCCCGGCGGCCAGGGCGGCCATGGTCCAGGGCATCTTTTTAAACAGGCCCCGCAGGTCCTCGAAGGAGGTGCCCCGCGTCTTTTGGTAGATGCAGCCCGCGGCCAGGAACACGCAAAAGGTCATGACCGCGTCGTTTATCAGGTGCAGCACCGCCCCGGTCATGCCCAGGCGGTTGCCCAGCCAGGCCCCGCCCACCATGTAGCCCACCTCGGCCACCACGATGTAGGCCAGCATGCGCTTCAGGTCGCGCTGGCCCAGGGCGAAAAGGGCCCCAGCCACCATGGCCGCCACCGCCAGCCACACCACCAACTGTCCGACCAGGACCTCTTGCAGCACGAACTCCACGGTGAACACGGAGATCATGATGCGGATCATCACGTAGACCATGACCTTGGTCATCAAAGGGGCCAGGAGGCTGGCAGTCGGCGCCGGCGCGAAGCCGTAGGCGTTGGGCAGCCAGGCGTGCAGGGGGAAGAAGGCCATCTTCATCCACAGTCCCACCAGGGTTATGGCAAAGGCGGCCAACAGGGCCAGGGAGCCGTACAAGGGCGTAAGCAGCTTGGCCAGGTCGGCCATGTTCAGGCTGCCGGTTACGATGTAAAGGTAGCCCACCCCCAGCAGGTAGAAGCTGGCCCCGATGGTTCCCAGGAACAGGTAGTTCAGGCTGGCCAGGGGGGCCCGCCCTCCCCCCAGGCCGATGAGGGCGTAACCGGTGAGGGAGGTTATCTCCAAAAGCACGTAGAGGTTGAAGGCGTCGCCGGTGACCACCATGCCCAGCATGCCGGTGACCGCCAACACGTAGAGGGTGTAGTATGGCCCGATCTTTTCGGGGTAGTCGGTCATCACCGCGCGGTAGCTGGCCACCAGGTTGAACAGGGCCACCCAAGCCACCAAGGCGGCCACCACCGCGTTGAGGTTGTCCACGTAGTAAGCGATGCCCCAAGGCGGCTCCCAGCCTCCCAGGCGGTAGGTCACCGGACCGGTGGCGAGCACCTGGACCAAGAGCCCGGTGGCGGCGGCCGCCGCCGCCCCCAAGCCGGCCAGGGCCAGGGGGAAGCACAGGCGGGGGCGCAGCCAGCCGGCCGCGCTGACCAGCAGGGCGGCCAGCAGAGGGGTGATCACGATCAGGGCTGGATATTGCTCGCTCATGATTCCCTTAGCTGCTCAAGTATTTCGTCTTCCTCCAAGGTGCGGTGCCGGCGGTGAATCTTGATGACCAAAGCAAGGGCCACCCCCAGGGTGGCCACGGAAACCACGATAGCCGTGAGCATCAGCACGTGGGGCAGGGGGTTGATGTAGGCCAGGGCCTTTATCTGGGCCGCGCCGTGGCCGTGCCCCGGCCCGTGCTGGATGATGGGGATGGTGCCGCCGTACTTGGCGCCGATGGACACGTAGAACAGGATGATCGCTGTCTGGAAGATGTTCATGCCCACGATCTTCTTGACCAGATTGTTCTTGGCGATCATGGCCCACAGGCCGATCATCATAAGGGTGATGTAGACCCAATAGTTGTATTTGGTTAAAAGCAGTGGGATGTACTCTTCCACCGGCTACAACCCCTGATCCAGACGGCCCTCGGAGGCCAGGTTTTTGTAGATCAGCACCATGGTGGCCATCACCGCCAGGCCCACCCCCACCTCCACGAAGAAAATTCCCAGGCTCCGGGCGGCCACCGGGTCCACCCGGAGCAGGGGGGACAGGGCCGCGTAGTCCAGGAAGTTGCCACCCAAGGCCAAGGCCAGGGCCCCCACCCCCGCGTAGATGAAAACCCCCATGGCGCTCATGAGGCCGGTGGCGGTTTCCTTCATGCGCAGCATGGCCGTGCGCAAATCCCAGGACAGAGCCATGAGGATCACGCTGGCCCCCAGGATCACCCCGCCCTGGAAGCCGCCGCCCGGGCTGTGGTGGCCGTGGGCGATGACATAAAGGGCGAAGAGTTGGATAAAGGGAATAAGCAAACGGCAAACGTTCATCACGATTAGGTCGTGGGGGGTCCAATCGTCGTCGATGCGCTTGAACACGTCGGGCGAGGGCTCCTTGTCCGGCACCCGGTTCATCTCCACGATCACCCCGGTGGCCCGGTGGCGATAGACCCGGGACGGCCCCGGACGGGGCTCCCTCCGCCTGAGCAGCAGGAAGCAGGCCACTCCAGCGGTGAAGACCACCGCAGTCTCGAACATGGTGTCATAGCCACGGTAGTCGGCCAACACCGCGGTGACGATGTTGGGCACCGAGGTTTCTTCCATGGTCTTTTCGATGTAGCGGGGCGAGACATGCCTCGAGGCCGGCGAGTTGGGGTCTGCCCAATCGGGGAAATCCACCGTGGCCGAGACCAAAAGCCCCCCCACCAGGACCACTATGGCCAATGCCAGGGCCTTCAATCCTTGGTTCTCCGGCTGGTGCGGAAGACCGCGGCCACGAAAAACACCGTGCTAACCCCCGCCCCCACCGAGGCCTCGGTGAATGCCACGTCCACCGCGCCCATGACCGCCCATAGGATGCACATCAAAAAACTGTAGGCCCCAAAGAGGATGGCAGCGCCCATGAGGTCCTTGACCGCAAGGGCCCCGACGGCGCAAATGACAACCAGCAGCAATACGGCCAGGTCGATCTGCCAGATCATGAACCCGCCCCCTGCTTGGGCTTTTGCCAGGCGCTCTGCCCGGCCCTGATGCCCGCGTCCACTATGGCGTGGGTGGCGGTGGGACTGGCCAGGAAATAGAAGACCACGATCAGCATGATCTTGATGGCCACCAGCACGTTGTCCAGGGTGAAGGGATGCAGGTGGTACAGAGCCAGGGCCCCCAGCATCAAAAAGCTGCCCAGGGTGTCCATCTTGCCAGCCGGGTGCAGGCGGGAATAAAAATCCGGAAAGCGCAGGATGCCCACCGCGCCACCGGCGAAGAACACCAGGCCCAGGCCCAGGATTATTATCACCACCAGATTCATGAGTCGTTAGCCGCCTCCCCTCTCAGCGGCCAAGGCCGCCCCTTTTCTGGAAATAGCGGGCCGCTGCCAAAACGGCCACGAAGTTCAAAAGGGCGTAGGCCAGGGCGATGTCCACGAACATGTCCACCCGGTGAAACAAAAGCCCCACCAGCACCAGGAGCACCGTGGTCTTGCTGCCGATGGCGTTGACTCCTATGAGCCGGTCCAGCACGCTGGGCCCGAACAGGGCCCGGTACAAGGAGAGCACCATGATCAGGCACAGGATCAGGCTGGCGTAGAGGAAAATCTTGTCCATTAATCCTCCCCAAAGGTGCGGGCCACGCGCTTCTCCATCTCCCCAGGCAGGGCCTCGCCGGAGAAGCGGTCTATGGCATGCACCACGAAATCGCCGTCCGGGCTGACCCTGACGGTGATGGTTCCCGGAGTCAGGGTTATGGAGTTGGCAAAGGTCAAAAGAGCCATCTCGCTCTTTAGCGTGCTGCGAAAACGGACCATGTGGGGATCGATGAGCTGGAGCATGCGGGGATGGAAGGTGAGGTAGAGCAGGTGCAGGTTGGCCAGAAATATCTGATAGAGCAACCAAGGCACATAGAGGGGGAAGCGCCACCACAGGCGGAAGGTCTGGCGGGGATGAGGGGCATGGGGAAACAGCAGATCGCCGGATAAAAAAGAGACCAGGGCGCAGGAAATGACTCCCAGGATCAGGTGGAAGGCGTCGAAGCGCCCTGACAGCACCACCCAAAGGGCCATGAGTGTGGGGAAAACAAACAGAAAGGCGTAAAAGCGTTTGACCGGACGAATCTGACCTGAGATTACTTGTGCTTCAGCTTGATACCGCTCTTGGGGAGTGGGCGGCTTCTGCATGAGCGTTCACCTCTAGGAGCTGCGGCGGTAAGTCTACCTAGCTGGAGGGCGCCGGGTGGCCAAGATTATTCTGTGCAATCTACGTTGTGGTGTGGGCGTCCTCGTAACTTTCACTCTGGGTTCGCTTCAACTTCCCGCCGGGCTTCCGGGCAAACACCCCATAACCCACCGGTCAACTGCAATTCGGGGACCAGTATATGCGAGCCGAGGTGGCCTTGGCAACCGGCGATTTTTTTCCAGCACCGCGGGGGGTAATTGCCAGGCGAGCCGGCCATGGTTTATGATGAAATATCCGATATGGACACCATCAGGAGAACAGTATGACCTGGGGGACGTTTCAAGGCTAACCAAAGTTAAGGAGGTCGGCGCATGGCGGTGGTCAGTATCTCGCGGCAGTTCGGGGCCGGAGGCCGAACCTTGGGAGTTCTGGTGGCGGCCGAGTTGGGATACCACTTTTTGCATGAGTCCCAACTAGACCAGTTGGCCGACAAAGCCGCGGGCAGCGCGCCTGCTTCCGAGGTGGGGCAAAGCCAGTACCGCCGCCAGGTAGTGGAGCTTCTTACGTCCTTGGCGCCCAGCAACTTCATGGACCGCTGGACCAGCCCCGAGGGGGACGACAAGGGCCACATAGAGCGCCTGACCCAGGTGGTCCAGGAACTGGCCGACGAGGGCAATGTGGTCATGCTGGGCCGAGGCAGCCAGTTCACCCTACGCTACCGGCCGGACACGGTGCGCATCTTGCTGGTGGCCGAGTTGCCCCAACGCATAGGCTTCATGATGAAAAACTACAACCTGGACCAAATTTCAGCCAAACGTCTGATATCCGAGGCTGACAAAAAACGGGCCCGGTTCCTAAACAACTTTTATCCGGGCGAACCGGATGAAGCCAGCTTGTACCACCTGGTGCTCAACACCAGCCTACTATCCCTGGAGGGGGCCACATCTCAGGTGACCAAACTGGTTAAACGCGTCGAGGCGGACCTAAAAAAGCAGGCCCAGATCTGAGGACTGCGGCGTGAGCCCATCAAGCATAACGCGGAGTAGCTAAATGGCGGTGCTGACTATTTCCAGGCAATTTGGAGCGGGCGGCAAGACCCTGGGCGCCAGGGTGGCCCAGCGTTTGGGTTACGAGTTCGTGGACGAAGGCCTGATGGACAAGGTGGCCGAAAAGGCCAATGTCTCGGTCAAGTGGGTCGAAGGGGTGGAGCGCGAAGCCGGCGGCCATTTGATGCGTTTTTTATCCACGCTGGTGCCCTCCAGCTTCATTGACCGCCACCTGGGCGAAAGCGGCTCGGACTTCGACGAGAAGCGCTACGTGGAGTTCCTTACCCGCATCATCAAAGACCTGGCCCGGGAGGACAACATGGTGATCCTGGGCCGTGGCAGCCAATTCATCCTGCGCCGCGACCCCAACGCCTTGCATGTGCTGTTGGTGGCCGAACGGGCCGACCGCATCAAGTTCATGGTGCGCAACTACAACATGGAGCCGGAAAAGGCCGAGGCCATGATAAACCGCGAGTCACGCAGGCGGGAGCGCTATCTGGCCAACTTCCACCAGGGCGACCCCAACGACCCCAGCCTGTATCACATGGTGCTCAACACCAGCCTGGTTCCCCTGGAAGCGGCCGGGGAGCAGCTTGTGGAGTTGGTGCTGGGCGCGGTGGACCTCAGCGCCGAGCCCATCTGGGATTAAGTTTTTTCCGCCCCGGGCGGCGTTTGAGCCGCCGCCCGGGGCGGCCGCATCCTTACGAGGAAGCATGCCCCTCCAGAAACCCCATTCCCGGGACCAAGAAACCATTTTGGATGGCTTGAGCCTGCTGGCCCGTTTCTACTGGGGCCCGGACCAAGAGCTTTGCGAAGAGTTGGCCAGCCCGGCGGGCCGCGACCTTTTCACCCGTCTGGCCCGGCTATTGCCCGCCGCAGCCCCCACCCTGCGCTCCATGCAGGCCCTGCTGCAAGGCGCCGATTCGCCCCAAGCCCTGTGCGATGAGTTGGAGCCGGCCTATGTGGCCGCTTATGTGAACAGCCCGGGGGGAACTCCGTCGCCCCTTTACCATTCCTGTTACGTGGGCCAGGGTCTGATAATGGGGCCGCCCGCCGGAGCCATGGCCCTGCGCCTGGAGCAGGCCAGTCTGAGCCTGGGGGAAAAAGCCGGCGAGCCTCCGGACCACTTGGCCGTGGAACTGGAATACCTAATTTTTTTGTTGGAGGAAGGATTGGCCGGCCGGCAGCCCCAGGGGGTGGCCCAGGCCGCAGAGTTGGCCCGGCGCTTCATGCTGCCCTGGGTTAGGGAGTTCGCCGCCCGTCAGAACGATGTTTCTTCGCCTCTGCTGCCCCTGACCGCCCGGCTGCTGGTGCACCTCTTGGAAGAGGTGGCCACGCAGGCCGGGCCCGAGGCCAGCCAAAAAGAGCGGCCCTAGGGAGCGGCGGCCGCGGCCAGGGCCGCCCTGATGCGCCCCAGCACCGCCCGGGTGTCGCCGATGTGCCCCGCCAGGATGGAGATTATCTTCCAGCGCCCCTTACCGGTGCGTTGGATCAGATAGGCCACGGGCAGTTCGGGCTCGCCCAGGCAGTGGAACACCTCCCGCCCCCGGTCGGCGAACAAGGGAAACAGCACCTGCTTTTCACGCCGGAAGCGTTTCACCTCGCGGTTGAGGCTGCCCACCCCCAGGCCCAGCATCTTCAGGCGGCCCCTGAGCGCCGGATCGGCCTCGATATCCTTATACAGGTGGTTGTAGGAGGCCACCTCCTTGAGGCAGCCATAGCAAAGCTCGTTGTAAAGCTCCACGAACAAAAAGCCGGCGGCCACGTCCTCCAGGGCGAAACTGGGCTCCTGGTGCTTCAGACCCAGGTAGGCGCGGTCGGCGGCCTTGTCCAGGACCACCAGACGGCAGGAGGGGAAGTAGTCGCCGGTCCTGAGCCCCCCGGGCTTGGCGTTGGGGGCGGCCCGGCCTTGCAGGGCCAGCCAGCCATGCCATCCGGCGGGGTAGCGCAGAACCTGCTTGTAGCCCATGTCCACCGCCCAGCGGGCGGCGATGCCGCTGCGCAGGCAGCGGAAGCTGCGGCAGTAGATGATCAGGGGGCGGTTCTTGTCCGGCCCCACCAGCTGGGCCAAGCGCTTGGCCTTGGCCGGGTCCAGGGTGGCGCGGTCGCCCAAATGAAACTCCAGGTTGACTGCGCCGGGGATGTGGGCCTGGGCGTATTCATAGTCCGGGCGCACGTCCAACAAGACCGGGGCGGGCCGGGCGGCCAGCAGGGGCTGGAGCTGTTTACCGCCGATGATTTGGTATCCGCCGTGCTTGGCCTCGGCCTGCACCTGGGCCCACCAGGCAGGCGGCGGGGCGGCCTGGGCGTTGGTGACGCAAATGACCAGCAGGAGCAGCAGCAGGGCGGCGATGGCGTGGCCCGGCCCCCCGGCCAGGGGGACCAGGCCTCGCACCTGCGATGAGAGGTAGCCGCGCAACCGTTGCCTACTTGGGCGGGCTGATCTTGCAGCTGCCGTCGGGGTTGAAGGTGATCTCGCCGTCGATGTAGTACACGCTGGTCATGGCCGGGCGCTTGTCCTTGATCATGTAATAGGCCTCGCCGCTACGCGCGCCGGTGCCGCAGACAAACACCACCGGCTTGTCCTGGGGCAGCTTGTCCAGGTTCTTCTCCAGCTGGTCCACCGGGATGTTCACCGAGCCCTTGATGGAGCTGGCCTTGAACTCGCCGGAATCGCGCACGTCCACCACGTACATGCTGCCCGGCTTTTTGACCAGGGTCTCCTGGAAGAAGGCGAAGTCCACGCTGCCCTCTTCCTTGCCGGCCTTCAGGCCGCCCTTGGCCTTTTTGGCGGCGGCAGGAACTGCGGCGGCGGCTACGCCGGCCCCGTAGACCTTCTTCCAGTTGGGGTAGCCCTTGGCAAAGACTTTGACGTTGGTGTAGCCCAAGGCCTGGGCCTTGAAGGCGGACTTATGGCTGAGCGAGCACTTGAGCCCCTCGCAGTAGAAGATGATCAGGGCGTTTTTGTCCGCGGGCAACAGGCCCTTCATCTTGTCGAAGCTGCTGTCGGGCATGGACAGGGCGCCGGGAACGTGGCCCTTGTCGTACTTTTTCATCTTGGGCCGGGCGTCGACGACCAGGCCAACGGTCTTGCCGTCCAACACTTCCTTCACCGCCGGGGCCTCCACGATCACCGGGAAGGTCTTGAAGGCGGGCGCGGCCTTGGCCACCGGGTCCGGGCCCACCACGCCGGGGCCGTGCAGCTTCTTCCACTGGGGGTAGCCCTCGTCGTAGACCACGATGTTGTTATAGCCCAGGGCCTGGGACTTGAAAGCGGCCTTGTGGCTCAGGGCGCACTTGAGGCCGCCGCAGTAGAAGATGACCAGGGCGCTCTTGTCCTTGGGCAGCTTGCCCAGGTTCTTGTCGAACTGGGTGGCGGGCAGGTTAACCGCGCCGGGGATGTGGCCCTTGAGATACTTTTTCTGGTAGGGGCGGGCGTCGTAGATGTAGCCAACCACCTTACCGTCCACCACGTCCTTTACAAAGGGCGCGTCAACGGTCTGGGGATAGCGCTTGAAGGCCGGCTCGCCGGCGGCCAGGGCCGGGACGGCCAGGGCCAGGGCCAAGAGCATGACCATGAGCGCCATGGCGCTTTTACTGAGAAACCTCATGTCTGAATCCTCCTCTAAACTACCTCCGAGGGTTTATTTTCTTCCAACTCCTCGTACCAGAGTTGGTGATGATGCTTGGCGTATTCGGCGGGCACCGTGCCGGTGAACATGGAGATGAAGGCCGGGCGCTCGTCCTTGCTGATGGCGGCCATGTAGATGTGCAGAATCAGCAGGGCGGTGGTCACTCCGGCGGCGATGAAATGCACGGTGATGGACCACTGCACCAGCCAAGTGTCGGCCGCGCTCAGGAAATATTTACTGAAGAGCATGATGAAGCCGGTGCCGATGAGCACCAGGGCACCCATGATGATGCCCTGGGCGGCCAGCTTTTGGCCCGCGTTGTAATATTCCTGGGGCGGCAGGTGGCCGTCGTAGCCCAGGGGCTTTACCAGCTTGGCCATCATCTTGTAGCCCAGGGTCATTTGCAGGTTCTTCTTGATCATCCACTGGATGTCGCGGTTGGGCTCCAGGCTGAAGGTGGAGTTCAGGAAGGGGGCCACGAAGCGGCTCATGCCCCAGAAAAAGTAGACCACCCACACCGCCAGCCAAATGAGCGCCACCACCCAGTGGGCCACCAGCAGGTTGGCCCCGCCGCCGAACACGGCCCGCACCGCCTTGGGGTACCAAGCGCCCAAGGGGTTGAGCTCCGGGTTCTGGATAAGGGCCAGGCCGGTGAACAGCAGGAAGAACCAGCAGGCCGCATTGAACCAATGTATGAATATGCCCGCCTTGGTGTGGCGGGGAATCATTTTGGGGCTACTCATGGCCGCCCTCCTGGTGGTGCTCCTCCGGGGGCGGGGAGTCGTTTTTGAGCATCAACTGCTTGCCCAGCATGGCCAGCACCCCCAGGCCGGTGAGCCCCACCACCACCTTCACCGCCGGGTCGGCCAGATTCTTCCAGAACTCGAAGGCTCCGGGCATCTGGGCCTTCACCGGCCAGCTCTTTAGGCCCGCATCGCCCAGGTAGTAGATGTTGGGGTCGGTGTTGCTCTGGGCGTTGACCACCTGGGTGGCCTTGTCCTTTTGCTGGGCCATGAGCTTGCCCGCCGGGGAGGCCGGGTCGTTGAGATCGCCGAAGGCCCGGGCCTTGGTGGGGCAGGTGCTCACGCAGGCCGGCTCCAGGCCCACCGCCCGGCGGCCGGCGCAGAAGTCGCACTTGTCGGCCACCTTGAGCTTTTCGTTGCGATAGCGGGCCCCGTAGGGACAGGCCTTGATGCACTGGCCGCAGCCGATGCACAAGTCCCGGTCGATGACCACCATGCCGTCGGCCTTGTTCTTGTAGGTGGCCCCGGTGGGGCAGGCGCTCACGCAGGTGGGCTTGTCGCACTGCATGCAGTTGCCCGGCTGGAACACCATGCGGCCGCGCTTCTTGGCCTGCCAGTCGGCGTCGCCGCTTTTTATCCAATTTCGCCAGTTGTCGCCGGGCACATCGTTGGCCACCTTGCAGGCGGCCATGCAGCCCTTGCAGTCGATGCAAAGCCCGGCGTCGACAACCATGCCTAGCTGTTTAGCCATCAGGCCGCCTCCTTACCCACCCGCACCCAGGTCTCGTGCATGGCCATGTTTCCTGTGATCTGGTCGAACTCGTCGCCCAGCACCTCGGCGATGCAGGCGCCCTTGCCGTAGATGTTGGCCAGGCCGGGGCTCAGGACCCCGAAGCCGGTGGCCATGTACACCGTGTCCGGCCGGGTTTCATGGGTCACCTTGGCCTGGATGCGCTGCTTGCCCGCCTTGCTCTTCACCCACACCCAATCGCCGTCTTTGACGTCCAGCTCCTGGGCCCGGTCCGGGTGTATCCACAGGTGGTTGGTGGGCTGGAACTTGGCCAGCAGGGCGTTGTTCTGGCTGGAGGACTGGGTGATGACCGCGTTGCGCCCCACCACCATGCGCATGCGGGCATGGCCGCCGGGCTTGGGCGGGGTGTACACCGGCATGGGCTCGATGCCCATCTCCGCATAGCGGCTGTTGTACAGCTCTATCTTGTGGGACTTGGTCTTGTATATCTTGCCCTCGTACACGCCGTAGAGCTTGGAGGGGTTGTAGTAGACCCCGTCGCGCCTCAGGGCGTCCATGGCGCCGGGCAGTTCGGCAAGCTGCTTGTCGCGGAACTGCTCCACGGTGAAGTCGAAATACTTGCCCAGTCCCAGGCGCGCCGCCACCTGCTGCATCACCCAGAAAACCGGCTTGGACTCGTAGAGCGGAGCCACCACCGGGTCGCGCATGACCACGCAGGCGCAGGCGCTGGAGCCCTGTTGGGCCGAGCAGGGGTCTTGGCGCTCCAGATAGGTCTGGCTGGGCAGAACCAAGTCGGCCATCCAGGCGGTGTCACTCATGTGGATGTCCATGCACGCCACGAACTCCATGGAGTCCAGCATGGCCACGGTCTTGGAGCGGTTGGCCGCCGTCTGCATGGGGTTGGTGTGATACACGAAAAAGCCCTTCACCGGATAGGGCTTGCCGTCGAGCACCGCGTCCCGGGCCAGCTTGAAAGAGCCCTCCTCGGGGAACATGAGCTTGGCCTTGCCCGCGTCGATGCGGTCCTCGGGGTTGGACTCGTAAAAGGGCGCTTCAAAGGGAATGCCCCCGCCCAGGCCCACCACCCGGGCGGCGGTGAGGCCGCCGGGGCGGTCCCAGTTGCCCAACAGGGCGTTGACGATGGCGTAGGAGCGGCGAATCTGGGTGGAATCGGTGTAGTTGGAGCTGCGCCGTCCGGGGTAGACCATGGCCGCGGGCGCGGCGGCGGCCAGCTCCCGGGCGATGCGCTGGATATCTTCGGCGGGTATGTCGCACTGCCCGGCCGCCCACTGGGGGGTGTAGGGCTCCACGTGCTTGGCAAGTTGCTCGATACCGTAGGTCTTGTCGGCCACGAACTTCTTATCGTAGAGATTTTCGGTGATGAGCACATGGGCCACGGCCAGCATGAAAGCCATATCGGTGCGGGGCTTGATGGCGAACCATTCGTCGGCCTTGGCCGCGGTCTTGGTGTAGCGCGGGTCCAGCACCACCAGCTTGGCCCCGTTTTTCATGGCGCTCATCAGGTCCATGCTGTCGGGAGTGACCAGGGACTCGAAGCGGTTGGCCCCGGCCATGACCACATACTTGGTGTAGAGCATGTCCGGGATGGGCACCTCGCCGAAGGTGTCCAAAAAGGCCCGGGTGCCGGCTATGAGGCACATGGACTCGTGGCTCAGGGTGTTGTAGGAGCCGTAAGCCTCGGCGAAGCGGTGCACGAAGGTGGACTGCATGTCCGAGCCCGCCATGAACATGAAGCCGCAGCGGGTGTACTGGTCCCCGATCTGCTTGAAATTGGCGGCCATGAGGTCCAGGGCCTGATCCCAGGAGATGCGCTTGAACTTGCCCTCGCCGCGCTCGCCCACCCTGAGCAGGGGGTATTTCAGGCGGTCGGCGCCGTAGACCTGCTCCACCCCGGCGTTGCCCTTGGCGCAGAGCATGCCCCGGGACTTGAGGAACTTGGGGTTGGGGTCCAGCTTCTGGATCACCCCGTCCTGCACCCTGGCGATGAGGCTGCACTTGTTGAAGCACATGTCGCAGACGCTGAACTTGCTCTCAAAGCCGGGCTTGATGCCCCCGGCGGCCTGGGCAGGCCTGGGCCCGGTGACACCGCCACCAATCGCCGCCGCCGCGCCGGCCGCGCCGGCCAGCTTCAGAAAGCCCCGCCGGGAAATGCCTCGGCTGCTTGTCTGGGCCATGATCGATTCTCCGCTCCTAAAACCGATGTAAAGCCGGGGCGCGGCGACCCAAGGCCGCCGCGCCGGGGTCTGCTACTTGCACTTGGCCGGGGAGGGGGAATCCTTGGCGTGGCCCCAGAGGTAGGCGTAGATGTCATTGATGTCTTTGTCGGACATCTTGGCCCACTCGGCCTTGCAGGCCAGCTTGTCGCGGGCCTCGAAAGTGGTTTTCCACTGCGCCTGGGTTTTGGAAATGGGGCTGAGTTCCTTGGCCTTGCCGTTTTCAACGTGACAAACCCGGCAGTTTTTGCGGTAGAGGTACTTGCCCTTGCGGGAATTGCCCTTGTCGCCGGAGGCCAGGGCCAGGCCCAGGCTGGCTCCGATGAAACTTACGATCAGCAGCATCACCATCAAACGCTTGAACATTACTTTCTCTCCTTGCGCCGCAGCCGGCCCCGGGCCGGCGTTTTACATCTGTAATTTTACGGTTGCTTACCCTGACGGCTGTTGTCGCCTTTGGACTGTGGAGTACAGCAACAGGCGTGCCAGAAGAGGGTTGATAACTATTTTATCTATTATTTAAGAGTGTAAGCCTTAATGGCTTACATGGGAACCTGTTAATGCAAGAGTACAATGTGTTTATTTTGTTAACATATGTTAACAAGTTGCAGGCGGCGGCACATGGAGCCTGGGGGACGGACTGAATTGACCTCTGGTCGGCTTACATGGTTAACTATTTGTTATGGTGTGGTTATTTTCTAATCACCCCAGCCGGAAAAATTAATATAAACCAGATCCATGACCAGATCGGGCGGGAATCTAAGCAACTTAACGCCCACAAATTTAATAGGAGTGAAGCCCTTCCCTCCGCTAGTTTTTTAGTTGTTTTGCATATTATGTGTGGCAGTTAGGCCTTAAACCCGCAGGGGAACCCACCGTAAACATGGCTGACAGGTGTTAACTGTTAACAGGCGGACCCGCTTGAGGCTCGGCCTGGAGGCCGCCGCAAGAAGAGGAGCCGGTCAGCAGGTAAAGCTCTATGTCCCTGTCCAGGCCCTTGGGGCGCACGCTGAAGGTGCGGCCCACCTGAATCTGGCCGGGCAGCAGGTCGCGTATTTCCTGGGAGACCACGATTTCGCCGCCCTCGGCCTGGGACTGGATGCGCTGGGTCAAATTGACCGGGCCGCCCACGATGCCGTACTTGGTGCGGGCGGGCGATCCGATATTGCCCACCACCACCTCTCCGAAGTTGAGGCCGATTCCGGTGGCCAGTTGGGGCCGCCCTTGCGCGGCGGCCTCCTGGGTGAACTCCGCCGTGGCCGCTTGCAACTCCAGGGCGCAGCACACAGCCTGGCGCACCGCCTCGGCTTCGCCCTGCTCCAGGCTGTCGAAAAAGGCCAGCACCGCGTCGCCCAGAAAGTCCACGATGATGCCCTCGTGGCGCTGGATCACCTCGATGAAGCGCGAAAGGTAGCGGTTTATCACCCCGATAGTCTCCTCGGGGCTCAGGGTGTCACACAGGGCGGTGAAGCCGCGCACGTCGGTCATCATGATGGCCACCTTGCGCTTTTCCCCCCCCAGCAGGGTGGCATCGGGCCGGCTCATGAGGCGCCGCGCCACCGCCGGGTCCACGTAGCGGCCAAAGGTGTCGCGGATGTAGTCCTTTTCCTTGAGACCGGCGACCATGGTGTTAAAGCTGTGGGCCAGGCGGAAAAACTCGTCGTTGCGCCGGGGCACGGGTACGTCATCGTAATGGCCCATGGCCACCTGGCGGGCGGCCTGGCATACCTGGCGCACCGATCCGGCCACCTGGCCGGTGACCATGAAGATGAGCACCAGCACCAAGCCCACGCAAATCAGGCCGGCCACCACGTAGGCTTTCAAAAATTGCTCCACCGGCGCCAGCACCACGTCGCCCCGGGCGAGCATCACCAGAGACCAAGGGGCCCGGCTCAGGTGGTAGAAACCGGCCACTTCCCTGGCCGGATGGCCCGGGCCCAATATGGTCCCCGAGTTTTTGGAAAGCACTTCGGTGAGCACCTTCAGTTGGAAGGCGTCGCCCGAGGCCCCCAAGCGGCCGCCCAAGGGATGGGCCTCGGCCCCACGGGCCAGCACCCGCCCGGTGTTTTCAACCAAGTAGACGTTGTCGCTCTGCCACCAGTTGAGGGCCCGGAGGTCCTCCAAGAGGTGGGCGAAGCGCATCACCACCTCCAGCCGGGCCACCGGCCGTTTGTCCTCGTTGCTGAGGTCAAAGATCAGGGTCACCGTTTCAGCGCCCACGGCGGCGTCCAGTCGGGGGCTGGTCACCTGGGCCACCTCCACCCGGTGAAAACGCATGGTTCCCATGCCTTCGGCGGCCCCCGGCGCGGCGGGACCGCCGGCGCTAAAAGCCCGTCCGCGCCCCATGCCCGCACCGGGCGTGAGCCCGCCGTTTGGGGGCATCAGCACCGGATCTCCGGCATCGGTCAGGATCAGCTTAACCCGAGTGACTCCGGGCAGGCGAGCCAGGAGCTCCTCCCATTCCTGCACGCTGCCTGGGGCCAGGCCGGCCATGCGGTTGATGAGCTTCACCGCGTCTTCGGGCTGCTCCAGGCGCATGTCCACGGCATGGGCCGCCCGCGAAAGGCTGAGTATGGCCGAGTCGCGCCACTGGTCCAGCAAGCGGTCGCGGGCAAAGAAAAAGCCCGCCGCGCCCAGGCCCAGCAAAAGCAGGGCCACGGGCAACAGCAAAAGCACCATGAGGCGCTGGCGCAGGCTGGTCAGACCAAAAGGCACGGGGTTTGCTCCCTTGACCCCCCGCGCTTGCGGGGGGTCCGTGACGCATTTAACCTAGTATATATGAACCCAACTCGCCGGATGCAAGGCGAGCCTTCAAACCCCGGCTCCAGCCGGCCTTTTCGCCTGAAAAAAGGACGGCGTAAAGGCCACTTGACTGATAGAATTTATACGATAAGTAACTCATGCGAGGGCAAAAATCGGATTGCTGCCCAATTCCGAACATCGCCTTGGCCGCCAGGCCCCGGGGCCAAGCCAGCCCGCCGGCGCCGCCGAGCCTTTTACCCTTGAAAACAGACCGCCGCCGGCCGCCAGGAAGGTTGTTCACCCCGGCCACCTGGAGATTTAATCACCATGTTCAAGGACAAAAACCTTGAGTTAAAGACCCGCACCCGGCCCGTGGCCCGGGCCACTTTTTTGCTCTACGCCGCCCTGATTCTGGCCGCCTTGCTCATCGGCTACGTTAGCTATCAGTACTCCTTCAACATGATGGAGAAAAGCTATCAAACCTTCTATTTGAACAAGGCCCAGATGATCGTGCACGCGGCGGAGGGCCACTCCGGCCAATCGGACCGGGACTTCCTGCAAGCCCTGAGCAAGTACTGGCGGACGGCGGGCAACAAACCCTCCGACGAATACATCTGCGTGGTGGACACCAAGGGCGACCTTCTGCTGCACACCGCCCGCCCGGATTCGGTGGGAAAATACGCCGGTGACAACCCCATTCTGGACGGTTCGGCGACGGACCCCAAAAAGCTCTGCGACCTGGTGGTGGCCCAGTCCAACTACGCCGGCAAGTACATCTCCAGCGAGGGCAAAGACCAGATCGCCGCCTTCTACGCCATCCCTCAGCGCAAATGGATGCTGGGGGTGCACCGTTCCCGCTCGGCCCTCTACGCAGAAATCGAGGACGGCTTCCGCCCCCTGTTGGTGGGTTTTTTGTCGGTTTGCGGCATCCTCATGCCCGTGTTTTTGTTTCTGCTGTTCAGGACCTACAGCGGGGCCCAGCGAAAGCAACTCGTCTACGAAAACGCCCTGCGCGAAAGCGAGCAGCGCTACCAGTCCCTGGTGGACACCATGCCCCAGGCCCTGTGCCGCACCGACCGCGAGGGCAAGCTGACCTTTGCCAACCGCTCCCTGCTGGCCAACCTAGGCCAGCCCTTGGAATCCTGCCAGGGCAAGAGTCTGCACCAGCTTTACCCGGGGCACCTGGCCGAAAAATTCGTGTCCGACGAGTTGGAGGTCATGAGCAGCGGGCGCACCCTGGACGTGGTCTATGAATACCAAGACCTGAATGGGACCCAGCGCCGCTTCATGGAAGCGGTGCGCCATCCGGTGCGCGACACCGGTGGCGCCATCGTGGGGGTGCAGAGCATCTTATGGGACGTGACCGACAGGAAACTGGCCGAGGAGGACCTCAAGTACACCAAGGCCCAACTGGAGACGGTGCTGCAGTCGGTGCCTTCGGGCATCTTCGCGGTGGACAAACAGTGCCGATTCACCATCGTGAACCAGCAGGCGGAAAAGCTCATGGGCTTCTCCCAGGAAGACGCCCTGGGCAACCCCGCCGCCCAGTTCATACCCGACACCAAGCTCCACCGGATATTGGAAACCGGCAAGTTGGAAATGGGCAAGCCATTCGCCCACAACGGCCGCACCTTCCTGGTGAGCCGCAGCCCCATCATGGAAGAAGGGAGCATCGTCGGCGCGGTGTCGGTGTTTCAGGACGAGTCCGAGCTGGAAGCGGTGCAAAAGCAGGTGGAGGAGCTTAGGCGGCTAAACGACGAGTTGTCCTCGCTCATTGAAAACTCCCACGACGGCATTTTGATCACCGACACCCATCAGGTGCTCACGGTCAACCCCAGCATCGGCCGCATCACCGGCCTGGCTCCCTCATCCCTGGAGGGGCGGGAAATCAGCGAGTTGGACTCGGAGCGCCACGTGTGCATGGCCGTGGTGCAGGCGGTGTTCCGCCACGTCAGGAACCACCACTCCTCCATCACCATGCGCCGCAAGCTCAAAAGCGGCAACGAGATTTTCGTCACCGGCACCCCGGTGTTGGACAGCTTCGGCCAGGTGGTTCGGGTGGTGATGAACGTACGCGACGTCACCGAACTGCACTCCCTGGGCGAGCGTATCAAGATGCTTTCCCTGGTCTGCCTGGATGAAGACGCGGCGGCCGCCAGCCCGGAGGCGGCCTACGGCATCGTGGCCGAGAGCCCGGCCACCCGCAATCTCCTGGATCTGGCCATGAGGGTGGCCCAGGTGGACTCCACCGTGCTCCTCAGCGGTGAAAGCGGCGTGGGCAAGGACGTGTTGGCCAAGCTCATCCACAACCTGAGCAAGCGCCACGACAAGCCCTTGGTCTCCCTGAACTGCGGAGCCATCCCCGAGCACCTGCTGGAGAGCGAACTGTTCGGCTACGAAAAAGGCGCCTTTTCCGGAGCCGACCGCTACGGCAAACCGGGCCTGTTCGAGGAGGCGACCGGGGGCACCGTGTTTTTGGACGAAGTGGGCGAGTTGCCCCTGAGCCTGCAGGTGAAACTCCTCAAGGTCTTGCAGGAGCAACGCTGCCGCCGCCTGGGCAGCGTGAAGACCGTTGATCTGGATATTCGCATTTTGGCGGCCACCAACCGCGACCTGAAGCAGATGGTGAGCGAAGGCCAGTTCCGCGAAGACCTTTTCTACCGCCTGTACGTGGTGCCCATCGAGGTGCCCCCTCTGCGGGAGCGCCGCGAGGACATTCTGCCCTTGGCCCTGCGTTTTTTAAAAACCTACAACAAGAAGTACGGGGTGACCCGCACCCTGGGCCACGAGTTGTTGAGGGTGCTGGAGACTTACCAGTGGCCCGGCAACGTGCGCGAGTTGCAAAACGTCATCGAGCGCCTGGCGGTCACGGCCGACACCGAGGTGCTGGAGCCGCGCCATTTGCCCCGCTCCATGTCCGAGGGGCCGGACGAGCCCCCCGCGCCGGTGGTGTGGGTCACCGGGGACATGAAGCTGCGCGAGGCCCGGGACGAGTTGGAAAAGCAGCTCATCCAACGGGCTCTGGCCCAGACCAAAAACACCAGAGAGGCGGCAAAACTCCTTGGAGTCACCCATTCCACGGTTGTGCGCAAGGCCCAAAAATACGACCTGCCCATCGACGGTGGGACCACCCTGCACTAGACCGGGTAATTTTCAGGGGAGCGCGGCGGGGACTGGGGCTCCGTTTCCACCCTATCGTTGCGGCGTAGATGTTGGCGAAGCGGTATCAAGCCCTCCACCACAGCACGATAGCCGTGGCCATGAGCATAAGGGACACCACTTGGCGGTAGAGCCGATTGGAAGCCTTGGCAAAGGCCCAAAAACCAAGGGCCGAGCCCGCGATCACCGCCGGGCTGTAGATCAAGCTGCCCCGCAGTCCTTCCCAGGAAAACATCCCCCCCGCCCCATAAACAAAGGCCATGAGGATGAATTGGATGCTGAAAAACGAGGCCAGAAAGCTTTTGGCTTTCAGGGCGTCATCGCTCACCGACATGATGTACAGGGCCGCCGGGGGGCCTCCGATGGTGTAGGCCCCGAAAAAGGAGCCGCTGACAAAGCCGCAAAACCGGCCCCACCAAGGGCTTTGGGCGTGGCGGGCCACGAAGGCCTTGCCCGCGGGCAGGGCGTTGAACAGCACCACCGCCGCTATGAAGCCGGCAAGGGCCCGCTTGAGCGCCGCTTCGGGCAAGTTGTAAAGCATGAAGGTGCCGATGGCCAGGCCCAGAGCGGTGCCTAGCACCAAGGGGCGCATGGGCCCCCAGGAAAAGTGGGCCCGGTAGTGCCAAGCCTGGTACAGAAACAGGGCCAGGCAATAGGGAAACTGCAAGGCCACCGCGTCCTTGATGGGCAGCAGAAGGGCCAAAAGCGGCACCGACACCAGGGCGAAGCCGAAGCCGGCGAAGCTCATGGTGAAACCGCTGACCAAAAAGATTAGAGCCAGAGCCAGTTCCTGTGGCATCACTCCCGCTTTTCCGGTGACGACACTTCCGTCTGGGGATACAGGCTGAAATCCACCGCCTTGCCCGGGGGGAGCACCGTCAAGCCCGAATCCGGCCGCCCGGCCAACAGGCGCCGCAGCCAGTCTCTGTGGCCCCGCTGCTCTCGGTAGGCCAGGTCAAAGAGCGTGGCCATGTCCCGGGCGTAGCGCCGGTGGCGGGGCAAGAGCCCCGCCCCGGTGTCCACCAGGATCACCCGATCATAGCCCGCCAGCATCTGCTCGCCCACCCACAGGGCGTCCTCGTCGCCAAACTTGTCCCTGGTGACGAAGTACTCGCTGTAGGGGGTCTGGCCGTGATCGATCCAGCCGGGGGTGAGATAGAAGGTGCCGCCGCAGCCCACGCAGGGATTCGCCTGGGCGGAGCCCAGGAGCAGGGGCACGCAGTCGTGGGCCAGCGGCAGCACCAGGTTCACCCGCGAGGAGGTGAGCCCTTGCATGCCTCCCCCGCAAAAGCCGTAGGCCAAGATCACCCGGTCAACGGCCGGGTCCCGCTCCAACTCGGCCAGGGCGTCGGCCAACTCCAGGCGCAGTTGGTCCGGGTAGCGGTGCAGGCCCTGATCCAGGTAGCGAACCCGATCCTCGGACACCTCCAGGCTGGCGAGCTCCGGCTGGAAAACCCGGCAGGCCAGGACCATGGCCCCGGAAAGATCATGGGCCGTGGTGGGCCGGCTCACCCCCCCAGGCCTCTCACCAGGAACAAGGCCATGCTCAGGCCCATGACGGCATAGGAGGCGCCGGTCAGGCGATTGGCCCATACCGGGCCCATGAAGCCCGTTGCCTTGCCCAGGACCGCGCCCAGGGCCAGGCCCCCCCCGGAGATGGCCAGCGCCCAGGTCAGGGCCGGTAAATAAGCGGGCATGACCGTGTCTTCTCCCCTAGGATTCGGCGCGGCAGGAGCCCATGAGGTCTCCCGCGCCGTCCAGCTTGGTGAATATCTTGGCCCCTTCCTCGTAGAGCGACTCCATGACCTCGCTCTTTATCTGGCGATAGCGCTCGGTGGCCAGGACCTTGAAATCCCTGGGCCGGGGCAGGTCCACCTCCACCGTGGTCTTTATGGTGCCCGGCAGGTTGGTCATCACCAGTATGCGGTCGCCCAGGAACAGGGCTTCCTCGATCTCCGAGGTGATGAACAGCATGGTCAGGCCGGTCTCCCGGTACAGGGCCAGCAGGTACTCCTGCATCAGCTCCCGGGTCATGACGTCCAGGCCCCGGAAGGGCTCGTCCAAGATCATCACCTGGGGGCTCATGACCAAGGCCCGGCAAAGTTCGGCCCGGCGCTGCATGCCGCCGCTGAGTTGGGCAGGGTATTTGTCCTTGAAGTCCTTGAGCCCAACCTTCTCCAGCAGGGCCATGGCCCGCTGCTCGGCCTCTGCCTTGTTCATGCCCCCCAGCATGGTGGGGCCAAAGGTGGCGTTTTTCATCACCGTCATCCAGGGCCAAAGGGCGGTCTCCTGAAAGACCATGATGCGGTCGCGGCCCGGGCCGGTCACCGGCTTGCCGTTGATGAGCGCCTTGCCCGAATCGGGGTGGTCATAGCCCGCGGCGATGTTGGCCAGGGTGGACTTGCCGCAGCCGCTGGGCCCCACCAACACGGTTAGACTGCCCCGGGGCACGGTGAAGGAGCAGTTCTTCAAGGTGGTGCAGGAGGGCATGCCCGGGAGGCGAAACACCCTGGTGACGTCCTGGAGGACCAGCTCTCCCTTGCCTTGGCTTTGCTTGTTTTTGCTGCCGTTGTCGGCCATGTTAGCTCTCCGAGGCTCCCGCCTTTAAAAGACCTTCTTCCAAGGCATGAGCCAGTCACCGATCATCTTGACCGCCATGCTGCTTACGTATCCCGCCAACCCGATGCTGATCATGCCCACGATAATGCCTGGGGTATATCCGGCCAAGTAGGCCTCCCAGGTAAGGCGGCCCAGGCCGGTGTTGCCCGCGATCATCTCGGCGGCGATCACCACGTTCCAGGTGATGCCGATGCCCACCATCATGCCGGTGACGATGCTGGGAATGGTGGCGGGCAGGACGATGCGCCAGAACACCTGGCGGGGCGAGGCCCCAAAGGACACCGCCGCGTCCACCAACTGGCGGGGAATGGCGCTCACGCCGCCCAGCACGTTGACCACGATGGTGAAGAAGGCCCCGATGAAGGTGATGAAGGCGATGGAACTTTCATTGGTGGGCCAGAAAAGGATGGACACCGGCACCCAGGCCAGGGGCGGGATGGGCCGCATCAGCTCGAACAAGGGGTAGGTGAAATCCTTGAAGTTGCGGTTCCACCCCATGCCCAGGCCCAGGGGGATGCCCAGTATCTGGGCGGCCACGAAGCCGTATCCCACCCTCAGGGTGCTGTCCATCCAGCTTTGCCAGTACTTGCCGGTGCACATGAATTCCCAGAAAGCGCCGGCCACGGTAACCGGGGTGGGAATGGCGTGCATAAAGGGCATAAGCCCCATGGAGCCCGCCTGCCAAAGGGCGAAAAAGCCGATAACCGCCAGGCTTCCCCGGGTGAAGTGTTTACTCATAAAAAATTTGCGCGTCTTGTAACCAAAGGACGCGCTGGTCATGGTTGCTGCTCTAGCCATGCTCGGCTTCCTCTCCCGGTTAGGCCATTTCGCGTTCGCCGGCCTCGAAGGCCTTGACCGCTTCCTCGTGCACCGCCTCCACCAACTGGGCCTTCATGGCCAAGAACTCTTCCGAGGCCAGCATGGAATATTGCCGTGGGCGGGGCAGATTAACCTGCAGGGTCTTTTTGATGTAACCGGGCCGGGTGGTCATCACCAACACCTTGTCGGCCAGAAAGATGGCTTCTTCCAGATCGTGGGTGATGAAAAATATGGTCTTGCCGGTGGCGTCGTAAAGCTCCAGCAGGTACTGGTGGCTGGCGCTTTTGGTCACCGTGTCCATGGCCCGGAAGGGCTCATCCAAAAGCAGCACCTTGGGGTTGTTTATCAGCGCCCGGATTATCTCCACCCGCCGCTGCATACCCGAGGAGAGCTGGCCGGGGTAGGCGGTCTCAATGTCGTTGAGCCCCACCCGGGATAGCATCTCCCGGGCCCTGGTGTTGGCCTCTTCCTCGGTCATGGCCCCTTGGACCACCGGACCATAGGTCACGTTCTCCAGCACCGTCTTCCAGGGGAACAAGGCGCCGTGTTGGAACACCACCACCCGGTCTGGCCCGGGGCTGGGGTCCTTGTCCACCGTGGCCAGGGGCTCGCCGTCCAGGAGTATCTCCCCGGAGGTAAGCCCGTCGAAGCCGGCGATGGTGTTTAGCAAGGTGGATTTGCCGCAGCCGCTGGGCCCCACTATGGCCACGAACTCACCGGCGGCGATCTCCAGGGAACAGTCCTTGAGGGCCACCACGTGGACCCCTTCGGGGTCGTAGATTTTGCCCACCGAGCGGATGGACATGGCCCCCTCTTTGGCCCGGCAAGCCTGGGCCGGGGGCGGCGTGGTTTGTTTTCCCGAATTCATGCTTGTTTGTTCCATGCTAATTATCCCAACTAGGCCCCGAAGAGTTCGCGCTCACGCCAGGCCATGAGCTTGCGGCCCACGGAGCGCACCGCCGCGCTGGAAATCCAGCCGATGACCCCCAGGGTGGCCATGCCGATGACGATCACCGGGTATTGGATGAGCGAGTAGCTGTCCCAGATCAAAAATCCCAGGCCGTATTGGGCGGCGATCATTTCGCCGGCCACCAGGGAGAACCAGGCGGCTCCCATGGAGATTTGCAGGCCGGTGAAGATGAAGGGCATGGCCCCGGGCAGCACCACGTCGAACAACAGGCGCCTTTTGTCGGCGCCCAGGCAACGGGCCGCCCGGAAATAGCTTTCGTCTATGGACTCCACCCCCAAAAGGGTGTTGAGCGCCGTGACGAAGAAGGCCACCAGGAAGGTGACGAAGATCACCGCCGGCTCGTCACCGGGCAGGATCAAAATGGCCAGGGGCACCCAGGCCAGGGGAGGGATGGGCCGGATCAGTTCCACCAGGGGGTAGGAGTAATCATAGAACTTGCGGCTCCAACCCATCAAAAGGCCCATGGGCACTCCCAAGAGGGTGGCCAGGACAAAGGCGGTGGTGGCCCGGTAGGTGCTGTAGAGGATATGAGTGTAGTAATCCTCGGTATAGATGGAGATGCCGTAGGCCGGGTCCGGACTAAGCCACTCCAGCAGGCACTCCCAAGGACCGGGCAGACGATTGAACCAAGGCAAGCCGAGGGTCTTAACCGTCACCTCCCATGTTAGGATAAAGGCCACAAAACCGCCCAGTTGCAAGAGGAAGCTCTTGCTGGTCAGTGTCTTGCGTATCTGGTGGCCCCAGGAAATCTCGTACAGAAGGGCCTTTTTCTTTTGCTGCCAGGCTCCCACCGCCAACGCGGCCATTAGCAAAAGGCCCAGAACTATATAGGGGTTCATGACGCTGTCATCCCAATCCTAAGGTGCTTTAGCCGGCTGCCCCGTTTGCACCCTTTCCCGCCCGCGGTGCGGGCGGGAAAGGGTTTTCGTTAGCCGGCAGGGGACGTTTGTCCAGCTCCGTCCTTACTTGCCGGGATAGGCGCTGGCGGGCATGCCCTTGATAACCGCGACCGGAGCGGTCACGCCCATTTCCTTCATGGCTTCGGTGACCGGGCCTTCGTTGATGGCTCCCTTGGGGATATCGCCGGACTTGAGCACCTTGATGCTGTGCAGGAACTCGTAGCCCTTCTTCATCAGGTCCAAGACCCGGGGGGAGAAGACCATCTCGCCCACGTAGACGATGTCGTCGCCGCCGGCGGAGTCGGGATGGCGCTCATACAGGGCCTTCCACAGAATCTTGGGGGTGTAGCCCTGGGTCTCTTTCATGACCATGTTGGCCACGGCCATGGGGTCCTTCTGCATGATCTGCAGGGCCTCGATCTCGGCCTTGATCCAGCCCTTGGCCGCCTCGGGGTGCTTCTCGATGAAGTCCTGGCGCATCAGGGTGAAGTTGGCGTCCAACTCGCCGTAGGGGGAGCCGGTGGCTGCGTACTTGGCGAAGCCCTGCTCCACCACCTTGCGGGCGTGGGGCTCCCACATGGCCGCCGCGTCGAGCTTGCCGGCTTCAAAGGAGCTGGCGATGACCTCGATGGTCATGTACTGGAGCCGCTTGGGCTTTACCTTGTTGTCCTTGATGACCGACTCGAAGAAGCGGTTGGCGCAGGTGCCGCGGTGCACCGCCAGCATCTTGCCGTTCATCCACTGGATGGCCTCTTTGGGGCTCTTGAAGTCAGGGGCGTCCTTGCGGACCACGATCAGGTTGCAGTTCTGGCCGTTGCTGATCATGGGCACCGACACCAGGCGAATGTCGCCCTGGGCCTTCTTGGTGGTAGCCACCAGGGAGGGCATGTCGCCCATGGTGCCCACCTGCATCTTGTCGGCCAACAGGGCGTTGACCATGGGCGGGCCGGTGAGGTGGGCCTCGAAGTTGACCTTGCTGCCCTTGGGCAGGTACTTCTTCCACAGGCCCATTTGTTTGATGACCACCCCGCTCCAGCCGCCAGTCCAATAAGGATGGTAGCCGTAGGTGATCTCCACCGGTTCAGCCGCCTGAACCGGAGCCGGCCCCACACCGATGACGGCCGCCGAGAACATCAGCAGGCCGGCGACGATGCCGGTGACCTTGGCTAGGTGAGAAAATTTCTTGATCATCTGAAAAACCTCCTTGGCACTCCGTTTGGTGGCCCGCAGGGGGGCTACGCTTGGGAAGAGCCCGCGCTCCACCCACCTCTTGCTGCCGCCTTAGAGCTGCAGTTGGCGTGCCAAGGGTCCGGCCACGGCCCCTCCGGGCCTGGCCGAATTTTTACAATTAGCTTAATGTCTTATCAATACAAGTAGTTATAATTTTTGGGTTATTTATAAACTGCGCCGGACAATCTATATCACGAACCGATTTAGGTTCCAAAAAACACCCAAGAGCCATTTTTTGGTGCGGGCGCGCACCAAAAAATGGCCTGCGGCCACCACTCCGGCACGGCTTAATGACGTTAATCGCCTACTTTTTTAGGGTATACTCGGCCCAGGCTAAATATATTTTTTGCATTTTTATTCAATATGTTGGGTGGCTATTTAGGCTGTGGGCCGCTGGGATCGGCCATAAACCGCCCGTCGGGGAGCCTTGTGGCACACATATTGAAGTACCTGTCTGCGACAGACGCTGATAATCTTGGCGGGCCTAGTTTTTTTAGTCCGCCCACAGCCAACCGGGAGGACATCCTTTGGCAGAGCACAAGCACATTCCCCTTGGGGTGGGTTTCTACCCCGACTGGTGGAAAGCAAACTACGGCATCACCTTTGGCCGCGACTATTACTATGATCCCGACTACCGGGTCGAGGTGGGTCTTAAGCAGCAAAAGGCGCTTTACGAGCGTTTCGGCGACGTGGGCCTGGGCTCGGCCGATCCCCAGCCGCGCCCCCTGATCAGCTTTGGCATGGTTATGCTGCCGGCCATTTTCGGCTGCGAGATTATTTTCGAGGAGGCCGCTCTGCCTTGGGCCATGCCCAAGAACCTGTCAAAGGAAGAATGCGAAAAGCTGACCAAGCCCGAGCTGACCCAAGTGGAGCCCATGAAGACGGTGCTGGGCCAGATCGACTACCTCAAGTCCAAGTACGGCAAGGTGGTGGGCGACATCAACACCACCGGGGTGCAAAACCTGGCCCTGAAGCTTCGGGGCGAGGAGCTTTACATCGACTACTTCGAGGACCCGGATTTCGCCCATCGCTTTTTGACTTTCTGCACCGAGTGCATGATCGACCTGTGGAAGCTGGTCTATCCCATCACCGGCACCGGCGCGGTGGACGTGACCCCCATGTGCGACCCCACCATCTACTGCGTGCCCAACTGCACCGTGGAGCAGATTAGCGGGGACACCTACGAAGAGTTCGGCCTGCCCTACGACACCATGCTGGCCGAGGCCTGCCATCCCTTCGGCATCCACCACTGCGGCAGCCTGGACCCTGTGGTCGAGCACTACGCCAAGGTTCCCAACCTGGTGTTCGTGGAGGCGGGCTTCGGCACCGACTTCGCGGCGGCCCGCAGGATCCTGGGTCCGGATGTGGCCTTCAACGCGCGCATCAGCCCGGTGCTGATGAAAAACGGCACCCCGGAAGAGGTGGCGGCCACGGTCAAGGACGCCATCGACCAGGGCGCGCCGCTTTCCAACTATTCCATAGACACGGTGGGCCTCACCGACGGCGTTCCGGACGAGAACGTGCGCGCCGCCCGCCGCACGGCCATGGAATACGGCAAGATCGTCTAGCCCAGCAACCAGCCAACGAGGCGGAGCGCAATGCAGACTATAATCAGAAGCACCAGCCGGGAAGTAATCATCGGCCACGACCAGCCGGTGGTGATGATCGGCGAACGCATCAACCCCACGGGCCGCAAGAAGCTGGCCGCCGCCCTGGAAAAGGGCGACATGAGCCTGTTGCAGGAAGAAGCCCGCAAACAGGTGGCCGCCGGGGCCCAGGTGTTGGACGTCAACGTCGGGGTGTCGGGGGCGGATGAAAAGGCCCTGATGCTGGAGGCCCTGCAGGCGGTGAGCGAGGTGGTTGACGTGCCCCTTTGCATCGACTCGGCCAAGCCCGAGGTTTTGGCCGCCGGCCTGGCTTTCTACAAGGGCAAGGCCCTGGTCAACTCGGTCAACGGGGAGGAGGCCAAGCTCAAGGAGGTGCTGCCCCTGGTGGCCCAGTACAAGGCGGCGGTGGTGGCCCTGACCATGGACGACAACGGCATCCCCAACGACGTGGCCACCCGCCTGGCCATCGCCGACAAGTTGATGGAAGAGGCGGCCAGGTACGGCATCCCCGCCGAGGACGTAATCATCGACCCCCTGGCCATGAGCGTGGCCGCCGACGATCAGGCCGGCCTGGCCGCGCTTACCGCCATATCGGAGATCCACAAGAGGCTGGGAGTCAACCAGACCATCGGGGCTTCCAACGTGTCATTTGGACTGCCGGACCGCAAGGCCATCAACTCCACCTTTTTGGCCATGGCGGTAATGGCCGGGCTCACCTGCCCCATCACCGACCCCACGGTGTGGGACACCCACCGCGTCCTGTTACTCAGCGATCTGCTGTTGGGCAAGGACGAATTCGCCATGAACTACATCACCGCCTACCGGGAACAGTTCCCCGAAGAAGACTAGTCGCGGCCAAGGAAAAAAATAGGCGCCATGCGGCGCCCAACATATAAAGGAGCTGGAACATGGCAGACCTCCAGGCCATCAAAGAAGCAGTCGGCAAGGGAAAACGCAAGGACATCGCCGGACTGGTGCAGGCCGCCCTGGACGACGGCGCGGACCCCAACAGCTTAATAAACGACTACATGATCGAGGCCATGAAAGAGGTGGGCGCCCGCTTCGAGGCCAAAAAAATATTCGTGCCCGAGATGATGATCGCCGCCCGCACCATGCAGGCGGGCCTGGACGTGATCAAGCCCCTGCTGGAAGCCCAGGGCACCCAGAAAGAAACCGTGGGCACCGTGGTCATCGGCACCGTGTTCGGAGACCTGCACGACATCGGCAAGAACCTGGTGGTGCTGATGCTGGAAAGCTCGGGCTTCGAGGTGTTCAATATCGGTGAAAACGTGCCCCCGGAAAAATTCGTGGAAAAGGCCCGGGAACTAAAGGCCGACGTGGTGGGGCTCTCCAGCCTGCTGACCACCGGCGATCCCCACGTGAAGGCCACGGTGGAGGCCATAAAGGCCAGCGACCTGGCCGGCAAGGTGAAGGTGGTCTGCGGCGGCGCGGCGGTCACCCGCAAGTTCGCGGTGGACCAGTGCGGAGCCGACGGCCACGCCACCGACGCCGTGGACGCCGTGAA
>JAHJPG010000098.1 GCA_018819925.1 Pseudomonadota bacterium
ATGCCCGCCCGCTCGAAGGCGGCCAGCTTGCTCTTCATGGTGCCCCGGGTGCCGGAGACTATGGCCCCGGCGTGGCCCACCTTGGTGCCTTCGGGGGCGGTGTGGCCCGCCACGTAGGTGACCACCGGCTTGCTTACCGCGCCGCCGGCCACCAGCTCCGCCGCCTCCTCCTCCATGGTCCCACCGATTTCGCCCACCAGAACCACCGCCTCGGTCTGGGGGTCGTCCTGGAACTTTCGCAGCGCCTCGCGGAAGCGCAGGCCCACGATGCGGTCGCCGCCCACCCCGATGCAGGTGCTCTGGCCCAGGCCCGCGGCGGTGAGGCGGGAGACGAACTCATAGGTCAGGGTGCCGCTACGCGAGGCCAGGCCCACCGGGCCCGGCCGGAAATAGCGCGCAGGGACGAAGCCCAGCATGGTCTTCTCCGGGGGGGAGATCATGCCGGGGGTGTTGGGGCCGATGATGGTGGCCCCCAGGCGGCGCTTGGCCTCCATGATGGCCATGGCGTCCTGCAGGGGCACGTGCTCGGTGACGATGACCACCAGCTTGATGCCGTTTTCCATGGCATCCAGGGCGGCGGCCTTCACCCCGGCGGCGGGGATGAACAGGATGCTGGCGTCTATGGGCTGGCTGGCGCAGGCCTCGGCCACGCTGTTAAACACCGGCACCCCCTCCACTTCCTGGCCCCCGGCGCCCGGCCGCACCCCGGCCACGATCTGAGTCCCGTAGGCCAGCATGTTCTTGGTATGGTGCCGGGCGGCGCTGCCGGTGATGCCCTGGACGAGGACCTTGGTGTCCTTGAAAGCTATGATGCTCACGAGAGGCCCTCCGTAATCTTGATCACCTGGGTCACCGAATCCTCCAGGCCCGCGATGGCCTCGATGCCCACCTGGCGCAGAATCTCCCTGCCCTCGTCCTCGCGGTTGCCCACCATGCGCACCACCACCGGGAAGGAGGGACGGTACTCGGTCATGAAGTCCTGGATGCCCAGGGCCAGGTCGTCGCAGCGGTTTAGCCCGGCGAAGATGTTGACCAGCACGGTCTTGATGGCGGGGTCGCCCAGGAACAGGTGGAAGGCGTCGTATATCCCCTGGCGGTTCATCTGGGCGGTGTCCAGGAAGTTGGCCGGACGCCCACCCCCGGCGCGCATCAGGTCGAGGATGGCCATGGTGATGCCCGCCCCGCTGGAGAGGATGCCGATGTCGCCCTCCATGCGCAGGAAGGTCCAGCCCCGCTTGCGGTGGTCCTTCTCCAACTCGAACTCGGCCTCGCTCTGCCCCCGGGGCCGCACCATCTCGGCCTGGCGGAACAGGGCGTCCTCGTCTATGGCCGCCGTGGCGTCCAGGGCCAGGAAAGAGCCGCCCGCCAGCACCAGCGGGTTGACCTCCAGCATCTCGCAGTCGAACTTGTTGTAGACGCCGTAGAGCGCGGCGATGATGCGGCGCAGCTCGTCGCTCCGATCCACCCCTCCCTCTTCCGGCGGGCACAGGAAGTCGGCGATCTCCCCGGCCTGCTCCTGGGTCAGCCCCTGGCTGGGAGAGATGGCCCGCTTGATGATCCGCTCGGGATGCGCCTTGGCCACGCTCTCGATCTCCACCCCACCCTCGCGGCTGGCGATGAACACGGGGCAGCCCTCGGTGTAGTCCACGGTGATGCCCAGATACAGCTCCTGATCAAAGGCGACTTTGGCCTCCACCAGCAGGGTGTCGATGGTCTCGCCCGCGTGCTCCCGGCCCAGCAGGCCGGCGGCGGCTTGCCCGGCTTCTGGGGGCGTGTCGGCAAAGGCGATCAGCCCAGCCTTGCCTCGGGCCTTGATCATGGTCTGGGGCTTCAGGACCACGGGGCCGCCCAGGCGTTGGGCCGCCTCCTGGGACTGGGCCGCTGTGGCCGCCAGCTCCGAGCCCGGCACTGGAATCCCGGCCTGCCGGAGCAGTTGCTTGGCTTCGTGTTCGTAAATCCTCATGAGACTTCCTTGCGGGGAGGACGGGGATCATTCATACCGATAATCGGAACCGCGTTTCTACATTTAAAATGTTAATAAGTCCGCCTCTCTCGTGTCAAGGGCAAATTTGGCAAAAAGAGGTCAAAAGCGGAGACTCTACTGGTCAAGGGACTTACAACGAGGCAAGTAAGCCGCTACCGCATCGTCAGCTTCACGAAAAAACCAAGGGGCCGGCTCACTAGAACCGGCCCCTTGGTTTTTTTTTGCGCGCCCGGCCTGGTTTAAGCAGGCGACCTAAGGCTTAGTGCAATGGCCGTCTTGACTTCCCAGCCCACTAACTTTCGAGCCCGATTTTATCGGCGATCACTTGCGCGCGGCGGCGGTCTCCTCCGGTGGGGGTGTGATTATCACCAGCAGATTGAAGTCGTCAGCGCCGGTGGTCAGTATCCGGTGCGGCACTCCCATAGGAACGAATACAAAGCCGCCCTGGGTCGACCGGTGCTCCTCCCCATACAACCAGAACCGGCACTGGCCTCCGATTACGTAATGGGTGATGCGGCTTTAGGGAGGTTCTGCAAGTATCAGTTATGGTAGCAGCGCGCAAATGTTACTTATGCTAAGTTCTCATCACTGCTCCGCCGCTTCTCTAAATTGGCACTTGTATAAGCAAGGTGCCAATTTAGCGAATCAGTTGACTTCTGATTTGTAGACCCCCACCCGCCACCCATGGCCTACGCATTTTCGCTCTATTCTGTTGTCAGAGAACTAAGGGCTTTTGTATCAGGCGGGTTTCAAGGGGTGATTAATCATTGTGCACCTTCGGCACAGCCATACTTATTGACGGGTAATACCCATTTCTTTTTTATTAGCTAGGCATTCGATGGAGTAAAGTTTTCAATGGGTCGGCTGCCCCGATTGCGCCTGCTATCTAGCTGATATAATGTGTAATAATAGCCATGGCATCAAACTTCCGGCAATTTCTATGGTCCCCATAAATGTTACCTTTGTACACACCAAAGATGTGCCAGTAGAATGCACTATTAAGTGCCACGATGGGGCTTGTGTCAGCTATTCCACCAGCACAAAACCTGGCCCGGCGGCCCGATAGGTTTGCCCGGTTTTTCGCCTGGTGGTTGGGTGCGACAAGGGCCTTTTGTTTGACACGGGTTAGAAAGCATGTCTATCGCTAATGTTCATTCCCAGAGAGAGGTGGCCGGCGACACCCCCCCCCTAGTCTCACTAATAGAACCCAATCCCGTGTCTGCCCCTCCCCGTACGTAGTATTCCGGAATATACGTGTGCGTGATGGCGGGATATCTACCTGCCCCGACTCATTGCGGCCAACCATTGCCGCACAGGCACAATTTTTTGGTCTACAACCCGCTTCCAAGGGCCACTTAAGCGCCTAGGACCGCACCAAATGGCTTCTGAGGGGTCAGGGGTAGGGGTAGCAAAGATAAGGGCCTTCCTGGACTTTATTTGCCCTTTTATGACTCCCAGGCGGTAAACGATCGTCCGCTTGGTGGGCTAAAGAAGGCCAAACCGGTTCTAGTGATTGCTATGTGATTGCTAGGAAAATATCAGGGCCGAGATTAATTTTGTAACCATTTGAAATTACTGGAGCCGGCGGGCGGATTCGAACCGTCGACCTGCTGATTACGAATCCATCGAATAATGCGCACCCCGCCTATTTTCAAGCACTTAGCTGCAGCAAATGGCAGCGTTCTGCACCAAAATGCACCTTACTGTATAGCTCTTTACGTCCAAATTTACGTCCAGACTGGGCAGGTCACGTTAGACCCGCCATCTTCGCGGAATTAGCAAAACAATCTCCGTCTTTCGCCGTTTACCGATTATCTAACCGGGCTAATACCGCTTCCTGGCCATTGTCGGCCTCTCTATAGGTCCAAAATCATATCTTAAAATTTGAACCGGTTTAAGAGCAGCAGATCACTGAAGCCTTGCATTTCTGGCTTTGCTGACTGCGCTGGCCGTCCATGGGCCTCACTCTATTGGCTTTTGTGGTATAGTTTAATTCAGTAGAATACATAGCAGCTCTATTTCTATGAGAATGGATTTTAGC
>JAHJPG010000099.1 GCA_018819925.1 Pseudomonadota bacterium
AATCCATCCACGACGTGGACGAGCACAGCTTCGTCTTCCAGATGAACGAGTGCCGGGTGCAGGTGGCCCGCAAGCGCCGGGGCCTGGCCGACTACCCCTGCCACTCGGTGGGCATGGTGGAATACCCCTCGTTCGCCCGCGGCATAGACAAGCGCATCGCCACCGAGTGCGTGGGCTGCCCGCCGGATCATCCCGAAGAGTGGTACTGCGCCTGGAAGTTTACGTTGGTTGAGTAAACGGCAGCGGCTTCGCCAGGCAGCGCCATGCGGCGTTGGCGGCATCGCTTAGACCTCGGCGTATTAGCAATACGCCTTCGGTCTGCGCTCACCGCCGCCTTGCCTGACACTCCCTGGCTGTGCCGCACCTGGCGCGGACGGCCGGCCGCGATCTGAAGAAAAGAATCGATAGGGAAATTTTAACGGGCCAGCACTACGTGGTGTAGCGCTGGCCCGTTGCTTGCCGCTTGGTTAAACTGATCAGGCTACTTTCTCAACCTTGCAGGGCAGGGCCGCCATATTGGGCGTGCCGAACTCCTTGCCCAGCTTGGCCGTGCTGGTGAGCAGGTTGAAGTTGGAGCGCTCCCAGCCGCCCAGGGGATCGGGGTCCTCGGGGAACCACCAGCCGTGCTCGGCGTAGACCACCCCGGGCCGCACCCGCCGGCTGAGGCGGGCCACCTGCACGATGCTCCCCTGGCGGGTGCTTAGGCGCACCGCGTCCCCCTCGCTTATGCCCGCCTTGGCCGCGTCGTCCGGATGCATCTCCAGCACCGGCTCGGGGTTCTTGGCCCGCAGCTCGTCCACCCAGCGGTAGGAGGAGTGCAGGCTCACCCGGTTCTTGCGGCCGGTGAGCACCAGGGGGAACTCGGGGTCTGTGTCCTCGGGGAAGCCGTCCCAGGCGGGCAGGGGCGGCAGGCCGAATTTTTCGGCGGTGGATAGGCGCAGCTCCACCTTGCCGCTGGGGGTCTTGAAACCCTTGTCACGGTACTTGCGGAACTTTTCCGGGCCTTGCAGATGGCCGCGCTCCACGAACTCCTCCCAGCTCATTCCGCTGGGCTCCAGCACCATGTTGAGCATCTCGCGGTAGTCGGCGGGCCACAGATCCTCCCCGGCCAGGCGCTGTCCCAGGTCGCAGCATATCTGCATGGGCGGGCGGCACTCGGTCGGCGGGTCCACCACCCGGGGCCGGGCCAGGATGTAGCCGTGGCCCAGGCCGTAGTGGCCGATGTCGTCGAACTCCAGGCTGGCCGCCGCGGGCAGCACCACGTCGGCCAGGGCCGCGCTGGGGGTCATGAACAGCTCGGCGCAAGCGAAGAACTCCAGGCTCTCCAGGGCCCGCTTGGTCAGGCGGCTGTCGGCCCAGGCCATGAGCGGGTTGGTGTCCATGGAAAAGAACCCCTTCACCGGGTAGGGGTTGCCCTCCAGGATGGCCCGGCGCAGATAGGTGGGGGGGATGGTCATGAAGCGGGGGATCACCCCGTGGGCCGCACTGAGCATCTGGGTGCGCTTGTCGGGCACCAGGTCGGCACGCACATAGGGGCCCAGTCCGGCGATCTTGGGCTCCAGGGGCTGGAGGTTACCGCCGGGCACGTCCAGGTTGCCGCTCAGGGCCATGAGGCACACCAGGCCCCGGGCGGCCTGAAAGGCGTTGTTGGTGTGTTCGATGGGGTTGCCCCAGGCTAGGGCGGCCGGCTTGGCGTTGGCGTAGAGCCGTGCCGCCTGGCGTATCTGCTCCGGCTCCAGCCAGGTGATGGCCGCCACCCGCTCGGGGGGATAGCCGGCCACCTGGGCGGCCAGCTCGGCAAAGCCGTGGGTGTGATTGGCCACGAACTCGGCGTCGTAGAGTTTTTCGGTGATCATCACGTTGAGCATGCCCAGGGCCAGGGCCGCGTCGCTGCCGGGCCTGAGCGGCAGCCACAGCTCGGCCTTGTCGGCCAGGGAGCCCCGGCGCGGGTCTATGACCATTAGCTTGGTGCCCTGGCCCACCTGCTTGAGCAGCGCGGAGCAGATGCCGCCCTCCTCGTTGGTGGCGGGGACGTTGCTGGCCCACAGCACCACCAGCTCGCTGGGCTGTTTGAAGTCCACCACCGGGTAGAAGCCGCAGGTATGCACCCCGGTGATCTCCCGGGGGGCGTGGCACACGTCCTGGCTGGCCACCAGGTTGGGCGAGCCGAAGGTGTTGGCCAGGCGGATCTGGCCGAAGTGGTCCAGGCCCTTGGGCATGCCCAGGCCGAAGGCCACGGCGCGGGCCCCGTCGCGCTGGCGGATGCCGTCCAGGCGGGTGCTTATCTCTTCTAGGGCCCGGTCCCAGGAGATGCGCTCCCATTGGCCCGAGCCCCGCTCCCCGGCGCGGCGCAGGGGATGGCGCAGGCGGTTGGGGTGGTCCAGGCGCTTTGGCGAGGCCAGGCCCTTGGGGCACACGTAGCCCTGGTTGAGCCAGCCGTCGGGATCGCCTTTGACCTTTACGATGCGCCCATCCTCCACGGTGACGATGAGCCCGCAGCCGCCGTGATCCATGTAGGAGCAGTGGGTCTTGATCTCGCGCGATTTCTGGTCCATGGCCTTTGCTTGCCTCCGCCCGGCGCTCCGGGGTTATAATTCCCAATGAAGTGTAGAGATTTAATCATTGTCGCGGCCTGGAGGCAAGCCCGGCCTTGGCTCGAGGCGGGAAGGCGCAAAATATGGAGCCCAAAAAGCTGGATGAAAAGCTCAACCAATTCCTGCGCCCGGCCACCTATCCGGTGGCCCTGAGCGTGTTCGGCTCCCGGGAGGAATTGCCCCGGAGTTTTGCCAAACTGGCGGACAAGGCCAGCCCCATGCTGGTGTGTCAAGGGATCACCCTGGTGCGGCGCTACGGGTGGACGGTGTGCCTCAAGCCCGGGGACATGGTATGCCCCCTGGGGGCCGTGGCCCTGGGCTTCGCCCCGCCCACCCAGGATTTCCTGTCCGGCCACACCGGGGTGCCCAACTGGGTGTGCAGCGACCAGGCCCGCTCGGTGGTGGCCGAGGCCATCCCCAAGCTGCCCCACCGCGAACAGGGTTATCTGATCGCCGCGCCCCTGGCCAAGGCCGACTGGCAGCCCCAGCTGGTGATCGTCTACGGCAACCCGGCCCAGATGGTGCGCCTGGTGCAGAGCCTGGTGCACCACACCGGCCGGTCCATGACTTTCACCGCCCTGGGGGGCATCGGCTGCGCCAGCTACATAAGCCAGGCCCTCATCACCAACGAGTGCCAGATGGTGCCCTGCGGGGCCGGGGACCGCATCTTCGCCATGGCCCAGGACGACGAGATGGCCTTCGCCATTCCCGCCGCCCAACTGGAGCCGGTGCTACAGGGGCTGGAGGCCACCGACCGGGCGGGCCTGCGCTATCCGGTGACGCCCTACCTGCGCTTCCACACCGAGATGCCTCCTTCCTACCAGGCCTTGATGAAGGACCTGGAGCCCAAAAAGGGGTAGACCGGGCGGTCCTTGGGCCAAGCGGGAAAAGAACCGGGGCAGCCCCGAGCAGTCCCATCGGCCTGGCCGGGAAACCCACCCGGCCGGGCCTTTAAACGGCCGTCCGTTATAACCGCTTCAATTTAATGGAAAATAAAAATGGTTGACATCGTGAACCCGCTTCAGTTATTCATGGTAGTACGAATGTCTGACATTCATATAGACGTACAGCCAAACCCGGGGAGAGACGGTCAATGAACCAGGAGTCATCCAAAGCCAGCCAGCAAATCTTCACCCCGGTTAAAAACAAGCGCACCTTTGAAGAGGTTTCGGGCAACATCAAGGAATTGATCCTGGACGGAACCCTCAAGGTGGGCGACCGCCTCCCCCCCGAAACCCAACTGGCCCAACAATTCAACGTGGGCCGTCAGACCATTCGCGAGGCCCTGCGCCTGCTGGAGCTGTCGGGATTCATCACCGTGCAGCGCGGCGGCGGCGGCGGCACCATCATCAAAGACACCATCCTCCGGCGCATCAGCGACCTTTTCATCGACGCCTTCCGCATGCGGCGGGTGGGCATCGAGGCCATCACCCAGGCTCGCCTGGAGGTGGAGCGCATCATCCTGGACTACGCCCTGACCAACGCCGGCCCCGAAGATGTCAAGAAGCTCAGGGCCAACGTTGCCCAGGCTCAGAAGCAAATAAAGGCCGGCCGCTTGGCCACCGAGGCCAACGCCCAGTTTCACGGGCTTTTGGCCAAGGCCACGGGAAACCCGGTTTTCGTCATGGTCTTGGAGTCGATCATGGCGGTGCACCTGGATTTCCTCACCCGGGTGCCGGCCAGCCTGGAGACCTCGAAAAAGGTGGTCAAGGCCCACGAACAGATTTTAGGGGCCATTGAGAAGGGCGACCGCCAGCTGGCCCAAAGCCTGCTGGAATCCCACCTCACCGAGGTGCGCGAGCGGTTGCACCAAGTGGACCAGGAAGAAGCGTGACACCGCCGCCGCCCCCAGGCGGCGACCAATAGGAGCGCCCTCGGGAGGGGGGCAAAAGGTCTGATGTCAACCGGTTCGCTGGCGGCGCCAAGCCGTGGCGGATCAAAGGGAGGGAATATCATGAGGGTAAAACTTTCCAGCATAGTGACGCTGGTCTTGGCCCTGGGCCTCTGGGTGGGCCTGGGTGCGGGGCCGGCCTTGGCGGGAGACAAACCTCTGGTGCTGCGTTACGCCGCCCAGGGCGCTCCCAAGGGGGTGCGGGCCGAGGCGGTGAAGTGGTGGGCCGCTGAGATAGAGAAGCGCTCCAAGGACCAGGTGAAGATCAAGTTCTTCTGGTCCGGCGCCCTGCTCAAGCCCGGCGACGCCATGGAGGGCATCGGGGCCCGCACCGCCGACATGGGCGGCGCCTGGGGCATCTACCACCCGGCCAAGACTCCCCTGTGGACCGTGGGCGATCCGCCCTTCAGCCACGACGACCCCTACGTGGGCCTGGCGACCATGCGGGAGATGTTCAAGAGCTACAAGCCGCTGATCGACGAGTTGGCCAAGTACAACGTCAAGGTGCTGGCTCCGTTCGTTACCGGCATGACCCAACTGGGCACCACCAAGAAGGAAGTGTTCGTGCCTTCCGACACCGAGGGCATGAAGATCCGCTTCGCCGGCGGCCAGTGGGCCAAGTTCTGGAACGCGGTGGGCGCGGTGCCCATCAAGCTCACCCAGGGCGAGGTCTACGAGGCCCTGATGCGCGGCACCGCCGACGCAACCCAGAGCTACTTCTTCATCCTGGAGGCCTACAAGCACTGGGACGTGATCAAGTACTACAGCGTCATCAACGCCGGCGAACTGTGCTCCTACGGCCTGGCCATCAACCTGCCGCTGTGGAACACCTTCTCTCCCGAACTGCAGAAGATATTCACCGAAGTCAGCGACGAGTTCGTGGAGCGCTACGCCAAGGGCCTCATCGACGTGCGCAAGAAGGTCATTCCCTTGGGCGAGAAGAAGGGCATGAAGTTCCTCTACCTGAACCAGGACCAAAGGGCCAAGTGGCTGGCCGCGGCCAAGCCCTTCATGGACGCCTGGGCCAAGGCCATGGACGAGCGGGGATTGCCGGGCAAAAAGACCCAGGACACCTTCCTGTCCCTGGCGGCCAAGTATAAGAAGCAGGTGGAAACCCAGGGCTACCCCTGGGGCAAGTAGCCAACGCGAAGAAGGCAAGCGTCCGATCCCGGGGCATGGGCCCCGGGATCGGGTCTTAGACTCCGCAACCCCTTGCAGGCAGGATAAACCGTGTTCGCCCAAGCGATCTTGTCAGGGTTTCGCCGCGTCTTCAACCCCTTCGTGAATGTGCTCACGGGTGTGGCCGTGTTGCTGATGCTGCCCATGATGTTTTTGGTCACCGCCGACGTCATAGGCCGCTACATCTTCAACAAGCCCATACCGGCCGTGTTTGAGATAAACAGTTATTTCATCATGGTGGCGGTGGTCTTTTTCCCCCTGGCCTACGTGCAGCGCAAAAAGGAACACGTGTTCATCACCTTGTTCACCGAACGCCTGTCCTCGCGGGTCAAGGCGGTGCTGGACACCTTCTCCCTGATCGTCGGCTTCGTGGCCTACGGCCTCATCGGAATCTACAGCCTCCAGCGGGCCATCATGGCCACCGAGGTGCGCGAGTACATCTCGGGCATCATCGACATGCCGGTGTGGTTGAGCAAGTGGATCATCCCCATCGGGTGCCTGGCCTTTTGCATCGAGTTGTTGCTGGACGCCCTGGAGAACCTGCCCCAGATCGCGGGCCGCGAGGCCGATCAGGAGGTGCCTCGTGGATAGCTGGATGGTTGGGCTCATCGGCGTCGGGGTGGTCCTGGTGCTCATCGCCTTCAGGGTGCATGTGGCTTTCGCCCTGACCATCGTGGGCATCGGCGGCTACTGGCAAATCATGGGTTGGCAGGCCACCGGAGGGCTGCTGGGGCTCATCCCCTTCAGTTTCATCGCCAACTTCATCCTGACCACCATTCCCTTGTTCCTGCTCATGGGCTATTTGGCCCACCATGCCGGGCTTACCAAGGACGTGTACAAGACCGCCCGCTATTGGCTCTCCCGGGTGCCCGGGGGCCTGGCCATCGCCTCGGTGGCCGGTTGCGCCGCCTTTGCCGCGGCCAGCGGTTCGTCCCTGGCCACGGCGGCCATGATGGGCAAGGTGGCCATACCCGAGATGCTCGAGCACAAGTACGACAAGGGCCTGGCCAGCGGGGCGGTGGCCGCGGCGGGCACCATCGGCTCCCTGATCCCGCCCAGCATCCTCTTGATCCTCTACGGGGCTCTCACCGAAACCTCCATCGGCCGCCTTTTGATCGCTGGCTTCATCCCCGGCGTGCTTTCGGCGCTTATCTACATGGGCATGATCTGGGCGCGGGCGGTGGCCAACAAGAAGCTCTGCCCGCCGGTGGCCGTGCGGGTCACCTGGCGTCAGCGTCTGGTTTCCCTCAAGGGCACCTGGGGCATCCTGTCTTTGTTCGTGCTGGTGATCGGGGGAATCTACTTCGGGCTGTTCACTCCCACCGAGGCCGGCGGCGTGGGCGCGGCCGGAGCCTTTGTGGTGGCCCTGATCAGCGGCAAGATTTCCTGGCCCACCCTGAAAAGTTCCATGAGCGACACGGTGCGCAGCACCTCCCAGATATTCGCCATCGCCCTGGGAGCGGTGTTCTTCACCAAGTTCATCGGCATCAGCGATCTCCCCAACGCCATCTGCGAGACCATTCTGGGCATGAACGTCCACCCCATGGTAGTGCTGGCGGGCATAAGCCTGGTCTACATCCTTTTGGGCATGTTCCTGGACTCCATTGGGGTGATGCTTCTGACTCTGCCCATCGTCTTTCCGGTGATGGACCAACTGGGTTTCTCCCCGGTGTGGTTCGGCATCATCATGATCAAGTATCTGGAGATCGGCCTGATCACTCCACCGGTGGGCCTGAACGTCTACGTGATCAAAGGCGTGGTGGGCGAGACCATACCCCTGGAAACCATTTTCAAGGGTGTGGGTTGGTTCGTGGCCATGGACATCCTGACGCTGGCCGTGCTGATTATTTGGCCGGAGATCACTCTGTGGCTGCCCAATACCATGATGGGACAGTAGGGAGGCTAGCTTTGCGGCAAGGCCAACGAGTGGAGGGGTTGGCTCCGGCGGGCGCGGGGTTTCTGGGTGGATACCGGGTGCTGGAGCTGGGCGGGCAGGAGAGCCTTTTCGCGGGCAAACTCCTGGCCGATATGGGGGCCGAGGTGATCAAGGTGGAGCCTCCCGCCGGCGACCCGGCCCGCCAATTGGGGCCCATGGCCCCGGGGGTGGACCCCGTGGAGGCCAGCCTGTTGTGGCAGGCCATGAACACCGGCAAGAAAAGCGTGATCCTGGACCTGGAGACCTACAAGGGGCGGGATGTTTTCATGGAGCTGGCGGCCACCGCCGACGTGGTGATCGAGGCTTATCCCCCGGACTGCCTGGATCAGATGGGCCTGGGCTTTCAGGAGCTTTGCCGGGTGCGGCCGGATTTGGTCATGGTGTCCATCACCCCCTTTGGCGATGCTGGGCCCTACCGCGATTTCGTGGCCAGCGATCTGGTGATCTGGGCCCTGTCCGGCCTGCTCCACATCTGCGGCGACCCGGACCGCCCCCCGGTGCGCATAAGCCTGCCCCAGTCCTGGCTGCACGCAGGGGCCGACGCGGCCACCGGGGCGGCCATGGCCCTGTTCCACCGGGGCCGCGCCGGCCAGGGCCAGCGGGTGGTGGTTTCGGCCTTCAAGGCCCTGGAGCGGGTGGCCTACGCCGCCCACATCCTGTGGGACGCCCGTGGCCGGGTGCTCAGGCGCCAGGGCAGCGCCCTGCGCATTCCGCCCCTGGGCACCACCACTCCTTTGATCTGGCCCTGCGCCGACGGCTACGTGGCCTTTTATCTTTTCGGCGGGCAGATGGGCGCGGTGAGCAACCCGGCCCTGACCAAATGGATGTATGACCAGGGCATGGGCAGCGGGTACATGCTGGCCATGGACTGGCCCAAGTTCGACATCGGCCACACGCCCCAGCAGGAGGTGGACCAAGGCGTGGTGGAGCCGGTGGCCGCCTTTTTCGCCAAGCACACCCAGCGCCAACTGTGGGACGAGGGGGTCAAGCGGCGGGTGATGGTCTACCCGGTCAACGACGCCTCCGGGGTCTTGGCCGAGGCCCAGCTGGCCGAGCGGGGTTTCTGGGTGCGCCTGGCCCATCCCGCCTTTGACCAGGAGCTGACCCTGCCCGGGCCTTTCGTGAAGACCGAGGAAAACCTTTGCCAGGTGCGCGGACCGGCCCCCACCCTGGGCCAGCACAACCAGGAGGTCTTCGCCTCTCTGGGCCTGGAAGGGGGGCGCTAGCCATGGAAAAGCAGACGGCCATCCTGCAAGGCGTGCGCATGGTGGAGTTCGGCTGGGCGGTGGTGGGCCCCCTGACCACATCCTGGGCGGGAGGATACGGGGCCGAGGTCATCAAGGTGGAAACCCGCACCCGGCCCGACATCATCCGCTCTATGACGCCCTTCAAGGACGACAAGGTTGATCTGGACAACTCTCTGTTCTTCGGACGGGAAAACGCCGGCAAGAAAAGCATCGCCCTGAATATGAAGCATCCCCAGGGGCGGGAGCTGGCCAAGCGGCTGGCGGCCACGGCCGACGTGGTGCTGGACAGCTACACCGCCGGGGTGATGGCCAAGTGGGGCCTGGGCTATGATGATCTGGTCAAGGTGAAGCCGGACCTCATCATGCTCAGTTCCTGCATGTACGGCCAGACCGGGGCCCTTCGCTCCATGCCCGGCTACGGGGTGCCGCTGACCGCCATCAGCGGCCTGACCTACCACTGCGGCTGGCCGGACCGCAAGCCCTGCGGCCCCTACGGCTCCTACACCGACTACCTGGTGCCCCGGCTCAACTTGCTGGCCATCGTCAGCGCCCTGGACCGCCGGCGGCGGACCGGCCAGGGGGTCTATCTGGACGCGGCCCAGTTGGAGGCCAGCGTGCAGTTCGTGGCGCCGGCCCTCCTGGACCATGCCCTCACCGGGCGGGTGGCCCAGCGCCAGGGCAACCGCGATTCCCAGGCCGCCCCCCACGGGGTCTACCCCTGCGCGGGCAAGGACCGCTGGGTGGCCATCTCGGTGATGGACGACCGCCAGTGGAAGGGCCTGGTGCATGCCATGGGTTCGCCAGAATGGGCCTTGGACCAGGAACTGGAGCGCCTGGAGGGCCGCTTGGCCCGGGCCGAGGAGTTGGACCAACGCATCGCCCAGTGGACCGAGCCCCGCCAAGCCCACCAGGTGATGGAGCTGTTGCAGTCTCTGAAGGTGCCCGCCGGGGTGGCCAACGACGGCCGCGACCTGGGCGAGGACCCCCAACTCGCATTCGACCAGTATTACTCCCGGCGGGGGCATCCGGTGATGGGCCAGGTGGACTACGCGGCCCACTCCATGGAGTTTTCCGCCTCGCCCCAGGTGGTGGAGCGCTCTCCCTGCCTGGGCGAGCACACCAGGGAAATATGCCAGGGCCTGTTGGGCCTGGGCCGCGAGGAATACCAGCGCCTGGACGAAGAAGGCGTTTTCAAGTAGGGAGGAGCCGGTGAGCAAGCCGGACATCAGCCAAATTATCGAGCGGGGCCTGGCCAAGTACCGCGAGCGCATGGTGGGCGAGGTGCTTTCGGCGCCGGTGTGCCAGCGGGTGGCCACCCCCGAGGCCATCCGTCAGTTCGCCCAGGGCCTGGGCGACCTGAACCCCCTGTGGTGCGATGCCCAGTACGCCTCGGCCACCGGGTGGGGCGGCGTATTGGCCCCGCCCGCCTTTTTGAACGCGGTGTGCGAGGGCCAAGCCATCGTGGGCCTGCCCGGGCTCATCGCCTTCTTCGTGGGGGCCCGCTGGGAGTGGAACGGGGTGATGCGCGCCGGGGACAGCTTCACCGTGGACAACGAGCTGTTGCCCCTGGCCGACAAGACCAAGCCCTGCCATCCGGTGCGGGTGTTCCAGCAGGGGGTGCTGCGCTACCGCGACCAGCGCGGCGAGGTGGCCGGCTCCTGCCGCTGGGATATGATGCGCTCCCGGGTCAAGCTGGGCGGGGGCAAGAAAAAGAAGCCGTCCGGCGAGGCCGCCCCGGCGGTGCCCCAGCGCGAGCCCTACAGCCCCGAGAAGCTCGCCGAGATCTATGAGGCCATCCGGACCGAAAAGCCCCGGGGAGCCCAGCCGCGCTATTGGCGGGATGTGGCCGTGGGCGACGAGGTGCCCCCGGTGATCAAGGGCCCCCTGTCCCTGTCGGACATGGTGGCTTGGGCCGCGGGCATCGCCTGGCACCGGGCGGCCCTGGCCCACGGCCCCAAGCTGATGCACCTGTTGGACAACCCCGGCCTGGCCTACATCGACCCGGCCAGCGGCGCGCCCGAGCCCATAGCCATGAGCCACATGGAGCCCGCCGGGGCGCGCATCCTAATGGGCTCGCCCCTGCCCATGGATGTCGGTTTCCAGAGGGTGGCCTGGTTCACCCATCCTGTCACCAACTGGATGGGCGACGCCGGCCGCCTGGTGAGCCTGGAGGTGCGCCTGGGTGGCTTCGTGCGCTTCGGCGACATTGTGTGGCTGGGGGGCCGGGTGGCCGCCAAGAAACACGTGGGCGGCCAGGCGGTGGCTGATTTGGAATTGCAATGCACCAACCAGCGGGGCGAGGAGGTGGCCGCAGGCACCGCCAGGGTGGCCCTGCCCGATAGCGCGGCCCAGCCGGTTTAATGCAAGGAGGAGCCCCATGCCCGACTACAATATGATCGCGGACAAGCTGAATAAGTTTCTGCGTCTGCAAACCTTCCCCGTGGCCCTGCGCATGGCCGAAAAGGGCGAAGAGCTTCCCGAGGCATTTCAGGCCATGAAGGACAAACGCACCCCCATGCCCCTTTGCCAAGGGGTGTCCCTGGCCCGCCGCTACGGCTGGAAGGTGCTGCTGGGGCCCGGGGAGATGACCTGCCCCCTGGGGGCCCTGGCCATGGGTTTCGTGCCCCCCAAGGACCGCTATATGTCCGGCGAGGCGGAGGTGCCCTTCTGGGTGCGCAGCAAACAGGCCAGGGCCAAGATCGCGGCCAACCTGCCCAAGCTGGAGCATGGCCGCTACGCCTATATCATGGCCGCCCCCCTGGCCGAGGCCGAGTTCGAACCCCAGCTCGTCATCATCTACGGCAACCCGGCCCAGATGATGCGCCTGGTGCAGGCGACGATCTACATGACCGGCGAGGCGGTGGTCAGCAACAGCCTGGGGGCGGTGGGCTGCGGCACCTATGTGAGCAAGGCGCTGATCACCGGCGAGTGCCAGATGGTGGTGTGCGGGGCCGGCGACCGCATCTTCGCCCTCACCCAGGACGACGAGATGGCCTTCACCATCCCGGCGGGCAAGGTGGATGAGGTGCTGACCGGCCTGGAGGACACCCACCGCTTCGGCATGCGCTACCCGACCTCCAGTTATTTGCGTTTTTCTCCTCAACTGCCCAACACCTACCAGGATCTCATGCAATACCTGGCTTCCGAGGAAAAATAGTTAAACTCCCCACGCCCGGCCGCCACGGTGGACGCCGGGCCTCAACCCAGGAGAAGCAACCGATGGATTCCCGGGAGCTGAATGAAAAACTGGCCGCCATGGGCCTGATCGTGGAGAAGGTTGAGCACTGGGCCGCCACCCAGCCGGACAAGGTGTTCATATACTACGGCGAGGAGGAGGCCTCCTACACCTACGCCCGGTTCAACCGCCTGGCCAACTGCGTGGCCCACAACCTGCGGGGCCTGGGGGTGGAAAAGGGCGACCGGGTGAGCCTGTTCCTCAAAAACCCCATGGTCACGGTGCTGTCCATGTACGCCCTGTGGAAATTGGGGGCGGTGTTTTGCCCCATCAACTTCCTGTACAAGGGCCGCCTGCTCTCCTACCAGCTCAGCGACACCGCGCCCAAGCTCCTTATAACCGAGAGCGGCCGCGAGCCCCTGCTCAACCAGATCAAGGACGACCTCCCCTTCTCCAAGGTGGTGATCCATCGTCCCACGCCCCAAGAGCACGACTACGATCCAGAAAGCGCCTCCCTTCGCCTGGAGCCTCCCTTCGAGGAGATAGCCTTCGCCGACCTGTTGGAGGGCAATCCCGCCAACCCCGGGGTGGAGATCAACTTCTGGGACACCGCCAACATCGTCTACACCTCGGGCACCACCGGCCCTCCCAAGGGGGTGGTGCAGTCCTTCCGCTGGCTGCAGAACTACTGCTACTACGGGGTGCGCATGCTGCACCCGGACGATGTGGCCTATTGCGATTTGCCCATGTACCACATTGGCGGGGCCTTCTCCCTGGTGGGCCGGGCCGCCTGGCGGGGCTGCACCGTGTCGTTGTGGGACCGCTTCAGCGCCAGTGATTTTTGGCGGCGCATCAAGACCAGCGGTGCCAGCGTGGCCCTGCTCTTGGACGTGATGATGCCCTGGCTCTTAAAGGCCGAGCCCCGGCCCGACGACCGGGACAACACCCTGCGCCGGGTGCATATGCAGCCCCTGCCCGAGTATCACCACGTATTCGCCCAGCGCTTCGGCCTGGATTTCGTCAACGTCGGCTACGGGGCCACCGAGGTGGGCTACGTGTGCGCGGGCATCATAGACGAGTCCACCGACGGCGGCGGCACCCCGCCCGAGTTCGCCAAGGGCTACAGCAAGCAAGAGGTCTACCAGGTGGCCAAGGAGTTGGGTATGCCCATCATCCCCGGCGGCCGGGAGATACCCAAGGGCTACATGGGCAGCGCCTGCATGCTGCACCAGGTGGCCATCATGGACGAGCACGACCAGGATATGGCAGCGGGCCAGTACGGCCAGATCTGCCTCAGGCCACGGCTGCCCTACGTGCTCTTAAACGAATACTTCAACAAGCCCGAGGCCACGGCGGCCACCACCCGCAACCTGTGGTTCCACACCGGCGACGGCGCCCGGCGCGACGAGAACGGCATGTTCTACTTCGTCGACCGCATGGGCGGCTTCATTCGGGTCAAGGGCGAGAACATCAGCTCCTTCCAGGTGGAGGACGTGTTCAACACCCATCCCAAGGTGCGCATGTCCGCCGCCTTCCCGGTGCCCGCCGCCGAGGGCCTGGAGGACGACATCGTGGTCTACATCGTGGTGGACGAGGGGCAACGCCTGGACCTCGAGGATCTCAGGCCTTGGCTGGAGCGGGAGATGCCCGCCTACATGCGCCCCCGCCACATCCGCTTCGTGGACGAGCTGCCCCAGACCCCCACCTACAAGGTGGAGAAGTACAAGCTCAAGGAGATGTTCCTGGCCGAGGGTAATGGCTAGGGCGAGCCGCGCGCCCGGCTTCGCCAGGAAGCGTCATGCTGCGTTGGCGGCGTCACTCGGTCCTCGGCGTAAGTATACTACGCCTGCGTCCCTCGTTTGCCTGCCGCCTTGCCTGACACTCCCTGGCTGTGCCGGTATTGGGTGCGTTGGCGGCATCGCTTAGACCTTGGCGCATGTAAGAGCAACGATTAACCCGCCTCCCATCCCCGGCCGGCCCGCCACCTGCCCCTGGCGGCCCGGCCGGGAGTCCTGGCCTACAACCTGCCGCGCATGGCCAGGAAGTCCCACGGCCCGCCACCATTGAGACGCGCTTGGCACTGGCTGAGATGACGGCGCGCGTTTGACCACCAAAACAAGAACGTTTGTTGTGCTTGGAATCAGGGCAGTGTAGATTTCAGTTGGGTTCCCTGTGGTAAACCGCGTGGTAAACCGCCTTGACTGGCAGGTCATGAATCCTTTGGATGCCGCCCAGGCGAGTAATGGCATGCACCGAGATCATCGGAAGGCTCAAAAGGGGAGAGGCGGCGTGGTTGCCGCATAATTTGGGATTATAGTTACAACCGGAAGGGCTGAATTGTATAAAACACTATTCGATGAAGCCAGAGATGGAATGTGGGTTGTCAATCCCAGGAAAAGAGCAATAATTGATGTAAATAAAGCCCTAGTGGAATTGTCCGGCTATTCAAAAGAAGAGCTGCTTGCCATGCCGCCCCAAAATATCAGCCCTGACCCTGAAGGCACAATGAAAATACTGAAAAATGCATTAGTGCCCGGGGGTGAGATATTTCTGGAGCGAAAAGTTAAAAAAAAAGATGGGACGATTGTCTCTGTGGAGATTTCTGGACGTTCCGCCATAATTAATGGTCAACAGGTTATTATTAGTATCTTTAAAGATATTAGTGAACGGAAAAAAGCGGATGAGGAAAAGGCAAAACTGATACTGGAACTTGAAAGAGCCCTGGCAGAAGTAAAAAGATTGAGTGGTTTGCTGCCTATCTGCTCTTACTGTAAAAAAATTCGGAGTGATAAAGGCTATTGGACCATTTTGGAAGAATACATTCAGAATCATTCCGAAGCTGAATTTAGCCATGCTATATGTCCTGATTGCGTGGAATCGCTTTATGGCCATGAAGATTGGTATAAAGAGCACAAGAAAGAAAGCAAGGATTCCGAGGGTAAGGATCGTTAATTAAAAAATCAAAAAATAACTCCGGTTAATGCGGCTAGGATCTCTCCGGTTGTTGTCCGGTAAGGCGCCCTCGTTGAGAAAAGCGTTGACAGGCTAGGGACCCAGAGTAAGGGGTCATGGCCTTCCGGTTAAGATGGTTTCAGCAAAAAGACCACTTGACCATGGAAGGAAGGGCCAGGACTAAAGAGCGGCATATCATCCGCCGGAAGCTCAACCTTCTATAGTTGGGCCAGGCCTTGGGCAATGATTCCGGTAACATTAAAAGTATTGCCACTGTCAGCCCCCCCGCCTGGAGGCGATGCCTTGCGACCACGGCTTTATCCTTGGCTCCTGCCGGCCCTGCTCCTGCTGGCCGCCTGCTCTTCCCAGCCGGAAAATCCCCTGGCCAAGCTTTTGCCTCATCTGGGTTTCAGCCCCGCGCCCCCCAACCAGGAGGGCGAGTTGGTCTATAAAAAGCCCGTGGACGGCGTGAGCTTGTGGGTGAGCCTGCCCCAGGGCTGGGGCAAGCAGCCCGGTCCGGTGATGATGGTAAAGGCGGCGGGCTCCGGCGGCGCCCTGAGCGCGGCCACCGACCAGGCCCTGACCGCTCGCGATGAGTTGGGCAAGCTGGTGGAGGCGGCCAGCCAGGGCGCCTACCCGCCCCGGGCCCTGGCCGAGGTGCTCAAATTGGCCGGCGAGGCCGCCGCCCGGCCCCCCCACAACGGGGCTCTGCTGACCAGCCCCAAAAGCGGCTATTCCCTCAGGGTGCCCCACACCGGAGGCCATCTGCGCCTGGTGCTGGTGGTGCGCCACGCCCGTCCCTGAACCAAGGGACCCGGAACGGGCGATGGTGCTAAAATGAATTTCATGGAGACCAAACCGGCATTGCCGACATTAACCATCCTGCGCAAGGCCCCCCCGCCTCCCTGCATGGGGCGGGAGCGGGTGTTGTGCCGGGGCTGCCCCGGCTGGGAGGCCATGCGCGCGGCGGTGAGCCCTGGGGGGCCCTGGGAGGGGGAGATCATCCACTGCCCCTGCACCGGCCTGGTGGCCCGGGGGCCGGGGCGGGCGCAAAAGCCGTGAAGCGGCTCCTGGGTACGGTTCTGCTGGCCCTGTCAGCCCTGGCCATGGGAGCGGCGGCGGGTGTGCTCACCGTGGGGTACTTCAGCGGGGGCGACCTGGCCGGCTGGGAGTCCGAGGAGTTCAAGGGCCTGACCACCTACGGCCTGGTGGAGATGGACGGCCGCAAGGTGCTCAAGGCGGTGAGCCACGGCAGCGCCTCGGCCCTGATCAAAAAAATCGAGGCCGACCCGGCCAAGACCCCCATGCTCTCCTGGTCCTGGAAGATACAAGGCACCCTGCCGGGGGGCGACGGCCGCACCAAGGCCGGCGACGACTTCGCGGCCCGGGTCTACGTGGTGTTCCCCTCCTTTTTGTTTTGGAACACCCGGGCCCTGACTTACGTGTGGGCCAACCAGTTGCCCGTGGGCCGGGTGTGGCCCAACGCCTTTGCCGGGGACAACGTGATGATGATGGCGCTCAACAGCGGCGACGGCCGGGCCGGCCAATGGGTGAGCCACCGCCGGGACCTGGCCGCCGATTTTCGCCGTTGTTTTGGGGAAGAGCCGGGGGCCATCGGGGCCATCGCGGTGATGACCGACAGCGACAACACCAAAGACCAGGCGGTGGGCTATTACGGCGACATCACCCTGGGGCCTAAATAGGCGGCTGCGCCTAACCCACCACCTTCAAGTGCCGCTCTCGCTTGGGGCCGGGGATCTCCTTGTTGCGGCTGGCCACTCGGCGGTAGAGCAGGGGACGGCGGTTGGGGTAAATAGGCTCCTGCTCCCGCCAGGCTTCGGCCTGCCCCAGGTCCAGCTCCACCTGGCCGACCTCCTCGCCGCCGCCCAGGGCCAACAGTTCGTCGCCGTGGGGGTCGTACACCGCGCTACCCCCGGAAAACACCGGGCCGGGGCGGTTCACGTAGACCACGAAATACTGGTTGAACACCGCCGCCGCCTGCATGCGCCGGCGCATGTAGGTCACTGGGAAGTGGCCGGGCACCGCCGAGATGTTCACCACCAGCCGGGCCCCGTTCAGGGCCAGCACCCGCCACACCTCGTCAAAGGCCGAGTCATAGCAGATGTTGAGCCCCATGCGCCCGAAGGGGGTGCTGAACACGTTGAGCCTGCCTCCGGGCCGGAAGTTCTCGGTCCAGTGCACGTGGGTCTTGGCGTAGCTCTTGGCGCCGCGTGCGTCCACGTAGGTGGCCAGGTTCAGGAACCCGTCGCCCTCGCGCTTCAGCTCGCCCAGCACCACCCTGGCCCCGCACCGCTTTATATGCTGGTAAATATCCTGGGATGCGCCGTGGATGGCGCACTTCACCTTGCGGTAGAGGAAACCCTCGGGCTTCACCTGGGAAGGGTGGCCGTGCAGGATCAGCTCGGGGAACACGATCAGGTCGCTGAGGCGCTCTTGGGCGATGATCTTCTTGAGCCGCTTAACGTGGCCTTCCACATCCTCGGGATCGAAGTTTATCTGGGCCAGGGTGATGCGCATATTCCTCCTACGCCGCCGGGGCCTGGGTGGTGTCGTGGTCCAGGAAGGGTGGGATGAAGCGCCGCCTTATGTCGTCCTCGATCTGCTGCAGGTAGAAGCGGGCCCGGCTCTCGCCGTAGTGCTCGTACTCGTCGCCGTAGCGGTAGATGCTGCCCTTGTCCCTGGCGATGTTCTTGTCCACCACCTCGTCCTTGATCACCCCGGCCTTGGAGGCGGCGATGTTCTGGATGATCTGGTGGATGCCCGAGCCGGACTGGGCCGGGTCCTTGGTGCGGAAGGCCAGGTAGGGCGGCACGCCCAGCTCGGCCGAGGCCTGGCGATGCACCCGCTTGCGCAGGTTGTCCTCGGCTCCTTCCAGCTTGAGGCGCGGGGAAATGCGCATGGCGGTGAGGATCACGTCGCGGTCCAAATAGGGGGCCCTCAGCTCGATGCTGTGGGCCATGGTCAGCTTGTCCTCGCGCTCCAGGGTGTCGGTGTAGAGCATGCCGATGTCTTCCCATAGCTTCTCGTGCAGGCGCAGATAGCCGTGCTCTGCCAAAACGTCGTTGTACCAGGGGTAGCCCGCGAACAGCTCGTCCGCCGCCTGGCCGGTGTACATCACCCTGATGCCGTCGGCCGCGGCCAGCTTGGCGGCCAGGTACATGGGTATGGCCACCTCAACCTGCAACAGGCCGCTCTCCTCCACGTTCTCGATCACCTCGGGCAGCAGAGCCTCCACCGTGGCCTCGTCGATGATGGAGGTCTTGAGCACCAGGCCCAGGTCCTTGGCCACCGCCTCGGCGGCCTGCACGTCGGCGCTGTCGGCGGTGCCGGTGCAGTAGCACACGATGTTCTTGCCCTCGCGCATCAAGAGGTTGGCCACCAGCACGCTGTCGATGCCACCGGAGAAGATCACCCCCAGGGTGGACTCGGTGAGTCCGGTCAGGCGCTTGGACACCGAACGGGTGAGCACCTTCTTGTATTCCTCCACCGCCTGGCGAAAGTCCACGATGTCGATCTGGGGCATCTCCAACCGGTAGCCGCCCTCCACCTTGGGGCCCTGGTCGTCGATGCACAACAGCTCGCCGGGGTTCAGGCGCACCGGCTCGTCTTGGCCGTTCCACAGGGCCTTCTTCTCCGAGGCGAAGTAGGTGACCGGGCCGTTCTGGATGTAGTAGAGGGGCTTTTTGCCGATGGGGTCTCGAGCAACCACCACTGACTTGCCATCGGTGACCGCCAGGGCGTACATGCCGTCCAACAGGCCCACGATCTGCTTGACCGCGTCCACCAGGTCGCCCCGGTAGGACTCCTCCAGCAGGTGCACGATCACCTCGCTGTCGCTGGTGGTCTTTATGTCGTGCTGCTTGTAGAGCAGGGTGCGCAGCTTTTGATAGTTGTAGATCTCGCCGTTGTGGATCAAGGCCAGGCGGCCGTCGCAAGAGGTGTAGGGCTGGGTGCTCTGTTCACGGCCCACGATGCGCAGGCGGGAGTGGCCCAGGGCGATGTGGGCGTCCTGGGTAAGCTCCCCGCGCAGGTCGTCCACCTTGCGCGCCCGGTGGGTCTCATTGTCCAGATAGACTCCGTGGGTGTCAGGCCCCCGGTGGTCCATCTTTTTGAGCATGTCGTAGATGTCACTGGAACAGATGTGGCCTCCTTGGACGAAATGTCCGCAGATGGTGCACATTATGGAGTCTCCCTTTCCGTGGCTTTGAGGCCCGCCGGGCCTGCTGCCGCTTAGGTGTTTGGCGCCGTTTGGCGGCGGCGCCGGGCCCCCAAAAAAAGAAACTCCACCCTTCTGGCCGTTGCTCAGAGAAGGTGGAGAAGACTTATAAGCTTAAACTTTGCGTTTAGAGTTATTGGGGGCGGTCAAATTATCCTTTATTTAACCTAACATAGCTTCGTGGACCATGCAAGCCGGGCGGGCGGCGCCCGCAGGGGAGCCAGCCGCCGTTCGGGCGAGGGGCCTGATAAGGGGCGGCCTAGCAGCAGTCCAGAGAGATTTTAAGCCCCGAGGGCCTCCCCGAGCAATGGCAGGGGGCGCAGGTCAGGCGCACCGGGAAGGATTTGCCGTCGGCCCGCATCAGGGTGTAGAAGCCCTGGTGCTCCTTGCCGGTAGTCAGGCTTTGGCCCAGGTCCCGGCCGGCGCGTTCGCGGTCCCAGGAAGCTAAATGGGTAAGCAGATTGATGCGCTTGGGGGCTTGGCCCGCCGCATAGCCCAAAAAGCCCAGCACGTTCAGGCTGTGGCTGGAAAGATAACCGCTTTCATCCACCAAAAGGGCGGCCTGGGTGGGCGCCGCGCCCACACGAGCAGAGGCGGCTTGGCCATCTTGGGGGATGGGCTCCAAGGACATGGCGTTCCTCCCTGTGTTTTGGATGGGCCCAGAGCGGCCAGGACTAATTTACTATTATTATAAATTAATTCGCAATTAAAATATTAGCCAGTATAAACGGGCCTCGGCGAGGCGGCTCCACCCAAGGGACCGGAGCATTTGACGAAACCGCGGCCAGAGGTTAAGCTCACCCTGGCACAAACCACTAAATTCATGAGGTAAGCTTGGCTGACAAGGCCCACACCCGCAATTTCTCCATCATTGCCCATATCGACCACGGCAAATCTACCCTGGCCGACAGGCTCATCCAACTTTGCGGTGGGGTGAGCGACCGGGACTTCCAGGACCAGCTCCTGGACGGCATGTATCTGGAGCGTGAGCGGGGCATAACCATCAAGAGCCAGGCCATAACCCTGCCTTACACCGCCGCCGACGGCGAGGTGTACGAGCTGAACCTCATCGACACCCCGGGGCACGTGGACTTCTCCTACGAGGTCAGCCGGGCCCTGTCTTCGGTGGAGGGGGTGCTGTTGGTGGTGGATGCCTCCCAGGGGGTGGAGGCCCAGACCTTGGCCAACCTGTACATGGCCCTGGAGCACGACCTGGAAGTGGTGCCGGTCATCAACAAGATCGATCTTATCAGCGCCGACGTGGAGGAGGCCCGCCGCCAGATAAACGACGACCTGGGCCTGGACGGCGAGGCGGCGGTGGCGGTGTCGGCCAAGACCGGCCAAAACGTGCCGGAGGTGCTGGAGGCCATCGTCAAGAATCTGCCTCCGCCCACCGGGGACCCCGCCGCGCCCTTGCAGGCTCTTATCTTCGACGCCCAGTACGACCCCTACCGGGGCACCGTGATTTTTGTGCGGGTGATGCAGGGCACTCTGCGCCAGGGGCGCAGCATCCACTTCATGCACGGCGGGACCACCCACAAGGTGGAGGAAGTGGGGGTGATGCAGCTGAAGCGCATCGCCAAGGCCGAGCTCAGGGCGGGGCAGGTGGGCTATGTGGTGGCCGGGGTCAAGACCGTGGCCGACACCAACATCGGAGACACCATCACCGATGCCGACGCTCCGGCCGCCGAGCCTTTGCCCGGCTTCCGCGAAGCCAAGCCGGTGGTGTTTTCCTCCATCTACCCCGTGGCCACCGACGACTATCCCGACCTGGCCGACGCCCTGGACAAGCTTCAGCTCAACGACGCCAGCCTCATCTTCCAAAAGGACTCCTCCCAGGCCCTGGGCTTCGGCTTCCGCTGCGGCTTTTTGGGCCTGTTGCATTTGGAAGTGGTGCAGGAGCGCCTGGAGCGGGAGTTCGGCCTGTCGCTGATCCTCACCACCCCCAGCGTGCGCTATCAGATCTACCTGCACGACGGCACCGAGATGGAGATAGAAAATCCGGCCTACTACCCGGACCCGGCCTCCATCGATTATTGCGAGGAGCCCTTTGTAAAAGCCTCCATCCTCATGCCCGAGCGCTACATCGGGGTGATGATGCCCCTTTGCCTGGACCGCCGGGGCGAGAACACCAGCCTGCATTACCCCAGTCCGGGCCGGGTGGAGCTTACGGTGGACCTGCCCCTGGCCGAGGTGATCTACGACTTCTACGACAAGCTCAAGACGGTGACCCAGGGCTACGGCTCCTTTGACTACGAGATGATCGGCTACCGCCGGTCCGACCTGGTGCGCCTGGACATTTTGGTCAACGGCGAAAAGGTGGACGCCCTGTCCATGCTGGTGCATGCCGACCGGGCCCGGCTGCGGGGCCTGCACGCGGTCAACAAGCTCAAGGACAGCATCCCCCGCCAGCAGTTCAAGATCGCCATCCAGGGGGCCATCGGCGCCAAGATAATCGCCCGCAGCACCATAAACGCCTTCCGCAAGGATGTCACCTCCAAGTGCTACGGCGGTGACGTGTCGCGCAAACGCAAGCTCTTGGAAAAGCAGAAGGCGGGTAAAAAACGCATGAAACTGGTGGGGAATGTGCCCATTCCCCAGAAGGCTTTCTTGGCGGTTTTGCAGAGCGACAGCGACGACTGACGTTAAAGGTCTAACCTTGACATCATCCCTTTCCCCTCCTATTATTCAAAACTTGGATTAAGCCAAGACCGCCGAAAGGCGGCCAAAAGCGGTGGTAAGCAGGATTTCGGGCCGCGCTTGGCCAAAAGGGAGAGATAAAAGTCATGCAACCAACACCGGTTGACTGGGGAGAAGCGTTCCGCATCGTGGGCGGCGGCCTCCTGGTCGTGTTTCTGATCATGTCGCTGTTGGCCGTGGCCACCACCATCATGGGCAAGATATTCACCGCGCGCGATGCCAAGAAAAAGGCCGCCGCGGCCGCCCAGGGGGAGGCCAAGGCATGAGCAGTTGGATTTCCAACCACGACGGTGTGTTGAAGATCCTGGACGTGCAGGTGGGCTTCGGCAACCTGGACCTTCCTCACATCATCATGATCCTGGTGGGCCTGGGGTTCATCACTCTGGCCATTGTCAAGGAGTGGGAGCCCTACGAACTGTTGCCCATCGGCGCGGGCATGATCCTGGCCAACCTGCCCCTGACCGGCCTTACCTCTCAGCCGGAGCCGGGCATGCAGCCGGGCATGGCCGGAGTGCTGGGCATCATCCTTAAATACGGGCTCTACACCTGGACCATCCTGCCCCAGTTCATCTTCTTCGGCATCGGGGCGCTCACCGACTTCAGCCCGCTGATCGCCAATCCCCGGGCCTTCCTCTTGGGCGCGGCGGCCCAGGTGGGCATATACACCAGCTTCCTGGGGGCCTTGGCCGTGGGCTTGCTGTGGCCCGACTGGGGCTTCTCCCTCAAGGAGGCCTGCTCCATCGGCATCATCGGCGGGGCCGACGGCCCCACCACCATTTACACCACCGGGCTCTTGGCTCCGGACATAATGGGCATCACCGCCACCGCGGCCTACTCATACATGGCCATGGTGGCCATCATCCAGCCGCCCATCATCAAGCTGTTGACCTCCAAGGCCGAGCGCTCCACCTACATGAAGCCCATGCTCAGGCCGGTCAGCCGCCCCGAACGCATCCTGTTCCCCATCGTGGCCATGCTCTTGATCATCCTAATAATCCCCAAGAGCGCCCCCCTGGTGGGCTTCCTGTTGTTGGGCAACCTGTTCCGCGAGTCCGGGGTGGTGGAGCGCCTCAGCCACACCGCCCAGAACGAACTCATCAACATCATCACTATCTTGTTGATGTTGGGCATCGGCGCCTCCATGCCCGCCGACCGGGTGATGGACCCCCGCACCCTGTTGGTGCTGTTCCTGGGCCTGGCCGCCTTCTGCGTGGGCACCGGGGCCGGAGTGCTTTTCGGCAAGATCATGTCCAAGTTCAGCAAGGAGCCCTTCAACCCAATGCTGGGCGCGGCCGGGGTGTCGGCGGTGCCCATGAGCGCGCGCATCGTGCACCACATGGGACAAAAGGCCAACAAGCGCAACTTTCTGCTGATGCACGCCATGGGCCCCAACGTGGCCGGGGTTATCGGTTCGGCGGTGGCCGGCGGTTACTTCCTGGGCCTGTTCATCAACTTCTAGAGCATACCTTCGCGGGGGAAGCCCTGAACCCAGGGCTTCCCCCGTTCCTTTTGCTTCAGTCCACAGAGCTTGACCAGGTGCAACCTCCTCTCCACCCAGGGGGGCCAAACATGCTAAAGTAGCTGTGCGGCAGTGCTTGGCTCGCCGTGCCCAGGGGGAGGGAAGGAGGCTTGGTGACCCGGGTCAATGATAATTCCAGCCAATGGTTTGATTTGAGCAGCAAAAAGGGAGTGGTGAAAGCCACCCTGGCCGTCGCCGGCGTCTCGGTTTTGGGCTCATGGGCCATCACCGGGGCCCTGATGTTCTTGGCCGGCCAAACCGGGTCCCGGGAGTTGCTCATCGCCTTTATGGTCTGCACCTCCGCTCCCTTGGCCGTGGCTCCGCCGATTGCCTACAAAGTCTTTTCCCTGATGATGGATCTGATCGATTCCCGCCGGGAGATCGAGCGCCTTTCGCGCACCGATGACCTGACCCAGACCTACAACCGCCGCCATTTCATGGAAATGGCCCAGCGGGAGCTTTCCCTGGCCGCGCGCCACGGCTATCAGGTTTCCTTGCTCCTGATCGATCTGGATGATTTTAAAACGATCAACGACCGCCTGGGCCACCTGGCCGGCGACCGGGCCCTGGCCGCCTGCGCGGCCACCATCCGCCGCACCATTCGGCGCGAGGATGTGCTGGGCCGCTTCGGGGGTGACGAATTTTTGGTGCTGGCGCCCTACAGCGACCAGAACAGCGCGGCCATGCTGGCCGAGCGGGTGCGCCACGCCCTGGGTTCGGCGGATTTGGTGGCGGGCGGTCAGGTGGTGAGGGTCAAGGCCAGCGTTGGGGTGGTGTGCAGCGAGGGCCGCACCGGCGACGCGGATCAACTTTTGCGTCAAGCCGACCAGGCCCTGTACCGGGCCAAAAAAATGGGCGGCGACCGCACCGAACTGGCCGCCTAGCCCAAATCCGTCCCCGTGGTCTCTACCAGGGATTTTCCCCACTCTCCCAGGCCAAGAGCGCTTTTTTGGCCGGCAGGCCCGAGCCGAAGCCGGTGAGGCCGCCGTTGGCCCCGATGACCCGGTGGCAGGGCAGGAAAAGGGGTAGGGGGTTGTGGTGCAGGGCTTGGCCCACCGCCCGGGGGGCCAGGGGACGCTCCACCACCCGGGCCATCTGGCCGTAGGTCAGGGTCTGGCCCGGGGGGATGTCCCTCAAGGCGGTCAGCACCGCCTGACTGAAGGCAGTGAGCCCCTCCAGGTCCAGGGCCGCGTCCAGGGGGGCGTGGGGGTTCTGGAAGTAGGCCGCAAGTTGGCGGCCCGGCTCGGTGGCCTTGGCCTCCACCTTTTCCCGCCCGGCCCCGGGCGCCCGCCGGGCCAAAACCCGCTCCAGGTATTGCCCTTCATCCTGCCGCAGGGTCAGGGCTACCAGGCCTTTCGGGCCCACCGCCCCGCGCAGCAATCCCAGGGGCGTCTCCAGGGTGAAAAGCTTCAGCTTGCTCATGCCAGGTCTCCTTGCCGCAGGTTCGCCTCTTCCAGGGCCTGGGCGATGGCCGCCAGCACCGCATCCTTATTCGAGGCCCAGCCCGGGGCCAGGAGCCGGTCCGGGCCCGGGTCGGCGGCCAGACGGTGGACCAACACCCCATGGGGCAGGCGGGCCAAGAAGGCCGCCGCCGCCCCGGCGTATTCTTCCCGGCTCCACAGGCGAAGCTCCCCGGCCCGGTGCTCCTTGGCCAGGTGCGCGCCGGCCAGCACCATGAGGTTGTGCAGCTTCACCCCCCACACCCCTTGCCGGGCCAGATGGCGGGCGGTGGCGTTGGTGTGGCTGATGTCCTCGCCGGGCAGGCCCAGGATAACATGGGCCACCACTTTCATGCCCCGATCCCGGGCCTGGGCCATGGCTTCGTCAAAGCAGGCCACGTCATGCCCGCGGTTTATGCGGGCCAAGGTGGGGTCGTGGGCGCTTTGCAAGCCCAACTCCAGCCACAGGGGCCGGCGGCGGGCCATCCGGGCCAAAATCTCCCAGGTGGCCGGGGGCAGGCAATCGGGCCGGGTGGCCACGATGATGCCGGCCACCGCCGGGTGGCGGGCCACCTCCATGAACAGGGGCTCCAGCACCTCGGCCGGGGCGTTAGTGGCGGTATAGGCCTGGAAGTAGGCCAAGACCCGGGGGGTGGGGCCCTTGCGGGAACGGCTCTGCAAACGCTCCAGGCCCTGGGCCAGCTGCTTGGCCACCGCGCCGCCTTGGCCCCGGCCCGCGCCGCCGGGGGGGCAATAGGCGCAGCCGCCGGGGCCGAGGCCGCCGGGGCGGTGGGGGCAGCCCAGGCCGGCGTCCAGGCTGATTTTCAGGG
>JAHJPG010000100.1 GCA_018819925.1 Pseudomonadota bacterium
AAGCTGGGCGTGGAAGTGGTGGCCGAGGAAGTGACCGCGGTGGGCGCGGTGGACATCACCAGCCAGCTGTTGGACCTGAAGCGCCACAACCCCGACTACTGCATCTTCCAGGGCTACGTGGTGCCGCCCATTCCGTCGATCATCCGCGGGGCCAAGGACTTCGGCCTCAAGACCACCTTCATGGGCACCTTCTGGACCATGTCCAAGATGCTTCTGGACAAGCTGGGAGCCGACGGCGAAGGCTACATGGGCGTGATGCCCTATGCCTACTGGTATCACACCGACGTGCCCATGATTAAGGTCATCCAGGACTTCAACAAGCGCCATCATCCGGATGTGCAATACCGCCCCAACAGCTACATGCAGGGCTGGTTCACCGGCATGGTCTTCGTGAAGCTGGCCAAGATGTGCAAGGCCAAGGGACTGCCCATCACCGGCCCCAACCTCAAGGACATGATCCCCCAGGTCAAGGACTGGGACACCCAGGGCTTTGCCGGCATGGTGAGCTTCAAGGGCAGCAACGCCACCGGCGTGGGCAAGGTCTACGTGGGCAAGGGCGGCAAGTTCCTGCCGGCCTCGGACTGGATCTACCTGGACTAACCCTCACGGGCCGGGGCGGAGCCGCCGCGCGGGGCTCCGCCCCGGCCCTCTAGGCGAACAAGGCCATGTCTGAGCAGCAAGCGGGCCAGGAGGCCATCCTCAAGGTCAACAACATCGAGGTGGTGTACAACCACGTGGTGCTGGTGCTCAAGGGTCTGTCCCTGCGGGTGCCCCAGGGCCAGATAGTGAGCCTGTTGGGTTCCAACGGGGCCGGCAAGAGCACCACCCTCAAGGCCATCAGCGGGCTTTTGCCCCTGGAGGACGGCGAGATCACCGACGGTTGGATCGAGTTCGCGGGCGAAAAACTTCGCCAGGAGTTGCCCAACGTCCTGGTGCGCAAGGGCATCTTCCAGGTCATGGAAGGACGGCGCATCTTCGAGGACCTCACCGTGGAGGAGAACCTGGCCTGCGGGGCCTACACCCGCCGGGACCGCTCCGGGGTCAAGGCCGACCTGGACAAGTGCTTTGACTACTTCCCGGTGCTCAAAAGCCGCCTGGGCCGGCTGGCCGGCTATCTGAGCGGAGGCGAGCAGCAGATGCTGGCCATCAGCCGGGCCCTGTTGGCCCGGCCCAAGCTGATGATGCTCGACGAGCCCTCCCTGGGCCTGGCCCCCCTGCTGGTGGATGAGATATTCGCCATCATCCAGGAGATAAACCAGAAAGAGGGCACCAGCATCCTCCTGGTGGAGCAGAATGCCCAGATGGCACTGAGCGTAAGCTCCTACGGCTACATCATGGAAAACGGCCGGGTGGTGCTGGACGGACCGGTGGATCGCCTCTTGGCGGACCAGGACGTGCAGGAGTTCTACCTGGGGCTGGGCCAGAGCGGCAGCCGCAAGAGCTACCGCGAGGTCAAGCATTACAAGCGGAGGAAGCGGTGGTTGAGCTGAGCGGCAAAACCCTGGGCCAGTTCTTCCTGGAGCAGGAGGCCAAGCGCGGCGGCCAGGTGGCCCTGCGGGAAAAGGACTTCGGCATCTGGCAGGAGGTCACCTGGAGCGGCTACCGCGACCACGTAAAGCATTTCGCCCTGGGGCTCACCACCCTGGGTTTCGAGCGGGGCGACCACCTGGCCATCATCAGCGAGAACTGCCGGGAGTGGCTCTACGCCGACCTGGCGGCCATCTGCCTGGGCGGGGTGTCGGTAGGGGTCTATCCCACAAGCCCCTATCCCGAGGTCCACTACGTGGTCAAGCACTCCGACAGCAAATTCGTGGTGGCCGAGGACCAGGAGCAGACCGACAAGATACTGGAGGTCTGGGACGACCTGCCCTTGGTGCAAAAGATCATCGTAAAGGACATGAAGGGCCTGAGGCACTACCCCCAGGACATCATCATGTCCTTCGAGGCGGTGGAGGATTTGGGCCGGGAGCTGGAGCGGGAGCGGCCCGGCTGGTTCGAAAAAGAGGTGGCCCGGGGCCGGGCCGAGGACGTTTGCATCATGGTCTACACCTCGGGCACCACCGGCAAGCCCAAGGGAGCCATGATCAATCATATAAACATCGAATCCATGACCTTGGGCACCGTCGAGGCCATCGAGGCAAGGGCTGATGACTCGGTGGTGTCCTACCTGCCCCTGTGCCACGTGGCGGAAAAGATATTCAGCCTGTTTTTGCCCATGTACGTGGGCTACCCGGTGAACTTCGCCGAGAGCATCGCCACCATCCAAGGCGACCTGAGGGAGATAGCCCCCTCGGTGTTCCTGGGGGTGCCGCGCATCTGGGAAAAGCTGCAATCGGCCATCTACATCAACATCAAGGACTCAAGCCGCTTCAAGCAGTTGCTGTTCAGGCTCTGCTACGCGGCGGGCCGGCGCATGGCCGGCCAGCGTCTGGAAGGCCGCCAACCGGGCCTGGTGGTCAAACTGTCGTATTGGCTGGCCTATTGGCTAATGTTGCGAGCCCTGCAAAACTTCGTGGGCCTAAGAAAAGTGCGCTTTTGTTTTTCCGCCGCAGCCAAGGTGAGCCCCGAGGTGCTGCGCTTTTTCCATGACCTGGGCATCAGGGTCAAGGAAGGCTACGGCATGACCGAGACCACCGGCCTGAGCTTCATCCACATGGACGAGGACATCCGCATAGGCACGGTGGGCAAGCCCATCGCCGGCATCGAATTCGCCCTCGCCGACGACGGCGAGCTGCTCAAGAAGGGCGCCCCGGTGTTCGCGGGCTACTACAAGAACGAGGAAGCCACCCGTCAGACCGTCATCGACGGCTGGCTGCACACCGGCGACATCGCCGAGGTGGACGAGCACGGCCACCTTTGCATCGTGGACCGCAAGAAGGACATCATCATCACCAGCGGGGGCAAGAACATCGCCCCCAGCGAGATCGAGAACGCCCTCAAGGTTAGCCCTTACATCAAGGAAGCCATCGTCATCGGCGAGGGGCGCAACTTCATCGCCGCCCTTATCCAGATCGACTTCGACAACGTGGGCAAGTGGGCCACCGACAACCACATCGCCTACACCAATTTCAGGAACCTGGCCCAAAACCCGGAGGTGACCCGCCTAGTCCAGGCCGAGGTGGACCGGGTCAACGCCCAGTTCGCCCGAGTGGAAAACGTGCGCAAGTTCCTGTTGTTGACCAAGGAATTGGACCACGACGACGACGAACTCACCGCCACCATGAAGGTGCGCCGGGCCAACATTTACCAGAAGTTTGGCGCGGAGATCGAACAGATCTACGGCAGGGGTTAGGGACTAGAGCCAGTCTTTTTCGCCGTGGGCCCAAAGCCAGCGGCCCAGGCACTCTTCCCAGAGTTGGCCGGCCCTCAGCTCCCTTCCCACCGCCCGGCGCAGGGCCAGCATCTCGGTCTCCCCCAACCGGGCGCACAGCTCGGGGCAAAAGAAATTGAGACAGATGCCGTAACGGGCCACCAGCCCGCAGCCCAGGGGTCCGTTGAACATGCAGTCGCCGCCGCGTTGGCGCTGTTGGAGAGGCTCCGCCTCCAAAAGCAGGTTGGCCATCAGCAGCAGGGGATAGTACCAGTCCTCGGCTCCTTCGAAACAACAGCTGGCCCCGCCGTCGTTGCCGGCGCACACCGTGCAGGAGTCAAAGGCCAGCTTGGAGCGCATCAGGCCGTGGCTGCGCAGGATGTCCTGGTAATACTCGGCCAGCAGGCGGGAGAGGTCCGGGTCGGCGGCCAGGGCCGGACCGTAAGCCGCCAGCAAGGCCCGAGCCTTGGCCAGGGCGGTCAAGGCGGCGGTCCCGGCAAGCGGGGGGCCCGTTATGCTCCGCCCGTTCAGATCAACCGCCAGTGCTGGTAGCGAACCAAGGAGCTTTCGTAATCCCGCAAAAAGCTGTTGATGCCCACCACCTCCACCAAGGCGCTGCTTTCAATGTTGGCGTTTACCGCGTAGGCCTTTCCGTTGATTCGGAAGAAAAAAGCAGAATGGTTAATGTAGCGCCGGTTGCTGTAGGTGATGATGCCCGCGCCATTTAGCACCTCCCGCGGCGCAGCCCGCCGAAAATAAAGGCCGCGCACCCCCCGCAGCAGCTTAATTTTGTCGATGCGGCCACGAAGTTCGTCGCAACAGCAGCGGTCCACCAGCACCGCCGCCTCCGGGGGTTGAATCCCCTTGTAAATAAAAGCGTTGATCACCGCAGTGGGAAAACACCCATAGGGCGACACCTGGGGAGAGAATTTTCGCCGCATTAACAACAGGCCCAGGCCAACGGCCACGGCTGTTTCCTGGAGGGCGGGAATCGGGTTTCCCGCCCACCCCTGGAAACCGCCTGGCTGGCAAAAGTTACATTAGCAATAAGGACGTCGGTTCAACTGGCCCGAAGCTGCTCGCCACTGCCGGTCAAGACCTGGGCGTCGTTGTTTTTCTTGTTCACCCAGCCATGATACAGGATGAGAGCGGGATGTTCATCAAGGCTGTGATAGTCGCGCACCACCACTCCCCGGCCGGCGGCCATGGTGGGGTCGTAGACCCGGTAGTCGCGGATGTGCTCTCCCTGGGCGTTGGTTTGCTGCACCTGTTTGAGCTTCCAAACCCAATCAGGATCCTCCTTGAAGGTGACCACTAATTCACGGCCCACCGCAGGGTGAATGTCGCGTGGTTTGCCCTGTTTGCCCTGGCCGGAAGCGGCCGGGGCCTCTTCAACGCGCTTGAACAGCTTCTTGAACATGTTCAGTCCTCCTTGCTGGGGTAAGTGCATCCCGCGCCCTGTCTCGGCAAAAGGCCGTGCCGCCAGGCCAAGGAAAATCACGGGACCGTTTTTTTACTTCCTAGGCCAAAAAGGAAACCGCGTTTCCGCTCCTGACCGGCCCGCCCTCTCCCCAAGGCGGAGCCATAAAGCTTTACGCTTAATTTCAAGCTACTTACCTATATGAAGTACGGTTTCCTTACTACGAACCGCCACCAGGCCGCCGGCAGCGGGGTTGTCAACCCAATCCTCGGCCACCAACTCCTGCGCCGGTTCGGGGTGTGTGGCCAGACCCCGGGTTAGCCAGCCGTTGCGATGGGGAGTGATGAGGGCCCACAGGCTTATCCAACCCAAGGCCGTGATCCAGAACAAGCTATATGGGAAGGCCCACAGGAAGTTGCTGTCCCGCCGGCGCAAGACATAGATCAAAGCCGGGATCATGGCCCCCGCCACCGAGGCGTAGAGCACATTGACCAGCATTATCTCAGGGTTGGCCAAAATGACGCCCAGGGCGCCCAGTTTGAGCCATTCCCCGGCGGTCATCTGGAAAAGCTGGAGCACAAGCTGCACCCGCGCCCCCAGGGCGGGGGTCTGGCGGAAACGCCGGAAGAGGAAGCTCATCATCACCAGGGTCTCGCGCACATTGCTGCGGGCCCAGCGCATGAGCATGCGCACCAAACCCCGGTAGCTCAGGGGCACATCGGTGAGCACGATGGCCCGGCGGGCGAAAAGGACATGGAAGCCTTCGCGCAGCACCAGGTTGGTCAGGGCGCGGTCCTCGCCTATGTTGGCGGGTTGACCGCAGAATCGCTGATTGAGCCAGGCCTCCAGATGGGGGCGCACCACCTCGGCCCGGTAGGCCGACAGGGCTCCGGGGGTGGTCATCACCGTGTTGATGCGGCTCTGGGCCGAGCGCATGAAATCGAAGCTGAAGGTGAAGTTAACGTCCATCATGCGGGGGATGAGGCCCTTGTCGCGGTTGAGCACCCGCACGTTGCCGGCCATCGCGCCCACCTGGGGGTCGCGGGCCATGGGAGTCACCAGGTGGCGCAGGGCATCGGGCAACACCTCGGAGTCGCTGTCGATGGTCACCCAGATTTCGCCCCAAGCCCTTTGAAAACCTTGATAAAGGGCGTGCCGCTTGCCCCGGTTGGCCGGCAGGCGGATCAGTTCCAGGCGGTCGCCCAATTCCTCTTTGGCCCGCTGCATCCACTCCCATGTGTCGTCGCGGCTGCCGTCATCCACAGCCACCAATTGGAGCAGGTGGGGGGGATAATCGCCGGCCAACACGCTACGCAGGGCGGGCAGCACCTGGGCCCCTTCGTTGTAGGCCGGCACCACCACGGTGACCGTGGGCAGGTCGCAGTCTTGGCAGGGAGCGGGCTCCCGGTAGGCAATGGCCAGGTAAGCCCGCCAAAAAAGGGCTAATACCGCCAATATCAGGGATACGCGGGCCAGGCCCAGCCAGGGGGAGCCTTCCAGCTCGAATTGCAGGTAGGTCAGCTCGTCCAGAAACTCCTCGCCCATGAGCCAGGCCACGGTGGCCAGCCCGGCCAGGACCAGCAGGATGCTCAGTTTGCCCAAGGCGGGCAACAGGTTGGCGCGGCGCAGCAACGCCCGCGAAAAGATCAGTTTTAGTTCGGCCATGAAGTGTCCTAAAGTTTGATTTAACAAACAGCCCGGGCAGGGGTATTCCAGCCCTCTGAATACCCCGCAAGCAAGCAAGGGCGGTGCCATTCAACAAAACCTTGTTTTATCCACTAGTTTCTGATGAACTGTTCAAGGATAGGGAAGCGTGGATTCAGCCGGCGCACGGTTACTAGTGCCGGCTCGCGGCCCATCATTTGCCCCCTAGGCAAAACGCCGCGATGGAGTTAAACTCCGTTTGCCATAACAGAACCTTGGCTGGGTGGGGCGCAATGAAATCCTTGTTGGTGGCAACTCCGGACCGCACGGCCGTGGTTGGCTTGCGGGACTTCCTGAACCGGCGCTACCGCCTGGAGGAAGCCGGCACGGCCCAGGCTTGCCTGGAGCAGCTGGCGCGCCGGCGCTATGATCTGGCCTTGGTGGACATCGGTTTCATCGCGGACATGCTAACCCCGGAAGAGCCGGCCGACTACGCGGCCGCTCTCAACTCCTTCCGCCGGGGTGGCTCCGGCAGGCTGCCGCTCATCATCCTCACCCCGCCCCAGCGCATCCGCGAAACCGTGTCGGCGGTCAAGGCCGGGGCTGACAACTACCTCACCTATCCCCTGGACCCCCATGAGGTGGAGCTGGTCATCTCCAGCCTGGCCGCCCTGCGCAAGATAGAAAACGAGCTGCAATACCTGAGGGAAAGCTTCTGGAAGGTGGAAGCGCGGGATATGGTGCGCACCCGCTCTCCTCTGATGAGCCAAGTCTACGAAAAACTGGAGATGGTGGCCCCCACCCGGGCCACGGTGCTTCTGGCCGGCGAAACCGGCACCGGCAAAAGCCTCATGGCCCGGCTTATCCACATGCACTCTTCCCGGGCACAGGGGCCCTTCGTGTCGGTGCACTGCGGGGCCATGCCCGACACCCTGGTGGAAAGCGAACTTTTCGGCCACGAGAAAGGCGCCTTCACCGGGGCCGAGCGCCGCAAGCTGGGCAAGTTCCAGATAGCCGACACCGGCACCATATTCCTGGACGAGGTGGGCACCATTTCCCCCAGCGCCCAGATCAAGCTATTACAGGTGCTTCAGGAGGGTACCTTCTCCCGGGTGGGGGGAGAGCAAGACATCTCGGTGGACGTAAGGGTGGTTGCGGCCAGCAACGTGGATTTGGAGAAAAGGATCGCCGAGGGTGGATTTCGCAGCGACCTGTTCTACCGCCTTAACGTATTCGCTATAGAGCTCCCTCCCCTGCGCCAACGCCGGGAAGACATACCTCTGTTGGTCGCCACCCTCCTTGAGCGGCTGAACCGTAATTATGACAAGAATATCAAGGGAGTTGAGGACCTGGCCATGGAGGCTCTCACCTCTTACTCCTGGCCGGGCAACATTCGCGAGTTGGAAAACCTGCTGGAACGGGCCTACATCTTGGAGCGGGGCCGCTTGCTTAACCCATCCAGCTTCCCGGCGGATCTGATGGCCATGCACCATCCCGGCGACCCGGACGAACCGGGGGAAAGCCAGTCCCTGGCCCAGGTGCGCCGGCGGGCGGTGGAAGAGGTGGAACGCCGCTATCTGGTGCGCTTGTTGGGCCAGAAAAAGGGCCGGGTGGACCAAGCCGCGGCCCAAGCAGGGGTCACCACCCGCCAGTTGCACAACCTCATGACCAAATACGGCCTGACCGCCCGCAATTTCAAGTAGCCCGTCCAATCGGAAATCGGGCTTCGCCCTCCCAATAGCGACGAATTATTTCCCTTAAATTCAAGTTGGTTACGTAATGGCACGGCCTTTGCTTATGTGACAAACCGAACGTCACCTGGCGGGAAAGGGCTAATGGCAAAGGCAGAAGCACAACGCCAAGGCATAAGCGGCCTGGTCATCCCGGTGGAATGGGACAGCGAGGGCAGGGTGGTGGCCGTGTCCATCGCCGCCTTTGATGAAACCACCTACCGGGTAACGCCCGGCGGCAAGGGCGGGGAGCTCTTGGGCCGGCTTCAAAGCGAGGTGACCGCTTGGGGACGGGTGGAGAACCACCCCGCCGGAAAAACTATTTTGATCGAGAGGTATCAGATGAGCAAAAGCACCAAAGGCAAGTTTTTAGGTCTGGCCTTGGCCACCATGGTGGGGGCTGCCCTGACCGTGGCCCCCTTGGCCGTGGCCGCTGACGCCAAAACCGCCCCGGCCCAGCCCGCCGTGGCCCAGCCCGCCGCCCAGGCCCCGGCCGCCGCAGCTCCGGCTGCCGCCCCCGTGGTCAAAAAGGCCAAGGCCAAGGCCTCCAAGGCCGTCGCCGCCAAGCCCAACGCCAGGGTGCGCGTGCTGCAGGACGCCTTGAACGGCAAGGGCGCCAAGCTGAAGGTGGACGGCCTGATGGGCAAGCAGACCCGCACGGCCCTCAAGGCCTTCCAGAAGGACAACGGCCTGAAGGTCACCGGCAAGGTGGACGCGGCCACCAAGAAAGCCTTGGGCCTAAAGTAAGTGCGCTTTCCGCCCGGGCTCGGGCCCGGGCGGAAAAACTTTGCGGCCGGGCGGGAGTCCGGTGAATATAGGAAGGACCGACCAATGAGTCGAAGCGAAAATAGCGTAGCCGCCGCGGAGCCTCCCCACCAGGGTTGCACCTGCGCCCAACCGCTGGCCCAGCCGGCGCCGATGGTGTTGCCCTTCGCGCACGCTCTAGAGACAAACCATTCGGCAAACCGGCCGGCGGCCTCCTTCCGCCGCCACTTTTTCCCCGGACTCACCGCCACCCAGTGGAACGACTGGCGCTGGCAGGTGCGCAACCGGGTCACCTCCCTGAACGGGCTTTCCCGCTACCTGCGCCTGAGCCCGGCCGAGGAGAGGGCTTTCAGCGCCCACTCCGGCAAGCTGCCGGTGGGGATCACCCCCTATTATCTAAGTTTGATGGACCCCCATGACCCCGCCGATCCCCTGCGCCGCACCATGGTTCCCACCTGGTACGAGGCGGTGGTGAGCCCCGGCGAGAGCAACGACCCCCTGGGCGAGGAGCACGACATGGCCGCCCCGGGCCTGGTGCACCGCTATCCGGATCGGGTCCTGTTTTTGGCCACCGGCTTTTGCAGCGCCTATTGCCGCTATTGCACCCGCTCGCGCATGGTGGGCGGGGGCAGTCATGGCTTGGCCCAGAGCAGGAGCGACATGGAGCAGGCCATAGCCTACATCGAGGCCACGCCCTCGGTGCGCGACGTTCTTATTTCCGGGGGAGACCCCCTGACCATGGCTGACGACCGCCTGGAGTGGCTCCTTACCCGGCTGCGCCGCATACCCCACGTGGAGATGCTGCGCATCGGAACCAAGACCCCGGCGGTGCTGCCCCAGCGCATAACCAAGGATCTGGTGAAACGGCTTAAACGTTTCCACCCCTTGTTCATGAGCCTGCATTTTACTCACCCGGCGGAGCTGACCCCCGAAACGGCCCGCGCCTGCTCCCGCTTGGCCGACGCGGGCATCCCCCTGGGCAGCCAGACGGTGCTCTTGGCCGGGGTGAACGACTCGGTGCCGGTGATGCGCCGCCTGATGCAGGGGCTTTTGAAGATGCGGGTGCGGCCCTACTACCTGTACCAGTGCGATCCCATCGCCGGTTCAGGCCACTTCCGCACCCCGGTGAGCAAGGGCCTGGAGATCATCAGCGGACTCAGGGGCCACACCAGCGGCTACGCGGTGCCCACCTTTGTCATCGACGCCCCCGGCGGCGGCGGCAAGGTGGCCCTGTATCCCGAGTCGGTCGTGGGCCGCGAGGGCGGCGACCTGTTGCTCAGGAACTACGCGGGCGGAACCTACACTTACCCCGACCAGGGCGGGGAAAGGGGCCCGGCGGCCTGCTGAGGCCCGGGGAGATACGGCCATGTTGGTGGGCATCACCTATGATCTGCGCTCGGAGTACCTGGCCAAGGGCTACTCCGAGGAAGAGGTGGCCGAGTTCGACAGCCCCCGCACCGTGGAGGGCATCGAGCAGGCTTTGCTAGCCGCCGGCCACCAGGCCGAGCGCATCGGGTCCCTGCCCTCCCTGGTGGGCCGCCTGGCCCAGGGGGAGCGCTGGGACTTGGTTTTCAACATAGCCGAGGGCCTGGGCCTCTACGGCCGCGAAGCCCAGGTGCCGGCCCTTTTGGAATACTACGGGGTGCCCTACACCTTCGCCGACCCCCTGACCCTGTGCCTCACCCTGCACAAGGGCATGGCCAAGCGGGTGGTGCGCGATTTGGGCCTGGCCACCCCGGACTTCGCGGTGGTGACCGATCCCCGGGAAGCCGCCGAGGTCGACCTGCCCTATCCCCTGTTCGTCAAGCCGGTGGCCGAAGGCACCGGCCGGGGCATCGGGGCCGCCTCCAAGGTGAAGGTCCCCGAGGAGTTGACCCGGGCCTGCGCCGAGTTGATCGGGCGCTACCGCCAGCCGGTGTTGGTGGAGACCTATCTGCCCGGCCGCGAGTTCACCGTGGGCATCGTGGGCACCGGAGCCAAGGCCCGGGTGATCGGAGTCATGGAAGTGACCCTCAGGGCGGGGGCCGACCAGGACGCCTACACCTGGCGCAACAAGGAAGAGTGCGACGACCTGGTGCGCTACCGCCGGGTCAAGGGCTCCCTGGCCGGCCAGGCCGGCGAGTTGGCCCTGGCCGCCTGGCGGGGCCTGGGGTGCCGCGACGCCGGCCGGGTGGATCTGCGCTGCGACGCCCAGGGCCTGCCCAGCTTTTTGGAGGTCAACCCCCTGGCCGGGCTGCACCCGGAGCACTCGGATTTGCCCATTCTCTGCTCCCTGGTGGACTACCCCTACCAGAAGCTGATCGAACGCATAGTGGCCTCGGCCTGGGAAAGGGCCCAGGAAAACGCCCGCCCCCAAACCGGCCATGCGGCGGGGCATTGTTGAGCAAGGCCCATGCGGATAGCGGTTTTACACGACGCGGTGCCTCCGGGGGCCCGCCCGGACCAGGACGACAACCTGGTGCAGGCCAATCAGGTGGCCGCGGCTCTCATGGCTGGTGGCCACCGAGTCTCGCTCTGCCCCTGGGAGGGTTCGCCCCAAGCAAGCCTTGAGCGCCTGGCCGCCCTAAAGCCCGAGGCGGTGTTCAATCTGGTGGAGGAACCCCTGGGCCGGGCCAGCCGCATCCACACCGCGCCTGTCTGGCTGGCCCACCAGGGTCTGGCCTTCGCCGGGGCCGGGGGCCGGGCCATGCTTCTCACCTCCCACAAGCTTTTGGCCAAGCGGGCCATGCACCGGGCCGGGCTGCCCACCCCGGCCTGGCGCACACCAAACGGCGCAGGCCAAGGCTCCAACGCGGAGCCTTGGCTCATCAAGGCGGTGTGGGAGCACGGCTCCCTGGGCATCGACGACGACTCCCTGGTGTCCGCCGGTGAGCCCGACCGCCTTGCCCGGGCCCTGGCCGCCAAACAGGCCCAGGTGGGCGGCCCCTGCTTCGCCGAGGCCTACATCGAGGGCCGGGAGTTCAACCTGGGCCTCTTGGCCGGCCCGGATGGAGTGGGCCACCTGCCCCCGGCGGAGATTCTCTTCCAGGGCTACGCCCCCGGCCAGCTCAAGGTGGTGGGCTACCGGGCCAAGTGGGAAGCGGCCTCCTTCGAGTTTCACCACACCCCGCGCCGCTACGATTTTCCGGCCTCGGACCGGGGGCTGCTGACCCGGCTGCAGGGCTTGGCCCGCCGGTGCTGGGAGCTTTTCGCCCTGCGCGGCTGGGCCCGGGTGGATTTCCGGGTGGATCGGCAGGGCCGCCCCTGGATTCTGGAAGTGAACGCCAACCCCTGCCTGGCCGCCGACGCCGGATTCTTGGCCGCCGCCGCCCAGGCCGGCCTGGACCAAACGGCGGTGGTGGCCGCTATCCTGGCCGATTTGAACCCCCCAAAGGAAGGACGGGCCTGAGCCCAAACATGTCCAGCCAACCCCAACCCGCCATCACCTGGCGGGAAGACGTGCTGCCCTCCGACGTGGCCGGCATCGAGCGCCTCACCACCGACAGCGGGTTTTTCCGCCCCGACGAGGTGGCCATCGCCGCCGAGCTGGCCGATGAGCGCCTGGCCAAGGGCCCGGCCAGCGGCTACCATTTCATCTTCGCCCAACAAGGCGGGGACACCCTGGGCTACGCCTGCTACGGCCCCATCGCCTGCACCCTGCACTCCTGGGACCTTTTCTGGATCGCGGTGCGCAACGATCTGCGCGGCCAAGGGCTGGGCGGCCAAATCATGGCCCTGGTGGAGCAGCGGGTGGCTTTTGCCGGAGGCGAACGGCTCTACGTGGAGACCTCTTCCCGGCCCCTGTACCGCCCCACCCGCCACTTTTACCAGAGCCGGGGCTACAACATGCTGGCCGTGCTGGAAGACTTCTACGCCCCGGGCGACGCCAAGATGATCTACGCCAAGACCCTGCCGGTCATGAACCGCCGCTAGCGGCCGCCGTCGGCTTTAGGCCGGCCAACTCCGCAGCGATCTTGGCCCGGTAGTGCTCCACCCGCTGGGGGCTGGCCATGATCATGTCCAACTGGCGGGTGTGCATTATCAGATAGCCCAGGGCCTTGACCAGACGCAGGCACTGAGGGGCGGGCAACTCCTCGGCCCGGGCCAGCAGGGCGTCGCCCTTGATGCTCACCGCCATGCCCAACCCGGCCAGAAACCCTTCCAAAAATTCCAAACGGGCCCGCCGCCGGCCGGAGTCGGCCGCCCCTCCCCGGAAGCAGAAGCTCACCAGATTGTCCGCCGCCCGGGGGGTGACCATGGCCTCCACAGAGGAGAAATGGAAGCCCACCCGGGATTGCAGGTTAAAAAACTCCCGGGTGATGAGGAAGTAGTTGCGCTCGGCCAGGCGGCTTTTCACCCCCGTGGCCAGGGCCGGATTGGCCGTGGCCTGAAACATCACCGAGGCCATGCCCTTGGCGTCCAGGGGAGGAGGCCCGTCCCAAGGCACCTCCACCAGGCCCTCCCAAAAGGCATGGAAGGGCGCGCAGAGTATGTCCTCCAGGCGCGCGTACTTGCCGCTCAGGGGCCTGCGCAGGCCGTCGTCAAGGTCCAGAATCCACCACTGCATGGGCGCGTGATAATAGAGCTGCCGGGCGGCGTGCAGGGGGAAGTGTTCCTGGGCCACTTGGCTGAACATCTCCTCCACCGCCTTTTGGTGGCAAAAGCGGGTGAGGTCGTGCAGGGTGCGGCAGGCCGTGGGGGCGAAGCCGGGGTCCTCGGGGTCCAGCAGGTTCAGGGGCGCGGCGTGCATGAGCACTTGGGCCAGGACCCGGCGCACCGGGGTGTCGGGCAGGCCGCCGCCGCTGACCGGGCGGCCGGGCAGCGCCAGGCGTCCCGCGTAAACCGCCCGGCCGCCGGCGTCCACGGTGACCTCCCGGCCCGGAACCAGCGCCCTTGCCTCCGGACCCACTCCCAGCAGGGCCGGCACCCCGAACTCACGGGCCACGCTGGCCAAATGCCCCGCCGCCCCGCCCTTGACACCCACCAAGGCCGCCGCCCGGCCCAGCAGGGGGGCCCAGCGGGGCAAGGGCTGCTCCACGGCCAGGACATCGCCTTCCTCAAAGGCCACCGCGTCGCCGCCGGTCTGCACCCAGCGCACCGGCCCAGCCGCCGCGCCGGGGCTGGCGGTGATGCCGCCCCGCAGAAGCAGGCGATCCTCCTGGCCGCTGACAACGGCCCCCTGCCCCTCGCCACCCACCCCCAGGGGCAAGGGCCGGCACTGCAGGATGAACAGCTTGCCGCTCTCGTCCAGGGCCCATTCCACGTCCTGGGGCCCGCCGAAAAACTGGTGCAGCTTCCGGGCGGCCTGGGCCAGTTCCAGGGCCGGTGCCTCATCCAGGCTGGGGGCCCGGCGCAGCTGTGGCTCCACCGGCACGGGCAGCACTCCTTCAACCGGATCGCAGACGTAGCGCCGCTCCTTGCTGGCCAGATGGAACTCCGCGATCCGGGGCGGCGGGCCCGGCGCCACCCGGAACTGGTCGCAGTCCCAAGAGCCGTCCACCACCGCCTTGGGCAGGCCCCAGCAGGAGCTGATGAACACCCCCTGACGGGCCGGGTCCAAGGGGTCGGCGGTGTAGGCCACCCCTCCGGCCCGGGCCGAGATCATGGCCAGGCAACCCACGGCCATGGCCGCGTCCTCGTCCCTGAGGCCCATGTAGCGGCGATAGCTCACCGCCGGGGGGCTGTACAGGCTGGCGATCACCCCCCGGTAGGCCTCGTCCCAGCGCGCGGGCTCCACGTTGAGTTCGCTGGCGAACTGGCCGGCAAAGGAGGCCCCGGGGGCGTCCTCGCCCTGGGCGCTGGAGCGCATGGCTAAACGCAGGGGCTCCGGCGTGCGTTGGGCCAAGCCCATGAGGCCTTCCTCCACCGCCCGGGCCAACTCCGGGGGAATCCGGGCCCGCAGGAACAGGCCCTGGACCTGGGAACAGGTGGCGAAAAGCTGGTCGGTGCGCTCCAAGTCGGCGATCTGCAACAGCCGGGCGATCTCCTCGGCCAAGCGGTTGTGCTCCACCACCAAGGCGTAGGCCCGGCTGGTGATTACCAAACCCGGCGGGGTGGCCAGCCCCAATTCGGCGGCCACCTGGCCCAAGACGGCCATCTTGGGGCCGGCCAGGGGCTCGCCGGCGCTGGCCGCCTGCTCCAGGGGCAGCACCAGGGGGCCGTCCTGGGGCGTGGGGGCCGGACCCAGGGCGGCTTCCACCAGTGCCTGCACCGCCTTGAAACTCTCCTTCAGGCCCGGATAGCGGTCCGGGGCCAGGGCCTCCAGGTTCTGGATCATGCGATAGACGTTCACCGCCACGGCGGTGGCCCGGCCCCGCACAAAGGCCATGGCGGGGCCATGCTCCCCGGCCTGGGCCTGCTCCAGCTCGGCCAGGGCCCCCAGGGCCCTCTGGTTGGCGGCCAACAGGTCGCGGAAGCAGCGGTAGCGGGCCGCGAACTCGGCCCGCAGGCGTTCCACTTCTTCTTCGCCGGAAGGCTTGGGCCCCTGGGCGAAGAGCCGCCGGAAGTGCTCCACCAGGTTCATGGGGGCTCCGGTCCCTAGCTGTCGGCGGGCTGCGGGGTGCCGGCCAACTCGCTGACAACCTTGCGCCGGTCAAAGGCCTCCATGATGCGTTCGATAAGCTCGTCCAGTTTCACCGGCTTGATGAGATAATCAAAGGCCTGTAGGGCCAGCCCCTCCACCCCGGATTCCACCGAGGCGTGGCCGGTGAGCAGGATCACCTCCACTTCGGGGTAGAGCTGTTTGATCCGGCGCAGGACGTCTATGCCGTTCATGCCCGGCATCTTCACGTCCAGCACCACCACGTCGGCCCGCTGGCGCTCCAGGTGCTCCAGAGCGGCCTCGCCGCTGGTCACCCCCGCGGCGTCCACCGAGCGCCGTTGCAGACGCCGCACCAGAGACTCCAGAAAGTCCCTCTCGTCGTCCACCACCAATACCTTGAATGGGCTCATGTCTCTCTCCGCTCCCGTGGTTCACGGCGTGTCGGGCGGCTGGTTGGGCAAACGAGCCACAAAGGTGGCCCCTTGGCCCGGCTGGCTCTCCAGTTCCAAGGAGCCGCCCAGGCGCTGCATAATGGAGTGGCTTATGGAAAGCCCCAGGCCGGTCCCCTGGCCGGGGTCCTTGGTGGTGAAGAAAGGATCGAAGATGCGGCCGGCCAAATCCGCCGGCACCCCGGGACCGCTGTCACTTACCCTCACCGTCAGCCAGGGCCCCTCGGCCCGGCTCACAACTCTCACCCGTCCCCCCTGGCCCACCGCGTCCAGGGCGTTATCGATAAGGTTCAAGAAAACCTGCTGCAACTGGGCCCGGTCGCTTTTTATCAAGGGCAGGCCCGGGTCCAGGTCCAGCTGCACCTTGATGTTGTTGAACAAGGCCTCCTTCTCCACGAAGGAATAGGACTCGCGCAACACCTCGTTGATCTCGATACCCTCCATGTGGGGCTCCATGCGCCGGGCGAACTTGAGCATGCGGTGGGTAACCCCCCGGGCCCGGTCCACCTGGTTCTGGATGCGGGCCAGGTTCTCCCCCACCACCTCGCCCTCCTCCAGCTTGGCCAGTTCGCTGGGCACCAGTATGTCCTGCATCTCTCCGCCCAGCTCGCTGATGGCGGCCAGGGGGTTGTTGATCTCGTGGGCCACCCCGGCGGCCATGCGCCCCAGGGAAACCAGGCGGGCCGAGTGAGCCAGTTGGGCGTCGATGGCCGCCCGCTCCGAGTCGTTGGTTTGCAGTTGGCGGATGAACAGGCGCACCAGGATAAGCACCGCTATGATGATGAACAGGCTGGCCAGGCCCAGCACGGCCAGTTCCACGTTGCGGGCCAGGTTCAGGGTCCCCAACACCTCCTTGGGGTCCTGATCTATGACCAACAGCCAGTTGCCGTGGCCGAGCCAGGAAAAGGCGGTGAGCACCTGGCGGCCGTCGGGGGTGGTGCGCTCCACCACCGAGCTGCCCGGCGACACCGCGCGCACATCCACCGGCGCGGGGTCCAAGACCTTGCCTCCCCGGCGGGAGGGGGTTTGCAGGCGGCCCTGGCGGTCCAAAATGTAGGCGTCGCCGGACTTGCCCACCTGGGCGGTGCGCACCAGGCGGTTGAAAACGTCCGAGTCGATGGTGGCCCGAAGCACCCAGCCGTCAGCCCCGTTGCCGTGCTTCACCGCGATGACGAAGTGGGGCACCTGGCGGTAGCCCAAAAACACATCGCTCACGTAAACGCCCTTTTGCATGGCCTGCTGGAACCAGGGGGCGGCGCGGTAATTCTGCTCCTTGAGCATGTAGGGCCCAACATAGGCCCGGTGCTGGCCGTTTTTGTCTATGATGCCCAGGTCCACGAAACTCCAGGAGCGGCGGTTCATGATGGACAGAAGGTTGGCCAGTTCGCTCTCGTCGCTGAGTTGGGTAAGGCGCGCACCGTGGGCCAGCACTTCCAACAGGGCGGTGCGTTCGGCCAAGAACAGCTCGATGGCCGTGGTTCGGTTCAGGGCCCTGATGCGCAACTCCTCCTTGAGGGCCTGGGTGTTGGCGTAGTTGTAGTAGTAGTAAAGGCTCAATCCCAAACCGTTCAGGGGCAGCAGCGCCACCAAAAGCGCCACGATGGTCATGCGGCGCGAGAGATTGGCATAGGGCCGGTTCATGTGGGCTCCCCCTCCCCCCCATTGCTGGCCAGGTTGTAGTTCTTCTCGGCAAAGGCCTGAGCCAGCCAGTCAACCATGGGCCGGCCGCTCATGAGCATATCCATCTGGCGGGTGAACAAAACCAGGCGTCCCAGTTCCTCCAGCAACTCCAGAATGCGCCCGGCGGGATACTTCTTGATGAAGGCGCTTACCTGGTCGCCGGTGCGTTCCACCGAAAAATCCATATCGGAAAGCAGGCGCTCGATAAGCTCGGCCCTGAGCTGTCGGCGGTCCTCTGTGGCCGCCCCGCCGTGGAAGCGGAAACTGATGTAGTTGTCGTTTTGCTGGGCCCCGCAAAAGCTGTCCAGGGCCGTAAAGTGGTAGCCCACCCGGCAGTTGAAATTGATGTACTCCGCGCTGACGATGGCGTAAGCCCTTTGGCCCATGTCGCGCACCTGGCCGTCCTTGGGCGGGGTGAGCAGCGAGGCGCTGAACACCGAGGCCAGGCCCTTGAGGCTCACCGGCCGGGGGCGGTTCCAGTCCACCGACGGGTCCAGGAGCCCCTCCAGCAGGGCAGCGCCGGGGATGGAGACGACCTGCTCGGGCTTCAAGTCCGGCCCCGCGCCGGAAGCCAGGCCGTCCCCCAGGTCTATGAACCACAGCTCAAAGGGCAGGCGGGCCTCCAGGCGAAGGGCGCCTCCTCCGGGGTCTCGCCCCACCTTGTCGCCCAGGCGGAACATCTCCTTGAAAGACATCTCGTGGCCAAAGCGGATGATGTCGTGGAAAGTGGCGCAACGGGCCGTGGTGAAGCGCGGCGAGTGGGGGTCGGTGAGGTTGAGCTTGGTGATGAGCCCCGCGGCCTGGTGCCAATAGGGCGTGGGCCCCGGCCGGGGCCGGCACAGGGCGGTGGATGGCTCGGGGCCGGTGAGCTGGGCCACGCGGCCGGGGTAGACCCGACGTCCCCCGGCGTCCACGGTTATCTCCTGGCCCGGGGCGATGAGCTTGGTGGCCAGGCCGGTGCCCACCAGGGCCGGCACCCCCATCTCCCGGGACAGGGAGGCCAGGTGACCGGCCACCCCGCCCACGTCGGTGACCAAAGCCGCCGCCCGGGGCAGAGCCGCGGCCAGGGCCGGGGAGGAGCTCTTGGCCACCAAGACTCCACCGCTGGGGAAGTCCTTTAGCTCCACGCCGGGGCGCACCAGGAAGGCGGGGCCGGCCCCGGCCCCGGGCCGGGCGGTCTGCCCGCCACTGAGTAGGGGCTCCACCGAGGGCGCGGCGGCCTCGCCACACCGGGCGGCCAGCACCTGCAGAGGCCGCGACTGGAGGATCACCAGGCGCCCCGGTTCGGTGAGGGCCCACTCCACGTCCTGGGGGCAGGCGAAGCGCTCCTCCAACTCCAGACCTAGGCGGGCCAGTTCCAGGGCCTGGCCCTCGCTCAAGGGGGGTTCTTCCCGCCCGGCCGCGTCCAGGCTGTGGCGGCTCAGGCCGCTGGCCCCCAGGCCCAGGCTCTCGCCCTGGCCGCCGGAGGAGTAGTCCAGCAGCAGCGGGGGGTGGCTGCGCTCCAGGCGGTAGAGGTCCGGGTCCACCGAGCCGTCCACCAAGCCCTGCCCCAGGCCGCGCACCGCGCTGATGAGTAGCGGACCCTTGCCGCCGCCCAGGGGATCGGTGGTGTACATCACCCCGCTGGCCACCGGCTCCAGCATGGCCTGCACCAAGACCGCCATCTCCGCGTCCTGGTCCAGCAGGCCCCGCTGGCGGCGGTACACCACCGCCTCGGGCGAATACAGGGCGGCCACCACCGCCCGAAAGGCCTGGGCCGCATCTGCGGGGATCACCCCCAACATGCTGCGATAAAGCCCGGCAAAGGAGCTTTGGGTGTCCTCGCCCACCGCGCTGGAGCGCAGGGAGATGAGCCCCCGGGCCCCCAGGCCGCCCAGGCGCTGGCTGGCGGCCATGAGCTCCTTTTCCAACTCCGGCGGCAGGGGCGCGTCCAAGACTTTTTGTTCAAGTAAATGGCTGAATGTCTCCACGTCCTCGGGGGAGGAGCCCTCCAGAATCATCACCGCCTGGCGCAGCTGCCCCCCCAGCCCGCTGAACTCCATGAAGCGGCGGAAGGCCTCGGTGGTGACCACGAAGCCCGGAGGGACCGGCAGCCCGGCCCGGGCCAGCTCGGCCAAGTTGGAGGCCTTGCTGCCGGCCAGGTGGGACTCCCCCTGCTCCAGGTCTTCCAGAGGCAAAATGATAACTCCGCTTCGCGAACCGCCACCCTCTTCCAGTATCTGGTCGATGTCGGCCCGGATGCGGTGGAAGGCCCCCTCCAGTTGGGGATAGCGGCCGCCGGAGATGTGGTTGAGGTGACGGATCATCTTGTAGACCTTGGCGCTGGCGGCTATGTAGCGGCTGCGCAAAAAGTCCAGCCCCACTTGGCCGCCCTCTGCAAGTTGTTGCTCGATCTCGGCGATGATGGCCAGCACCTCGTTATTGGCTCGAAGCAAATATTTGAACTCGCGGAACCTCAACTTGAGGTCTCCGTGCAGGGTTTTGTCCGGCGCCCCGTTGCCGTTGCGGCCTAATCGGTTCAAGAATTTGCTCAAGCGTTTGACCATGACCCCGTCTCCTTGCCCTCTAGGAGTCACGCCGAGGCGGGTTGGGGTTTTGTCCCAACACGCCAAAGAGGTTAACCGGCCGCCAGGGCTGGTTGGCCGACTCTTCCACCGTGACCTTTACCTTGGGGGCCCAGCGCTTGAAGGCCCAACGAGTGCCCAGGATGGTCAGGATCACCGGGGGCAAAAAGACCTGCAAAAAGCGCCAGGCCACGACCTCCATCTCGAAGTGGGCGTACCAGATGGCGAAGGTGAGTTCGCTCAATAGCAGGATGTCCATCACGGCCAGTATCAGGGCGCGGCGAAAATCCATGATCGCTCCTTGTGGAGGCCTTGTGCGCGCCCTGTCCCGGGCCCGGGGCGCTCACAAGGCCGAGGGGTTACTTCTTGCGCAAATCCTGCTTGCTGACGTTCATCACCTTAATGGCCACGTTCTTGTCCTTTTCCGCGAAATAAGCCACCCTGATGATGTTGCCCACATCCGGGGCCAGGCCCACCTTGGCCTTGGAGAGGTCAAAGGTGGCCTTGTCGCCCTTGATGGGGTTGAGCTTGGGCTGGCTGTTGGCCAACACCAAGGTCTTGCCGCCGTCGGTGAGCGCCAGGCAGACGCCCTGGTAGACATGGGACTCTTCGTCCTTGCTCAGGCAGCCGGTGTTCAAGACCAGGGCCGTCAGCAGGATGCCAAGCAATCCTATCTTTTTCATCACATACCTCCCTGACTCTAGGCCTTGGCCCCGGCCGAGTTCATCTTCTTCTCGCGCAGCTCGGCGGCGGCCCCCCTGAACATGATGACCATGATGTAGATGCAGATGCTGCTGATGGCTCCCAAAATGATCACCGTGGCCGCCACGTTGATGCCGTACTGCTTGAGGATGATGGAAACCATGCAGGCCAGCACCGCGCAGCCGAACACCACCCGGATGCCGTAGCCCTGGGCGTACTTGGTGGCCACGGTGCCGATCTGGGCGCCGATGGCCGCGCCGCACAGCATCACGAACACCGCCACCAACTCGATGCGGCCCTTGAGGCTGTAGGTGAAGGCGCCGTACAGGCCGCTGATCATCACCTCGAACAGGTCGGTGCCCACGGCCACGTGGGTGGGGGCGCCGATGAAGTAGATGAGGGCGGGCATGCGCAGCAAGCCGCCGCCGATGCCCAGGAAGCCGGCCAGCACCCCGGTGACGAAGCTGACGGTGATGGGCAGCCAAATCGAGCAGTGGATGTTAGCCACCCGGAAGTGCATCATGGGGGGGAGGTTGATCTTGTGCAGGGCCGGCGCCCAGTTCACCCCGCCGGTAGCCCCCGTGTGGCTGGGGTCGTCGCTCTTGTTGCGGTTTTTCACCGCCTTGTAATAATCATAAAACACCATCAAGGCGATGAGCGCTAAAAACACCACGTAGACCCAGCGCACCACCGGGCCGATGCGCCCGATGCGCTCCAGGGCCATGACGATCTGGGCGCCCAACTCGATGCCGGCCATGGTGCCGATGAGCATGATGAAGCCCAGGCGGTAGTCCACGTTGCCGAATTTGCTGTGGCGCATGGTGGAGATCATCGACTTGCCCGCTATATGGGCGATGTCGGTGCCGATGGCGAAGGCCATGGGGAAGCCCAGGATGTTCAGGCCGGGGGTGACCATCCAGGCCCCGCCCATGCCGAAAAAGCCGCCGATAACTCCCACCGAGTAGCCGATCAACACCAGGCCGGGCCAGAAGATGTCCACTCCCGCGATGGGCATGTGCATGTATAGCCAATCCATGATAGTCGCTCCTTGTGCCCGGGTTGCCTAGTGTTCCACGTGACCGGCGCTTTTGCCCAGGTCCAGGCCCACGTGGCTCATGATCAAGTCCATGAGCAGGCCCAGCCCCACGCCCAGCACCGAGGTGAGCACTACCGCCCAGGTAGCGAACATCCACATGTCTTGGTTATAAAGCTCGGCCAGGTAGAGGTTGAAGCCGTGCAAGGCCCGGGTGTCGGCCACCACCACCAGATCGGTGGCCGCTCCCCCCGCGGCCCAAGCCCAGGCGGGCAACAGGCTCAACAGAGCGGCCACAAGACTTGCCGCCGAGATTTTTTTCACCATAACCCTTCTCCCTCAGTAGATTGTTTGCCCTTTGCCTAGCTTCGGCCCCGCCGGACCCATGGGCCGGGCAGAACTTTTTGCTCATGTGATTCAGTTAAGCCCAGAGAGGGAAAAGGGTAAATGAGGTGGACACCTCATAGAGGGCATACATAGGCACTAAAAAGTGAGGGGGGAAATACCCTGCCGCTAGGGTGAAAACACCATGAAGGGGCAGGAATCCGCTTGCGCGAGGAGGGCGCGTCTCCAAGCCGGGGCGCTGAACGGGCCCTGGCCGGGCGGCGTCATTGGAACCTGGTCACGCCGGGGCCGGCCGGCAGGGAGGGCGGCCTCGCGGCGGCACAGCCAGGCGGCGGCAGGTAAGGCGCCGACGAGCGACAAACGGAGCTGTGGCTTGGCCTACAGCGAGTTTGGAGCGATGCCGGCAACGCAGCATCCCGCCGTCTGGCGCAGCCGCGTCAACGTCCCCAGGTGTCGGGGTCTACTAGCCCTGTGGCCAGGGCGTACTTGACTAGGCCGATGACGTCGCGCCGCCCCAGCTTGGCCATGATCTTGGCCCGGTGGTTGTCCACGGTCTTGGGGCTCAAAAAGAGCTTTTCGGCGATCTGCTTATTGGAGAAGCCCTCCACCACCAGGGATAGGATCTGGCGCTCGCGGTCGGTGAGGGCCTCCCGGCCGCCGGTGGCCGGTTCGGTGGCGGAAGGCAGCTTGACAAACTCCTCCACGATATGGCCGGCCACAGGTGAATCCAGGTAGCTGTCGCCGGCCAATACCGCCTCCACCGCGTCCAGGAGCTTTTCGCCGGCCGAATCCTTGAGCACATACCCCCGGGCCCCGGCCTTTAGCGCCTCCATGATGAAGGTCTTGCGCGAGTGCACGCTGAGGATCACCACCCGGATGTCGGGGAACTCCTTGGCCAACTCCCGGGTCATGTCGATGCCGTTCATCTCGGGCATGGTGATGTCGGTGATCACCACGTCGGGGTTGAGCTTGCCGATCAGGGCCAGGCCCTCAAGCCCGTTGGCCGCCTCGCCCACCACCTCCAGGGAGGGATTGGCCGCCAGCACCTGTTTGATGCCCTCGCGCACGATTGCGTGGTCGTCACAAATCACCACCCGACTTTTTTGGCTCATGCCTGACCTCCGGGATGCACCTCCGCCACCAGCACCGTGCCTTGGCTGGAGGTCTTTATGGTAAGCCGGCCGCCCACCAGATTCAAACGCTCGTGCATTCCTAAAAGCCCCAAGCGTCGGCCCCCACCCTGCTCCAATATCTGCTCCACGTCAAATCCCCGGCCAAAATCACGCACCTCGGCCCGGATCAGGCCATCCTGGGAGCTTAGGCTCACCTCGGCCCGAGCGCTCTGGGAGTGCTTGATCACGTTGGTCAGGGCCTCCTGCACAAAGCGGAACAGGGTGGTCTTCACCGCCGGCCCCAGGGCCCGGTCGTCGATCTTGTCCAGGTGGGTGGTCACCGCCAGCACCCCGTCCTCGGACAGGCTCTCGCACAGGTCGGCCAGGGCGGCGGTGAGGCCAAAGTTGTCCAGAATGGCCGGGCGCAGGCGGTAGGCCAAGGAACGGGCGCGGTCCATGACCTCCTGGGTGAGGCGGATGAGCCGGTCCAGTTCCGGGCGCACCTTTTCGTGGCCGCGGGCCAGGGTTTGCAGGCCGATTTTTAGCGCCGAGAGCAATTGGCCCATCT
>JAHJPG010000101.1 GCA_018819925.1 Pseudomonadota bacterium
AGTCTGATGAACCAGGTGGGTTACATGATGTGCGGCATCGGCATCGGCACCACCCTGGCCATCAACGGCACGGTCAGCCACGCCTTTTGCCACATCCTCTACAAGGCCCTGCTGTTCATGGCCGCTGGTAGCGTGCTCACCATGACCGGGCGCAGCCGCTGCACCGATCTGGGCGGGCTGTACAAGACCATGCCGCTCACCGCCGTGTTCTGCATGGTGGGCTCGGCCTCCATCAGCGCCTTCCCCCTTTTCAGCGGCTTCGTGTCCAAGTCCATGATCGTCAGCGCGGCCGGCCTGCAACACCTGACCACCATATGGTTCATGCTCCAGTTCGCCTCGGTGGGCGTCATCGACCACGCGGGCATCAAGGTGCCTTACTTCACCTTTTTCGGCCACGACTCGGGAATCAGGGCCAGCGACCCGCCCTGGAACATGACCTGGGCCATGGGCATCGCCGCCTTCTTCTGCCTGGGCATCGGCATCTTCCCTCAGCCGCTGTACAACATCCTGCCCTTCCCGGTGGACTACGCCCCCTACACCGGGGCCCACGTGGTGGGCCAGCTGCAACTGCTGCTTTTCGGAGCCCTGGCCTTCGTGCTGTTGATCTACTCCGGCTACTACCCGGCCGAGATCCGGGCCATCAACCTGGACTTCGACTGGTTCTACCGCAAGGGCGGCCGGGCCTTTTACCGCCTGGTGGACTGGGGCCTCAACGGGATCAACGCGGCCGGCGACCGCTGGCTGGTGGGCGGCCTCACCGGGGCGGTCAACCGTTTCGCCCGACAAGCCCCGGCGGTGGCGGCCAAGCTGGTGCTGGTGCCGGTGTGGTGGCTGTTCAGGGTGCGCGGCTGGCCCTTGGAGCAGCGCAAACGCGCCCTGGAGCGGGGATTGGCCCGGGGAGCCTTGCCCGTGGGCGTGGGCGCCCTGGCCGCGGCCATAATGCTGCTGGTGATTTACGTTTTAGCGTAAGATAGATAAAAGGCTACTGAAAACCTAACCAAACGCGCTTTAGAGGGGAGAAGCCATGGCTTCGATCAGTGAGTTGAAGCAAATTTTTCTGCTCCAAAATCTGGAAACCCAGATGCTGGAGAGGCTGGCCCCCCTGGTCCAGAAAAGGCAGCACGAGGAAAAGGACATCATTTTCGAGGAGGGCCAGGAGGCCGACAACTTTTTCATGCTTTTAAGCGGCAAGGTGTTGCTCAAGGTGGATGTGTCCCCGGCGGTAACCATTTCCCTGGGCGCGGTGAAGCCTGGTTATTCCTTTGGATGGTCCTCCCTGCTTGGGCTGACCTACACCTCCCAGGCCGCCTGCGTCGAGCCCTGTGAAGTCCTGGTGGTCAGAGGCGCCGCCTTCAAGGACGTTTTGGACGCCGACCACACCATGGGCTATCAGGTGATGGAAGGCGTGGTGCGCATTTTGGAAAACCGCCTCAAGCGGCGCACCGAGCAGTTCACCAAGACCCTGCGCAAGCAGATGGAGATCTGGGACCTGTTCTAGCCTGGGTGCTCCGGGCTACGGCCCTTCCTTTTCCACGGCCGCGTATGCCTGTCGCGCCGTAATCGAGCAGGGGTTCGTCCGTGTCGCGCGGCCGGGCCCCTGCCTGTGGTCAGCGGCGATCTCTCTTGATTTTTTGCGGGCTTGACACGCTTTGGCCGCCAGCGTATGTGTTTCCTATTCCAATCATCCTGTGACGGGGGCAAGCATGGCGCAGCGCAAGGGCCTGGTGATGATCAACACCGGCGACGGCAAGGGCAAGACCACCGCCGCCCTGGGCTTGACTCTCAGGGCCTCGGGCTACGGCTGGAACATCCTCATCATCCAGTTCATCAAGAGCGGCCAGGGCTACAGCGAGATGGAAACGGCCGGAAACTTGCCCGGGGTGGAGATAAGGGCCACGGGGCTGGGGTTGATCTTGCCGGGCAAGGACCGTGCGCCCCACCAGGAGGCGGCTCGCCAGGGCTGGGAAATGGCCAAGGCCGAGGTGGCCTCGGGCAAGTGGGACCTGGTCGTCCTGGACGAGATCAACAACGCCATGGCCATGGGCTTCTTGGAGGCCGCCGAGGTGGCCGAATTGATAAAGAACAAGCCCGAACAATTGCACCTGGTGCTTACCGGCCGGGGCTGCCCTAAGGAGATCATGGAACTGGCCGACATGGTCACGGTCATGGACCCCTGGCGGCACCACTCCGACAAGGGAGTGCCGGCCCAAGAGGGGGTGGAGTTCTAGTTTTTCGCCCCGCCCGGCCCGCGGTTTGGTCATGCTGCGCGGCGGCGTGGGCTACTGCCGCCGCAGCCAAGAGATCGAGCGACGCCCCGCCCGGGGCCGTGAGACTTATAAAAACGACCTGGAATCCCGCCGCATCTCTCCCGGCAAGCAAATCCCCATCAGCTACCCGGCAAGTTTGCTTCGCGCCTAATGCGAACCTATCCTAATAAGGGTAAGGCTATTCGCGAGGAGACGCGCATGACCTTGAGCAAATTTACTAAGCGCTGGCTGCTAACGGCCCTGTTGGTGGCGAGCCTGCTGCCGGGAGCCACGGCCATGGGGGATGCCATGAGCGAGGAAAAAATCAACACGGCCACGGCCACCTTTGCCGGCGGCTGCTTCTGGTGCATGGAGCCACCTTTTGACACGCTGGATGGGGTGGTCTCCACCACCTCGGGCTACACCGGCGGCCATCTGAAGGACCCCAGCTATGAGGAGGTTTCCGCCGGAGGCACCGGCCACGCCGAGGCGATCCAGGTGGTCTACGACCCCTCCCGGGTGAGCTATGCCGAGCTGCTGGAGGTGTTTTGGCGCAACATCGACCCCACGGTGAAGGACCGCCAGTTTTGCGACGTGGGCAGCCAGTACCGGACGGCCATCTTTTTTCACGACGATGAACAGAAACGCCTGGCCCTGGAGTCCAAGCAGCGCTTCGATAAAAGCGGCAGGCTGGGAGCCATCCATACCGAGATAGTGGCCGCCGGGCCCTTTTATCCCGCCGAGGACTACCACCAGGACTATTACAAAAAGAACCCCGTCCGCTACAAGTACTACCGCTGGAGCTGCGGCCGCGATCAGCGGCTGGAGGAGCTTTGGGGTGAATAGGGGGCGCGGCGCGGGGCCTGGGTTTGCCTAGGCCTCTTTGGCTCCCAGCACCTGGAACACCTCGATGGCCTCGGCCACGTTCTTCAGGCGCTGGGGGCCGATGCTTTCAAGGTCAAAGCGGTCCCCCACCCGCTTCGCGGTCTCCGGGCCGATGTATATCCGGCCCTCGGTGGCCAGGGCGCCGATGCGCGCGGCGTTGTTGGTCACCGACCCGCTGGCGGTGAAGGTCCAGCGGGTGCCGGCGAGGCCCTCGAAGCGGGAGCTGCCCACCAGGGCGGTGCCGGAGTTCACCCCGATGTTGATGGACACCGGCTGGAAGCGACCGGCCAACTCCTGGTTGACCTTGGCCACCTTGCGCCCCACGGCCAGAGCGGTGTTCACCGCGTTCACGGCGTGCTGCACCGGGTCGTCGTCCTGGAAGATTATCATCAACCCGTCCCCGGCGGTCTCATTGATGTCGCCGTGGTTTTGGTAGATGTCGTCCAGGAAGCTGGAGAAATAGCGCTCGATCAAGAAGTTCATGTCCTCGCCGGTCACCTGCTCGCTCATCTTGGTGTAACCGGCCACGTCCAGGAAAAGCACCGATACGTCGGTTTCGCGCTTGTTCAAGTCCGGGGCCTCGGGGGCCTCGTCGATGCGCGCCTTCACCGAGGCGGGCACGAACTTGCTCAGGGTGGTTTCGATGTTCTCCAAAAGCACGATGCGGTGCAGGCTGTCCTCCAGCTGCTGCTTTTTGCGCTTTAGCTCCTCCACATGGGCGTGCAGGTCGGTGGCCATGGTGTTGAAGGTGTGGGCCAACTCGCCTACTTCGTCGCCGGGGCGAATGCCGGTGACCCGGGTGAGCAGATCGCCGCTGGCCAGGCGCTTGGCCCCGCTGGTGAGCATCTTCACCGGCTTGGTGAGACCCACCACCATGAGCAGCACCACAATCCCCATGATGGTCAGGCCACTCAGGGCGAAATAGAGCTGATGGCGGGTAAGATCGGCCACCGGGGCCAGGACCGCCTCCTCCGGGGCCACCACCCCAAAGCTCCAGCCCACTCCCTTCACCGGGGCGTAAGCCAGCCAGACGTCCTTTTTAGTCAGGGGGTCGTTGAGCCTGATCACCCCGCTGGCTCCGCGCACCATGCGCCTTCCCAGTTGGCGCAGCCCGGGGCGGTTCAGCTCCTCGGCCAGGGAAAAGATGCTCTGGCGCATGACCAACTCATCTTTGGGGCTGGCCAAGAAATTGCCCTGACGGGTGATCAAAAAGGCGTAGCCTCCCTGGGTCACCGTCAGGGAGTGCACCTCCCGGCCCAGGTTGCCCAGGTCCACGTCGGCGGTGATCACCCCCAGCACCTTGCCGTCCTTGACCATGGGGGCCGAGTAGGTGGTCATGAGGATGTTGCCCGCTCCCTCGTCGTAGTAGGGCTCGCTCCACACAGGACGGCCCAGGAGGGCCGGCACCAAATACCAGTTTTGGCTGGGGTAGTCATAGACCGGGCTGTTGAGGTCCATGATCTTTAGCCCTTGGGGCGAGCGAAAGGCATAGGAGGAAAAGGCGCGCTGGTCCGGTGAGAAGGAATAGGGGGCCAGGGCCAGGGCCATGCCGTAGACCCGGGGGTTGGCCACCAGACTCTGGCTGATCAACTGGTTGGCCATGGTTTCGCTGGCCACACCCACAACCTCCAGGGTCACCGCCAGGTCCCGGGCCGGGGCGGACACCTTTTCCAGGCGGCGGGCCAATTCCGAGGCTTGGGAATTGGCCAGGGCCAGCAGGTGCTCCTGGCTGGAATCAAGCAAGGCCTGGGAGGCTTCCTGATGACTGACCACGGCCATGGCCGTGGCCACCAAGGCCACCCCGCTGAGCACGAAGATGACGAAGCGGGCCCTGAGGCGCAGCCAGCGCGGCTTTAGTCCTTCGGAGGTCACGGCTGCCTCCAGGCCTCGGCCACGAAATCCTTGGCCTCTATGGGCTCGGGGATGAAGCCCTGCTCCACCAGGACTCGGTTGACCTGTCTGAGATCATAGGGCGAAAGCTGGCCCATGAGGGCCGTTCCCACCCGGTGAGTGTAAAGCTGCTGCATGCTTTTTAGCATCCAGCGCTGATGGGCCAGGTTGCTGGCCAGGTTGGCTTCGTTCACCCGCTTCATCACCGAGGCCAGGGCACGCTCTTGGTCAATAAAAGCCCGGCGCCATCCCTCCAGGCTGGCCTGCACAAAGGCCTGGCACACCTGACGGCGCTCCCGCCAGGTGTCCTCCATGGTGTAGACACCGTCTTCGGGAAAGTTGAGGCCGTGCTCGGCAAAGTCGAACACGGTGATCTCGTCGCGGTCCACGCCGGCCTGGTACAACTGGTGGTACTCGTTGTAGAACATGGCCGTGGCCGCCTCCACCGCCCGCTGCAGGAAAGGGGCCATGGACACGTTCTGGCTCACCTCGTCCACCCGTATTCCCAGTTTGGCGAACAGGGCCCGGGGGGGCACCGCGAACTGGCGCCGCCATAGCCCCACCTTGCGGCCGTCCAGGTCCTTGATCTGGCTGATGCCGCGGTCGTTGAACACCACCAGCATCAGGGCCGAGCGCTGGATAAGCTGGGCTAGGTTGACCAGGTCCACTCCCTTGGAGCGCATGACCAGGGCCTCGGAGAGCCAGCTCATGGCGAAGTCGCAGCGCAGGGTGGCCAACTCGCTAAGGGGGTCAATGCCGGGTCCGCCGGGCCGAATCTCCACCTCCAGGCCGGCCTGGCGGTACAGGCCCAGATCCTGGGCCAGGTAAAACCCGGCGAACTGGGCCTGATGCACCCACTGCAACTGCAGGCTCACCTTGGTAAGGGCGCCGGCGGTGGCCGGAGCCAGGAGCAGGGCGCAGACCACAAGCATGGCCGAGGCATATTTCAGTTTGCCCAGAAGGCGCATGTAGGCATTACCTCCGGCTCCATGGTATATCCGCCGCCCCGGGCTGGCAAGGCCGCGCTGTAAGGGCTGTTACGGCTAAACAATATAAAGTGAAGAGTGGCACTTTGCACTTGACATTAAGGGCGGGCCCGGCCTAGCCTGGGGTCATGAGCAAGCAAACACCAAATAAACCCCAAAAACTTAAGGGGACTAAGCCCGTAGCTTCCGGCCTGCGTATGAAGCAGCTAATGGCCGCCACCGGCCTGCCCAAGTCCACCTTGCTGTATTACGCGGAGCAGGGGCTTTTGCCCCCGCCGGTGAAGACCAGCCCCAACATGGCCTATTATGACCCGGCCTGTGTGGAACGAGCCCGGCGCATAAAGCAACTGCAAAGCCAGCACCGCCTGCCTCTGAGCAAGATCAAGGTCGTTTTGGAGGCCCAGGACCGGGGTGAGGCGCCCGAGGCGCTCATAGCCCTGGGACAGGAGATATTCGGCCAGGAGCAGGGGCCTTTGTTGGGTAAGGAGGAGTTCCGCCGCCAGAGCGGCCTGAGCCGCAAGGCCCTGGAGGAGTTTCTGGCCGCCGGGCTCTTGCTGCCCCTGGAGCCAGGGCGCTTTAATCAGCAAGACCTGGCCATGGGACGGCTTTTGGCCCAGGCCTGGGCCCGGGGGGTCGGCCCCAAAAATCTGGCTTATTACAACCGCCTGGGGCAGCGGATCGTGGACGAGGAAATGGCCCTGCGCCGCAGTTTGACCCAAGACCTTCCCCCGGCTGTCGATGCCGAGGTCACCCTGGCCCTCACCCAGGCCGCCCGGGCCATGCGGGGCTATGTCATCGACCGCCTTTTCCAGCACCGGGTGGCCGGAGCCCGCCACCTAAAGGACGAGGAGATGCTCTCGTGAACTCTGAGCGCCGGTGGGGTTTGCTGGGCTTGGCGCCCATCATGGCCTCTGTGGTTTTGATCGCCGTGGGAGAAGCGAGCGGCTGGCCCCTTGCCGTCGTCCGTTGGCTTTCCCTGCTGCTGTTGGCCGTTTCCCTGGCCGCCCTGATTCCCCTGCACCGGGCGGGCCGCGCCACGGCCATAAACCTGGGTTTTGGGGCATTTCTGCTGTTGGCCGCAGCCGGTTTCTGGCTGTGGCCCGATGGGCTGGGCCGCGCCCTGGCCGCCGGGCCCATCGCCTGGCTCTACTGGGTGCTTCTGGCCGGGGTAAGCCTGCCCTGGGCATTCGGCGCGCCGCCTTTCACCGAGGCCTTTGCCAAGCGCACCACCCCCGAGGCGGTATGGCAGACCGACATCTTCAAACGCATCAACCGCAATATGACCCTGGTGTGGTGCCTGCTGTTCTTGGCCGCCGCCCTCTCCGCCACCCTGGCAACGGTGTTGGACGCCCTCAAGGGCTCCATCGCCCAGGCCGTATGCACTGGGGCCATTCCCCTAGGCCTTATGCTGGGCATCGGGCTGCCCTTTACCAAAAAATATCCCGCCTATTACCAACGCAAGCTGGGGCTGGAGCCGGTGAGAGAGGGGGCCGAACCCCTTCCCGCCGATCAATCTCCGGCCCCGACTTCTGCGCCGGCCCCCGCGCCGCGCCCAATCCGGGAGGAAACCATGTCTGGACAAAAAACTATCGTGGCGATAAACGGCTCACCCCACGGCGGTATCGGCAACACCTCACAGATGATCGAGATGCTGCGCCCCACCCTGGAGGCCGAGGGCCTGGCCCTTGAGGTGATAACCCTGCACGACAAGGAGATCGACTACTGCACCGGCTGCGCCCTGTGCCTGGAAAAGGGCAAATGCTGGATTCCCGATGACCATAGGGGCTTGGTGAAAAAGCTCCTGGACGCCGACGGCATCATCCTGGCCTCGCCGGTGTATTTCCTGCACGTCACCGCCCAGATGAAAACTTTCCTGGACCGCAGCCTGGCCTGGGGGCACAAACCCCGGGACACCTACAAGCCCGGCCTGGCCATCAGCGTGGCCGCCGCCTTCGAGGAGAAGGAGGTGGCCGACTACCTGGCTGGAATGCTGCACGTATATGGGGCTTTTTCGGTGGGCACCCTCACCGCCATGGCCACCGGCCCCGGCGGCTTCCTGGGCCGGGAGACGGTTCAGGCTCGGGCCCAGGACCTGGCCCGGGACCTGGCCCGGGCGGTCAATCAAAAGCGGCGCTATCCGGTTACCAGCCAGGAACTCTTCTTCTATTTACACATGGGCTGGCTGGTAAGCGCCAACAAAGACGGAGTGATGAAGGACGACTACCGCCACTGGGAGGAGAAGGGCTTCTTCCAGGGGTTCGAGAAGTACGTGAATCAACAATGGGCCGAAGTCGAGGGCCTGGGCGGGGAGGCCCGCGACGCCTGGATCAAGCAGATGATCGCCGATCGCAAGGCCCGCAAGGCAGGGCAAACGTCACCTCCAGCACCCCAGCCCCAGGAAGCCGAGGCCACCGGACCCCAGGCGGCCACCACCTGCCAAGAGCTTTTGGAGATGATGCCCCTGGGCTTCAACCCCGACGAGGCGGGCGATCTCAAGGCCTCGGTGCAGTTCGAGATAAGCGGCGGCGAGGAGTTCGTGGCCCATCTGGACATCGGCGGCGGCAAGTGCGTATTCGCGTCGGGGCCGGTGGATAATCCCTCCCTGGTCATCAAGAGCCCGGCCGAGGTATGGCTGGCCGTGTCCCAGGGCCGATTAGACGGCCAGGCCGCCTTTATGAGTGGCAAATACCAGACCCAGGGCGACATCACCTTGCTGATGCGCTTTAATAAGCTTTTTTCCAGCCGCTAGGGGAGATGACGATGACCAGGCTGAAGATGATAGGGCTGGGGCTGGTGGCCGCCCTGTGGGTGGGCACGGCCCTGGCCGGGAGCTTGGCCGTGGGTCAGGCGGCCCCGGAATTCTCGGTGCGCTCGGGCGACGGCCAGGTGCTCACCCTGGCCGATCTGAAAGGCAAGGTGGCGGTGGTGTTCTACGAGGGCCGGGACCAGGTGGAGTACGGCCGGGCCCTCAAGGACTATCTGAACCGGCTCTTTGCCGCCCAGCCGCCTGACACCCGAAAGTCGGTTGTCAGGGTGGCGGTGGTGGACTGCTCCCCGGCCAACTGGCTGACCAAGGGCTTCTGGGCCGACGGACTGAAGGAAGCCAGCCAAAAAGAGGGCCTCACCGTGTATGGCGACTGGGACGGGGCCATGCGCCGGGCCTACGGCCTGCCCGAGGACGGCTCCAGCTTCCTGGTGGTGGGGCCGGGGGGCGAGATCCGTTACCTGGCCCGGGACACGCGGCAGTTGGGGCCGCCGCAATACCAGATAATTCGGGGCGCCATCACCCAAACCACCACCGAGGCCTTGGCCCGTTAGGCGAGTTAATGGCCGCGCACCGAGAGTCCCGGAGTCAACGGCCCAAGGAAATTGTCATGGATGACCGCAGGTCTTTTCTGAAAAAGAGCGCCATTGCCTCGGTGGCGTTGTCGCTCCCCGCCATTTCCAGTTGCGCGTGCTTTGATACGATACGCGCCAGCGTTCCCATGAAAACCCGGCGGGTGGGCAGCGCGCTGGTCGCCTGGTACAGCCAGACCGGCAACACCCGAAGATATGGCCGGTTATTGGCCAAAACCATGCAAGAGGCCGGGATAAGGGTCACTGCTTCCGACCTGCGGGAAGTAGACAAAAGCAAGATAGGGGCCTACGACCTCATCATCATCGGCTCACCGGTTTTCTATTACGACGCGCCGTTGTTTGTGCAGCAATGGGTCCGGTCCCTGCCCGATCTTAAAGGCATGCCCGTGGCCGTCTACGTCAGCTTCGGGGGGCCGGAGGGAAACCAGCACAATGCGGCTTGTTCCATACTGGAATGCCTGGTGCAAAGGCAGGGAGTGCCGGTGGCGCAGAGAGCCTTCGTGAACATCGGTGCGTATCCCTTGTCATGGGCGGGAGACAAGATCAAGAAAACTCCCTGGAAGCACCGCGACCTTCCAGACCGGCAAACCTATGATCGGGTGCGGGAGTATGCCCGGCACGTGCTGGGCCAGGTGGCCCAGGGACAGGCCGCCGAATTCTCCAAAAAGCTCACCCTGCGGGAGGGGCTCACTTTTTTGGGGCCGATCTATTGGACCAAGCGCTCCATTGAAGAGCATTATCTGATCCGGGACAAGTGCATCGAGTGCGGAACCTGCGGCGACAACTGCCCGGCCGGCGCCATAAACCTGGCTGATTATTCCGTGGATAGACAGGCCTGCGTTCTTTGCTTCGGATGCCTCAACAACTGCCCGGCCCAGGCGGTGTACATGCAATACGATGGAGTCAGGTTGATTGGGTTCCAAGAGTTCCTGAAATTGAAAAACATCAAGATCATGGAGCCGGCGGAGTTGAAGGCCTGACGAGCTGATAGTCGGGCGTAAGGCCGCCGCTAGGCGGCCTCTCCAACCAGAATCCGCGAGCATGCCGCGCATGGAGCGTGATGTCCTCGGGCCTCCCGGGGTCCTCTCCGGGAAGACCCTATGGCCATGGGCCGCCAATGACTATTGTCAGCGCCAACGCTTTGGCATAACCTAGGGGAACCGGGCCAAGGCCCGGGCGGATGGCTGGTGCAGGGGTGATGGCGCCGGCGCCCGGTGCAAGGTGAAATCTAAAATCAGTGAACGCGTTCCGGCCGCCCAAGGCTGGGCGTGGCGGTGTTTTTCCTTCCCCAAACCTCGGGAGAGGCGCAATGAGCGACAAGGACCTGGAGCAGTTGGCCGTAAACACCATCCGCATGCTGGCCGCCGACATGGTTGAGCAGGCCAACAGCGGCCATCCGGGCATGCCCCTGGGCGCGGCTCCCATGGCTTATCTGCTATGGACCCGCTTCATGCGCTACAACCCCTCCGACCCCCAGTGGGCCAACCGCGACCGCTTCGTGCTCAGCGCTGGGCACGGCTCGGCCCTGCTCTACGCCATGCTGCACCTGAGCGGCTACGACCTTTCCCTGGAGGATCTCAAGGACTTCCGCCAGTGGGGCAGCAAGACCCCCGGTCACCCCGAATACGGCGTGGCCCCCGGGGTGGAAGCCACCACCGGGCCCTTGGGCCAGGGCTTCGGCATGGGCGTGGGCATGGCTCTGGCCGAGCGCTTCTTGGCCCAGCAGTTCAACCGCCCCGGCTTGGAGGTGGTGGATCACCACACCTACGCCATCGTAAGCGATGGCGATTTGATGGAGGGCGTGGCCAGCGAGGCCGCCTCACTGGCCGCCACCCTGGGCCTGGGCAAGCTCGTCTATCTCTACGACGACAACCACATCTCCATCGAGGGCGGCACCGAGCTGACCTTCACCGAAGACGCCATGGCCCGCTTCCAGGCCTACGGCTGGCACACCCAGAAGGTGGACGACGGCAACGGCCTGGAGGCCATGGCCGCGGCCATCGAGGCGGCCCGGGCCGAGACCGCCCGGCCCAGCATCATCGCGGTGCGTACCCACATCGGCTACGGCAGCCCCAAGGTGGACACCTCGGGCGTGCATGGCGAGCCCCTGGGGGCCGAGGCCATCGAGGCCACCCGCAAGACCCTGGGCTGCGCCCCGGACAATTTCTGCATCCCCCGCGAGGCGCTCAAGCTTTTCCGCTCCGCCCAGCAGCGGGGCATGGACCAGCAGGAACAGTGGCAGAAGACCTTCGCCCGTTACAGCCACGAATATCCCGAGTTGGCCGGCCAGTTCCAGGACCAACTGGCCGGCGTGTTGCCCTCCGGCTGGGACTCCGAGGTGCCAGCCTTCGCCGCCGGCGAAAAAATCGCCACCCGGGCGGCCAGCGGCAAGGTCTTGAACGCCTTGGCCCTGAAGGTGCCCAACCTGGTGGGAGGCTCGGCCGACCTGGCCCCCAGCACCAAGACCCTCATCGCCGGCAGCGGGGACATGCGCCCCGGCCAGGAGCCCGGCGGGCGCAACATCCACTTCGGGGTGCGCGAGTTGGGCATGGGCGCGGTGGTCAACGGCATGGCTCTGCACGGCGGGGTGATCCCCTACGGGGCCACCTTCTTCGTGTTCAGCGACTACATGCGCCCGGCGCTCCGCCTATCGGCCATCATGGGCTGTCACAGCATTTGGGTCTTCACCCACGACAGCATCGGGGTGGGTGAGGACGGCCCGACCCACCAGCCGGTGGAGCAGTTGATGTCGCTGAGGCTCATGCCCGGCTTCACGGTGATCCGCCCGGCCGAGGGCAACGAAACCGCCGCCGCCTGGCGGGTGGCCATGGAGCATAAAAATGGCCCGGTGGCCCTGGTGCTCACCCGCCAAAAACTGCCCTGCCTGGACCCGGAGGCCTATCCCATGGCCAAGGGCGTGGCCAGGGGAGCCTACGTCCTCGAGGACTGCGTAGGCCAGCCCGAGCTTATTCTTCTGGCCACCGGCTCGGAAGTGACCCTGGCCCTGGCCGCGGCCGAAAAGCTGGCCTCCAGGGGGCTGTTGGTGCGGGTGGTGTCCATGCCCTGCTGGGAGCTTTTCGAGGCCCAGGACCAGGCCTACCGGGACAAGGTGCTGCCCCCCAAGGTAACCGCCCGCCTGGCCATCGAGGCCGGAGTCACTCTGGGCTGGGAACGCTGGGTGGGATTGCGCGGCGCGGTGATCGGCTTGGACCGCTTTGGCGAAAGCGCCCCCGGCCCCACGGTCATGGACAAGTTCGGCTTCAACCTGGACAACGTGGTCAGCCGCGCCCAGAAGCTCTTCGACAAGTAAAACCAACCCCCTTGGTTATATGCCCGGACGGGAGCGCGCCTCCCGTCCGGGCTTGTTTTTGGGCTCGCCAGCGGTTGGGGCAGGTCTGTTATTCTAAAAAAGGTGACTGAACTTTGCGGGCACGGGCCATGGGCCCGGTAGCGGGAGGCAGGGGATGCAGATAGCCATGGTGGGGCTGGGGCGCATGGGGCTGAACATGGCCAAGCGCCTGGCCCGGGGCGGCCACGCGGTGGTGGCCTATAACCGCACCGCGCAAAAGGCCTGGGACCTGGCCGCCCAGGAGGCCAACATAACCCCGGTGGAGAGCCTGGCCCAACTGAGTGACGCCATGGCGCCCCCCCGGGTGGTGTGGCTCATGCTGCCCGCCGGGGCGGTGGACGGGCACCTGGAGGAGTTGGCCGGCATCCTGGACCCCGGCGACCTGTTGGTGGAGGGGGGCAACAGCCTTTACAAGGACGACCTGCGCCGGGCCCCGCTGCTCCAGGCCAGGGGCATCGCCTACATGGACGCTGGGGTCAGCGGGGGCGTTTGGGGCCTGAGCGAGGGCTACTGCATCATGGCCGGCGGCGCGCCGGAGGACTTCGCCCGCCTGGAGCCGGCCCTGGCCGCCCTGTGCCAACCCGGGGGTTTTTTGCACACCGGCCCGGTGGGCAGCGGCCACTTCGTCAAGATGATCCACAACGGCATCGAGTACGGCATGATGCAGGCCTATGCCGAAGGCTTCGAGCTGATGAAGCAGGGGCCGTTCAGCGAGCATCACGATTTCGCGGCCATCTGCGGCCTGTGGCAAAACGGCAGCGTGGTGCGCTCCTGGCTGCTGGGGCTGTTGCAGCGGGCTTTCGCCGAGCAACCCGGCCTGGAGGGCATCGCCGGGTACGTGGAGGATTCGGGCGAGGGGCGCTGGAGCGTGCAGCAGGCGGTGGAGAGCGCGGTGAGCGCCCCGGTGATAACCATGGCCCTCATGGAGCGCTTCCGCTCGCGCCGGGATGATACCTTCAGCGGCAAGGTGCTGGCCGCCCTGCGCAACCAGTTCGGGGGCCACGCGGTCAAAAAAGCGGAGTGACGGGGAGGACCATGCCTCAGCAAAGCACCAAGAGCCACCTTGACCTGGCCGTGGCGCCCAAGCGGCCCGAGGACTGCGCGGTGGTGATCTTCGGGGCCTCGGGCGACCTCACCGGCCGCAAGCTGTTGCCCGCCCTGTACCGCCTCTTTGCCACCGGGGCCACCCCGGAGCGTTTCTACATCTGCGGCGCGGCGCGTAGCGGCATGAGCCAGGAGGAGTTCCGGGCCAAGATGCGCCAGGCGGTTGAAAACAAGGGCTCGGACATGACCGCCTGGGACGACTTCGCCGTCCGCCTGCACTACCAGCCCGTGGTCTACGATCAGGCGGAGAGCTGCCGGGCCTTGGCCGCGCGCCTAGACCAGTTGGACCAAGAGCACGGGGTGGGGGGCAACCGCATCTTTGAGCTGGCCATACCCCCCGCCCTGTACCAAACCGTGGCCGCCACCCTGGCCCAGGCCGGGCTGGCCGGCGAGGAGCGAGGCTGGCGGCGGCTGGTGGTGGAAAAGCCCTTTGGCCGCGACCTGGCCTCCAGCCGTGAGCTGAACCAGGCCATCGGCCGGGGCTTCAATGAGCATCAGGTGTTTCGCATCGACCACTACCTGGCCAAGGAGACGGTGCAGAACATCATGATGTTCCGCTTCGCCAACGCCATCTTCGAGCCGCTGTGGAACCGCGGCTACATCGAGCAGGTGTCCATCCTGGCCGCCGAAACCCTGGGGGTGGAGCACCGGGCGGGCTACTACGAGCAGGCCGGGGTGCTCAGGGACATGTTCCAAAACCACATGATGCAGCTTTTGGCCCTGGTGGCCGCCGAGCCGCCCTCTTTGTTCGAGGCCGACAGGGTGCGCGACGAAAGGACCAAGATCTTCCGCAGCCTGCGGCCCTTTCCCACCGAGGATCTATACGACTACCTGGTGCTGGCCCAGTACGAGGCCGGGGAGATAGACGGCCAGCCCGCGCCGGCCTACCGGGCCGAGCCGGGGGTGGCCCCCAGCTCCCTGGCCCCCACCTTCGCCACCATGAAGGTGTTCGTGGACAACTGGCGCTGGCAGGGGGTGCCCTTTTACCTGACCAGCGGCAAGCGCCTCACCGAAAAGCTCACCCGCATCGTGATCCACTTCCGCGAGGTGCCCCACTCCCTGTTCCGCAGGGTCTTGGGCGAGGACATCCAGACCAACCGCCTGGTGCTGGACATCCAGCCCAAGGAGGAGATAAGCCTCTACTTTCAAGCCAAACAGCCCGGAGCCCAGGTGGCCCTGCGCACGGTGCGCCTGCACTTTTCCTATCAGGACCAGGCGGCCCAGCAGGGGGTGGAGGCCTATGAAAAGGCGCTGGCCGACGCCATGCTGGGCGACCAGATGCTCTTCTGGCGGCAAGACGGGGTGGAGCTGTGCTGGGCCTTTCTGGACCCGGTGCTGGAGGCCTGCGAGAGCTGCGGCGACCGGGCCGACCGGCTGCACCGCTATCGGGCGGGGAGCTGGGGACCCCGGGACGCGGCCAAGCTTTGGCCGGGTCATCCCTACAACTACCCGGTGGGGTAGGGCCCGTGCGGGTGGAGGTGTTCCCCGACCCAGCGGCGCTGGCCCAGGCCGCCGCCGCTTTTATAAAGGGCGCGGCGCGCCGGGCGGTGGAGGAGCGGGGAAGGTTCAGCTTGGCCCTGGCCGGGGGCTCCACCCCCCTGGAGACCTACCGCCTGCTGGGCCAAGACCCCGCCTTCCCCTGGGCTGAAACCCAGCTCTTTTGGGGCGACGAGCGTTGCGTGCCCGCTGACCACCCGGAGAGCAACCGGGGCGCGGCCCTGAAGGCTTTGGGCCCCCCGGCCACGCTGCCCAGGGACAACCTTCACCCCATCCGGGGGCAGCTTTCCCCCCAGGAGGCGGCCCGGGACTACGAGTGGCGGCTCAAGGGCTTTTTCGCGGACCAGGGGCGGCCCGCCTTTGATCTGGTGCTTCTGGGCCTGGGGCCGGACGGCCACGTGGCCAGCCTTTTTCCGGGCAGCCCGGCCCTGGCCGAAAACGAGGCCTGGGTGATCCCCGTGGCCACGCCAGTCAGCATGGAGCCCCAGGTGCCCCGGGTGAGCCTGAGCCTGTGGGCCATCAACCAGGCCCGGCGGGTGCTGCTGTTGGTCAGCGGCGCGGCCAAGGCCCCGGCGGTGCGCCGGCTCATGGCCGAGGAAGACACGGAACTGACCGCCTTCCGGGTGCGGCCCCGGGAAGAGATGCTGCTCTACCTGGACCGGGCGGCGGCGGGCGATTGATTCCCTTCCCCCACTATGCTCAAATGGACCCACCATGTGCGGCCGTTTCACTCAAAGCAAAAGCCTCGGCGAATATCAGGAGCGTTTCGGCTTTTCAGGGGAGCCGGTGGCCTTCCGGCCCCGCTTCAATCTGGCCCCTGGCCAAGAGGCCCTGGCCGTGCTGGCCGGGGAAGGGGGACGGCAAGGGGAGATGCTGCGCTGGGGCCTGGCGCCCTCCTGGGCCCAGGATGAACGGGTTGGCTACAAGATGATAAACGCCCGGGCCGAGACCGTGGCCGACAAGCCGGCCTTCCGGGGACCCTTCAGACGCTCCCGCTGCTTGGTGCCGGTGGATGGTTTCTTTGAGTGGGCCCCGGCCCCGGGCGGCAAGCAGCCCTTTTTCCTGGCCCGGCAAGACCGTGAGCCCTTTGCCCTGGCCGGGCTGTGGGACCAGTGGACGGGGCCCAAGGGAGAAAAGCTCAGGAGCTTCACCATCGTCACCACCTCGGCCAACTCGCTGGTGGAGCCCATTCATCCGCGCATGCCGGTGATGCTCCAGCCCCAGGACGAAGGCCGTTGGCTGGACATGGGCGCTTCGCCCGAGCAATTGGCCGGGCTGCTGCGCCCCTATCCCGCCCAGGACATGGAGGCCCATGCCGTGTCCCGGCGGGTGAACTCGCCAGTTAATGAGGGCCCGGAGCTTATAGAGTCCGTGGCCACGGCTGGCGATTTGTTTGCAACCAAGGGGGAGGGGCCATGAAACTCAAGGTCATTATCCGGCGCTGCGACCGTTACGATCCGCAACTTATCGCCGGGATCATCGCCGAGGGCATGGCCGAGTTGGGGGTCAAACCCCGGGGCAAGGTGTTGGTCAAGCCCAACGTGGTGCTGGCCCACCGCCAGGTGTTCCCCCATGCCTTCACCCGGGCCGAGTTTCTGGAGGGGGCCCTCATGGCGGCCAAGGCCGTGGGCGGCGGCGAGGTGAGCGAGTTGGGGGTGGGCGAGCGCTCGGGCATCACCGTGCCCACCCGCTTCTGCTTTGCCCAGGCCGGCTATCCCGGGGTAATCAAGCGCCAGGGGGCCAAGGCCCATTACTTTGACGAAAGCCCCCACCAACGGGTGGCCGTGGGCTCCGGCGGCCTGCGCCGGGAGGTCTACCTGCCCAAGCCGGTGGTGGAGGCTGACTTCATGTTCAACCTGCCCAAGTTCAAGGCCCATCCCTGGACCCGCATGACCCTGAGCCTAAAGAACTTCATCGGCATCCAGGACGACTCCCACCGCTTGCTGGACCACAACACCTTCTTGGAGCACAAGATCGCCGATCTCAACCAGGCCGCCCGCCAGGATTTCATCGCCATCGACGGCATCGTGGCCGGGCAAAAGATGATGCTCACCCCCGACCCCTTTGACCTGGGGGCCATCGTGATGGGGACCAACCCCTGCGCGGTGGACGCGGTGGGCTGCGCCATGGTGGGGGTGGAGCCGGACCAACTCATCCACCTGAAGCTGGCCAGCCAGCGAGGCCTGGGGCCTCTGGACCTGGAGCAGATCGAGATCGGCGGCGACTTTCCCCTGGATGAGGTGCGGCGGCGCACCGAGAACTTCCAATTCTGCTTGGAGCGGGTGGACCACTACTTCCAGGGCGGCCCGCTAACCTGCACCGTGGGCGCTTTTCCCGAGGCCCACTCCCGGGACTACTGCTGGGGCGGCTGTCCCGGGGCCTTGCAGGAGGCCATGCACATCCTGCGGGGCTTCGACCCCCAGGTGGAGCGCAAGATGGGCAAGGTGCGCTACGTGGTGGGCCGGGTGGAGGGGCCGCTGAACCTAGCCCCGGACGAGAAGGTGCTCTTCGCCGGGGCCTGCACCTCCTGGCAGGGGGAGATCGATGGCAAACGGGTGGTGATCAAGCCATCCTACCTGCCGCCCGAGGCCCACAACCCCCACCGCCGCCCCAGCAACGACATGATCCTCAAGACCGCCCAGGCCATGGCCCGCTGTGTGGCCAGCCGGGGGCGGCGTTGGCTGCACGCCCCGGCCTGTACCATGAGCGTGGCCGATCATGTACACTACCTCTCCGCCTTGGGCGGGGTGGCCAACCCCAACTTCGACCCGCGCCTGCTGTTGCCCATCAACCTGGCCTATCTGCGTATGAGGGTCAGCCGCCTGGGCCAACGCCTGCTGGCCTGAGCCTGCCGGAAGGGACGCTATGAGCATGTCCGAAACCATCTGTCTGAACCCCGCCACCGGCCAAGAGCTGGGTCGGGTGCCCCTGCAAGGCCCAGAGGATGTGGTGGCAGCGGCCCAGGCCGCCCGCGCCGCCCATCCCGCCTGGGCGGCTACGCCCATCAAACAGCGAGCCAAGGCCATCAAGAAGGTGCGCGACTATTTGGCCGACCACGCCGATGAGCTGGCCGAGACCATCGCCCGGGACAACGGCAAGACCCGCACCGACGCCCTGTTGGCCGAGGTGCTGCCGGCCACGGCGGCGGCCAACTATTACGCCAAGAAAGCGGCGGGGTGGCTGGGGGACAGAAAGCCCGGTCCGGCCCTGTGGCTGCTGGCCAACAAGCGCACCCGCCTGGTGCGCCAGCCCTGGGGGGTGGTGGGCATCATCAGCCCCTGGAACTACCCCTTCACCATTCCCTTTTCCGAGGTGGTCTGCGGACTGCTGGCCGGCAACTGCGTGCTGCTCAAGGTGGCCAGTGAAACCCAGATGGTGGGCCAGGCCCTGGCCCGCTGCTTGGCCGCCGCCGGCCTGCCTCCGGGGGTGTTCACCTGCCTCAACCTGCCCGGCCGCCAGGCGGGCCCGGCCATGCTGGAGGCCGGGGTGGACAAGCTGTTTTTCACCGGCTCGGTGGGGGTGGGCAAGCAGCTCATGGCCCTGGCCGCCCAAAGCCTGACCCCGGTGAATCTGGAGCTGGGGGGCAACGACGCCATGCTGGTGTGCCCGGACGCGGACCTGGAGCGGGCGGCGGCCGGCGCGGCCTGGGGCGGCCTGGTCAACACCGGCCAGACCTGCGGCGGGGTGGAGCGCGTCTACGTGCACCAAAGCGTGGCTCAGGAGTTCCTGCAACTGCTGGGGGAAAAGGTCAAGGCGCTCCGGGTGGGCTATGACACCGATTTCAACGTGGACCTGGGGGCCATGACCACCACCCGGCAGGTGGAGTTGGTCAGGGCGCATGTGCACGACGCCCTGGCCCGGGGGGCGGTTATTTACGCCCAGAGCGCCTGTTCCCCGGGGCCCAACTTCCTGCCGGCCACGGTGCTCACCCAGGTGGACCACTCCATGCGGGTGATGCGCGAGGAGACCTTCGGCCCGGTGATCGCGGTGATGGTGGTGGGCAACATGGATCAGGCCCTGCACCTGGCCAACGACAGCGACCTGGGGCTCACCGGCTCGGTGTGGTCGGGCGACCGCCGCGCCGCCCTGCGCCTGGCCCGGCGCATCAAGGCCGGGGTGGTGGCGATCAACGACCACCTGATGAGCCACGGCCTGGCCGAGGCCCCCTGGGGCGGCTTCAAGAACTCGGGCATGGGCCGCAGCCACGGCCGGGACGGCTTTGCCGAGATGACCCAGGTGCAGGCCATCGTGGACGACCTGCTGCCCTGGGCCAAGCGGGATCTTTGGTGGTATCCCCAAAGCCGGGAGCAGTACCAGGGCCTCAAGGGCATCACCGAGTTTCTCTATGGCCACGGCCTGGGCCGGCGGCTGGAGGGGCTGCGCAGGCTAATTAAACTTCTGCCCCGCATGTTCCGGGCCGACTGAGGAATAAATGACCGCCGAGCTCTTCGCCCCTCCGGGGGCCTATGAACTGGCCGCCGTGCGCCTGGAAAAGGCCCTTCGCTCCTGCGTGCTCTGCCCACGCCGCTGCCGGGTGAACCGCCTGGAGGGCGAGTTGGGCTTTTGCCGGGCATCGGCCCACACTGCGGCGGTGAACACCAGCCAGCTCCACCACGGCGAGGAGCCGCCCATAAGCGGAAGCAAGGGTTCGGGCACGGTTTTTTTCGCCGGCTGCACCCTGGCCTGCCGTTTTTGCCAGAATTGGCAGATCAGCCAGGGCGGGGGCGGCGAGGAAACCACCCCCGAGGACTTGGCCGGAATTTTCCTGGGACTGGAGATGGCCGGAGCCCACAACATCAACCTTGTCACCCCCACCCCACACCTGGTGGTGATCCTCAAGGCTCTGGCCATGGCCCGAGGCTACGGCTTGGCCATTCCGGTGGTCTACAACACCTCGGGATACGAGAGCGCGGCGGTGGTGCGCCAGCTTGACGGCCTGGTCGAAGTGTATCTGCCCGATTTCAAGTACGCCGACGACGCGGTGGCCGAGCGCCTGTCCCAGGCTCCCAACTACGTGGCCAGCGCCCGGGCCTCCCTGGCCGAGATGCACCGCCAGGTGGGCAACCTCAAGCTGGAGGACGACGGCACCGCCTACCGGGGGGTGATGGTGCGCCATCTGGTGCTGCCGAATGGGCTCTCGGGCACCCCGCAGGTGCTGGCCGAGATCGCCGAGATCTGCGGGCCGGGCGCCTGGATCAGCCTCATGAGCCAGTACTTCCCCACCTACAAGGCCGCCGAGACCCCGGGCCTGGAGCGGCGCATCAACCAGGCAGAGTACCAGGAGGCCACCGATGCCCTGGAGCGCCTGGGCCTGTACCGGGGCTTTGTGCAGGGCCTGGCCTCGGCCACGGATGAGTTGGTTCCCCGGTGGCGGGAGTGAGGATAAGCGAATTCTGACCTAATCAGGAGGGGGAAAATGGCGGAAGAAAATGGTTGGGTGGTGTTTGCCCAGGTAGCCGGCCCCATCGTGGCTCTGGCGCTGGGGGTAGTTGGGGTTTGGAATGAAAAGATAAAAAACTGGTTGTTTGGGCCCAAGCTGGAATTGGAAGCTGACGAGCCGCTGAATATGAACAGGTTTTGCTTGCCTTCGCCTAGCAGGTGAACCCCCTGGCACCATGAAAATCGGTTTGGAGATCCAGGCCGACAATCTCCCTCCTTCCAAACCCAAACACCTGATGCTCACCTGGAAGGATAATCAACCGACACCCGAGTGCCCCTGGCCCGCCATTCCCGTGTTCAGCCTGGCGGAGTGACCACCACGGGCGCGGCGGCTTGCCCCTTTTTCATAACCAAACGGGGCCTGAGGGAAACGGAAGATCACCACGTCGCGGCGGGAAGGCAGTGGTTAGTCAACGCTACGCCCCGGCCGCCGCTCCTCGTGATGACAGCTAATGCTGGAAGGCGGAAGCGTAGGGCTGAGCCGAGCCCGGCGGGGCATGGCGGGCCGATTGGCTTTTTAGGGGGGCTTAAAAAAGAATCCCTGCGTGCCACCGCCCAGTAAAAATTTTACAAAGCGGACGGCGGCACGCAGGGGTGGGGGGCTATGTAATTAGGCCTCCGGAGCGGTGACCTGAACTAACTTTAACAGACGCTCATAGTCGGCGTCCACACGTTTTTGTATGTACGCGATATCTTCCGGTTTTAGGTGACTGAAGCGCCGCTGGGTCTTGAGGTATTCCTCCACCGGCTTGGGCTTCTTGATGTCGCGGCTCAGAATGAACTGGCCGTCGATCACCTCGAACAGGGGGAAGACCTTGCTCTGCACCGCTAGGCGGGCGGTTTCGATGGAAGTCTCGGGTCCGCAACGCCAGCCGGTGGGGCAGGGGCTGAAGATGTGGATGTAGGCCGGACCGGGAATGGTCACCGCCTTCTTCACCTTGTTCATCAGGTCCACATGCCAGGCCGGGGAAGCGGTGGCCACGTAGGGTACGTTGTGGGCCGCCGCGATCATGGGCATGTTTTTCTTCCAGGTCATCTGACCCTTTGACTTGGGCCCCGGAGGGCTGGTCGTGGTCATGGCCCCATAGGGGGTGGAGCTGGAACGCTGGATGCCCGTGTTCATGTAGGCTTCGTTGTCCAGGCAGATGTAGGTGAAGTCGTGGCCGCGCTCCAGAGCCCCGGACAGGGCCTGCAGGCCGATGTCGGCGGTGGCGCCGTCACCGGCGAAAGCCACCACCTTGGCCCCCGCGTCCTTGATCCTACCCTTGCGGATAAGCGCCTTTCGCCCGGCCTCGACGCCGCTGGCCACGGCGGCCGCGTTTTCGAAGGCCACGTGAATCCAGGGGGTTTCCCAGGCGGTCTGGTAGGACGAGGAGATGATCTCCATGCAGCCGGTGGCGCTGACCGCGATCATGTCCATGCCTACCGCCTTGGCGACCATCCTCAGGGCCAAGACTTCGCCGCAGCCCTGGCAGGCGCGGTGACCCTTGCTGAAAGGCTCCACCAAGGGAATGGTCTTGGGGGTTATTTTCTGGAAATCCTTTAGTGCTTCGGCTGCGCTAATCATTCTTTCACCCCCACCATCCGGCAGGACATTTCTTCGCCGCTGGCCGCCGCCTTTTGGGCCTCGTTCACCATCTCGATGAACTGGGACCGGGTCACGTCGCGGCCGCCCAGGCCACATACGAAGTTGGCCACGTATTGCTTGGCGCCTTTGGCGTACATCATGCCCCTGAGCTCGGTGGCCACCGGACCAGCCGGCAGACCGGGGCACAGGGCGCGGTCGATCACTATCAGGGTCTTGGCCCCGGCGATGGCTTCCATGAAGTCATCCAAGGGGAAGGGCCGCCACAGGCGGATGCGCACCTGGCCGACCTTGATGCCGTCGTCACGCATCTGGTCCACCGCGCTCATCACCGTCTCGCCCAGGGAGCCCATGGTCACGAATAGCACTTCCGCATCGTCGGTGCGGTAGGTTTCAATGGGTTTGTAAGTGCGGCCGAACTGCTTGGCCAGGCCTTCCCAATGCTCCTTGATCACCGAATAGGAGTCTTCCAGGGCTGCGGCGTTGGCCTTTTTGGCCTCGGTGTATATCTCGGGCATACCCACCACGCCCATGGAGATGGGGTTGGCCGGGTCCAGGCTCTGGCTGGGCTCGAAGGGCGGCAGGTAGGCGTCCACCTCTTCCTGGTCCGGCATCTCGATGGGCTCGATGACGTGGGTCAGGATGAAGCCGTCCAGGTTCACCGCCACCGGCAGGCAGACCCGCTTGTCCTCGGCCACCTTGAAGGCGTGCAGAGTTAGGTCCACCACCTCCTGGCCGTTTTCGGCGAAGGTCTGGATCCAGCCGATGTCACGCTCGGCCATGATATCGCTGTGGTCGTTCCAGATGCTGATGGGGCCGCTCAGGGAGCGGTTGGCCGTGGCCATGACGATGGGCAGCCTGAGGGATGCGGCGATGAACAGGATTTCGTGCATCAGGGCCAGGCCCTGGCTGCTGGTGCTGGTGAAGGTGCGGGCGCCCGCCGCGCTGCTGCCAATGCAGCAACTCATGGCGCTGTGCTCGCTCTCCACGGGTACGAACTCGGCGTCCAGGTGGCCCTCGGCCACCAGCTCCGAGAGATGTTCAACTATATGAGTTTGGGGAGTGATGGGATATGCCGCCACCACGTCCGCATTGCAAAGTCCAACGGCCTCGGCGCAGGCCAAGGAAACCTCAAGCCCCACACGCCGGCCCATATTTGTCCTCCTCTTTTTCTTCTTTCCAGCTGATGGCGTCTTTGGGGCATTCTTCAATGCAGATGCCACAGCCCTTGCAGTAGTAACCATCCCAGGTGTAATAGCCCTCGTCTTTGGGGTCGGGGCTATATGCCATATCCGGGCAGATGATCCAGCACAGGCCGCATTTGATGCAGGTCTCCCGGTCGGTCACCGGGTAGCGGCGGCTGCGCCAGTCGCCGGTGTTAAAGCGGCGGCTGGAGCCCGGTTCGGTCGCGGCGCAACCCAAGGCCAAATCTTTCCATGGGAACATGCCTTCGTCGGCCATGGTCCTACTCCTCGATTACAGTTTCGGAATATGCCCGGTTCAGGGCGTTCCAGTTCTTTGCGGCGATCTTGCCGAAGCGATGCTCGATGGGGCCCTTGATGGCGTTCAGGTCGATAAGACCCGCCGCCTTGAGCAGAGCGCCCAGCATGGTGGTGTTGGTGATGGGCACCCCCAACTCCTCCTCGGCGATCTTGCCGGCGTCCACCACCGCGGTGCGGCCGTTGAAGCCGCACTCGCCGCGCACCGCGCTCACGTCTTTGGCGCTGTTAGCCACCAGGGTGCCGCCGGGCTTGAGCCCGTTTTTTACGCCGCCGGTGGCCAAGAGGGAGGGATCCAAAACCAAAACCACGTCCGGCTCGTAGATCTTTTCGCGCAGCCGTATGGGCTGGTCGCTTATGCGTAGAAAGGCCTGAACCGGCGCTCCGCGGCGCTCAGGGCCGAAGCTGGGGAAGGCTTGAGCGTATTTGCCTTCCTCTATGGCCGCCAGGGCCATAAGCTCGGCCGAGGTGACAGCCCCCTGGCCGCCGCGGCCATGGAAACGAACCTCAATCATGGGAAACTCCTTGTAAAAATGCTCTCTCATGCAAATCAAAATCAGAATTCTATAGGCAGGTTCACGCACCTGTCAAGGCGCGGAGTGAATCTAATTCATTGGCATGGGGCCGAGGGGGCTAGCGCCGGTCGCCCAACACCCGAAGCAGCATCAAAAACAGGTTGATGAAATCCAGGTAAAGCTTCAGGGCGCCCACGATGGCCATCTTGTTGCCGGTCTCCGCGTCCATCTGGCCCGACAAGGCGGCTTGCTTTAGCCACTGGGTGTCATAAGCGGTGAGCCCCACGAAGATGCCCACCCCCACGTAGCTGACGATCCAGTAGATCATGGACGAGGCCATGAACATGTTCACCAGCGAGGCGATGACGATGCCGATGAGGCCCATGAACAGGAATTGGCCCCAGCCGCTGAGGTCGCGCTTGGTGGTGTAGGCCCATACGCTGACCACGCCGAAGGTGCCGGCGGTTATCAAGAAGGTGCTTACCAGCGAGGCCTGGGTGTAGAGCAAGAAAATGAAGGACAGGGTCAGGCCGTTGAGGGCGGAGTAAAGGGCGAAGAGCAGGCCGGCCGTGGAGGCGCTGAGACGGTTGATCATGCCGCTGATGCCGAAGACCAGGGCCAACTCGCCTATGGCCAGGACCCAGAAGAGCATGGTGGGGCCGCCGGTCTGGGGATTGAACAAGGCCCCGATGACCGCTTCGCTGCCCTGAGCCCACCAGGCCACCAGTCCAGTGAGCGCCAGTCCGCCGGCCATCCAGTTGTACACGCGGCGCATGAAGGCGCTTACCATCTCCTGCTGCTGGGTGTTCAGGGCCGCCGGCAGGGGGGGTGGGGTGAAGGCGGTTTGCATGGCTGCCAGTACTCCGTGATAAATTTATATCTTTAGGATCATAACTCGCCCTAATATTAAGGCCCACCCGGCCAACGGTCAACCGAATCCGGGCATGCTTGCTCCGCGCGGCCCTTGGCGTATACCATGTGGCCAAGCGTTTTTGCCGAAAACCCGGGGAGCGATTAAATGGTTAGCCCAATCAGGCCCAGGAGCCGCGGCCGCGCGGACGGCCGCCAAGGGGAGCGGCCATGCTGACCCCACAACCCTACACTTTGGACCGGGTGGTGCGCCTGGCCTTGGGCGGAGCGGTGCTGGTCGGGCTGGTTTGGCTGCTGGCCTATCTCAGCGACGTGCTCATGCCCTTTGCCGCCGCCCTGGTGCTGGCCTACCTGCTCAATCCCTTGGTGGAGTTGTTGCAGCGCCTGGTCAAGAACCGCTTGGCCGCAGTGTTGTTGTCCCTTTTGCTGTGCCTGGCCGCCGGCGTGGCCTTGCTGTGGGTGGTGGCGCCCATGGTGGGCCAGGAGATCGGCCGGGCCGCCGGGCTGGTGCAAGAGTTGGCCAACAACTCGGAACTGGCCCAAAAGGCGGCCGAGCAGCTTCCGGCAAAGCTGTGGCCGCTCATCCAGTCCATTTTGGACCGCCCCGCCGTGAAGGAGTTCCTGGGCTCCAGCGACATGTGGAGCCTTTTGGCCACGGCGGCCCGCAAGATACTCCCGGGCCTGTGGGGGCTACTCAGCCAGGTGGGTAGTCTTTTCGCCGCCCTGGCCGGGCTGGTGGTGGTGCTGCTGTACATGTTTTTCTTGATGCTGGACCTGGATCAGGTCAGCCAGGGCTGGCGCGAGGCCATCCCCCCGGCCTATCGCCAGCGCTCCCTGGAGCTGGTGGACGACTTCAAACAGGCCCTTAGGGACTATTTCCGGGCCCAGGCCGCAGTGGCCGGGCTGGTGGGCGTTCTCTTTGCCATGGGCTTCGCCATCATCGGCCTGCCCCTGGGCATACTGCTGGGTCTTTTGATGGGCCTGTTCAATATGGTTCCCTATCTGCAATTAGTGGGCTTGGTGCCGGCCTTTTTCCTGGCCCTGCTGGCCGCCCTTCAGACGGGGGGGAGCATCTGGCCCATGCTGGGGCTCACCGCCGGGGTGTTCGCGGTGGTGCAGATCATCCAAGACGCCATCTTGACCCCGCGCATCGTGGGCAAGACCATGAGCTTGAGCCCGGCTTTTTTGCTGCTGTCGTTGTCGGTGTGGGGAAAGCTGCTGGGCTTTTTGGGCCTTTTGTTGGCCATTCCCTTCACCTGCCTGGCCTGGGCCTGGTACCAGCGTTTCGTGGTGAACAAGGGCTCGGAAAAACAGCAGACCCTGGGCTTTTAGCAAACCTGGGCCTTGCCCAAAAAAAACAGGGCGTCCGGTGCATCCGGACGCCCTGTCGTGTTTAGATGGTCCGCCCTAGCGCCAGCCGCCCCGCCACTGGCTGTGGTTGGGGTAGTTGTCGCAGACGCCGTCGCCGTTGTTGTCCACCCAAGCGCCGGAGTGGTCCCGGGACCACAGCTTGGGGTCCTGGGCGTAGTCGCAGACGCCGTCACCGTTGCTGTCGCGCCATTGGGGCGCCGGCTTGCCTTTGCCGCGCCAGGCCCGTTGCTGGGCGGCGAAGGCCAGGCGCGGCCCCAGCCAGGAGGGAGCAGCCGCCGAGGTCATGCTGTTCATATCATTCCAAAGGGACTGATCCTGGTAGGGGTCGTAAATGCCGTCGTTGTTGTTGTCCAGCCAGTCGCCGCTTTTGGCGAAAGTGGTGCTGCTGCCGCCGCCGCCGCCGCTACAAGCCACGGCCAAAACCAAGGCCGCCAAAATCAAGATTGCTTTAAACGAGTTAGATATCATGCTTGCCTTCCGCTGGCGGTTGTAATAGTGCTTTCAGGATTAAGTCTTACTAAGTAAAGACTCCTAAAAGTTACCGGGTATTTGCTGGTAAGGCAAGCCCCAAAAGCCAAATAAATTGATGGGGTAGGTGCGAAAAAATTAGTCATTAAGCTTGGTTAACAGGTGTTGCCCGTTAAGGGGCGGGAGGAAAACAAGGCTCTGTAAACATAGTTGTTTAGTGGCGTTTTGTGGCCGGGCGAGGCGAGGCAAGCGATTTTTCCCATTTCTACTTAAGTCTCGCCCGTGGCTATTGAATCCTTGTTCGCCAGTTGCTCGCATGAGGCAATAACCGGCGGGGACTGGTTGCATCTCAATCCCCGCCGGCTCATATGCCATCATGTGTTCGAGTCAAGGCAACACCCTAATAAAAGAGCGTTCCTTTATTATCTGCGTTTTTTCATGGCTTTTATTTTCAAAGCCACCTCTTTCCAGCGCTCCTTTTCCACACGGTCGGCGCTTTTGTGCCGGCGATTGGACATGTATTCCAACTCACGTTTCATTTTCAGGTAGTTTCCCACCCTGTTCCTTGGGATTTTACTTTCAGCGACTGCCTCAAGGACCCGGCAGCCGGGCTCATGGGTGTGGCTACAGTTAGCAAAACGGCATCCCAGAGCAAACTTCTCGATTTCGGGAAACGCGGCTTCGATCCCACCATCAATTTCCCAGAAGGCAATTTCCCGAATTCCGGGATTGTCGATCACCATTCCCCCCTGGGGCACCATGATCAGATCCCGGGTGGTGGTGGCGTGTCTGCCCTTGCCCACATGAGTGCTTATGGAACGAGTAAACTGCACGATTTCACCGTAAAGGCGATTCACCAGGGTGGACTTACCCACACCGGAAGACCCCACCATGGCAGTGGTCCGGCCTGGAGACAAATATGGTTCCAGTGAGGCCAGGCAGGCGTCGTCTGATGCGGAAACCAGGTGGACGGGGACGCCCATGGCCACAGCCTCCACTTCACCGACGCAAGACTCCGGATCCTGGTGAATATCCGCTTTTGTCAGGATAATGACAGGATTCAGGTCGCAGTTATAGACCAGGGTCAAGTACCGCTCGATGCGGCGCAGGTTAAAATCCTGGTCAAGCCCGCAGACGATGAATATGGTGTCAAGGTTGGCCGCGAATACCTGTTCCTTTTTCGAGCGTTCATCCTGTTTGTTACGAGTGCCCGAAGCGCCTCTGGATAAGGCATTCTTTCGTACCAGCACCCTGGAAATCACGGTATCGGCCATGAGGACCCAATCCCCCGTGACCGGGAACATGCCGCCGGCGTCATGCCTGACCCTGCCGGCCAGGGTGGCGAGCCATTCGCGGTTGCCGTCGCTTGTCCGAAAGCTGTTTTTCCTTACTCCAACCACTCTGGCCGGAGTAAAGCATTCGTTGGAAACGTGTTCGAGTTGGGCCTGAAAATGGGGAGTCCACCCCAGCCCGAAAAGGTGACGCATGCTTGCGTTCTCGTTTGCACTTTGATTGATGCTCATCGTCAAGACCTATCTATACCTTTAATGCTTACCAGCATTGTCGGCGCGTGAAACCGCCCGAGGCGGAACACACAACCTACCGCTGCTTTTATGGTTTTCGGATATCTTGATGTAGGCGACGTTGCTGACGGAGGACGCAACTATAGTGGTAGAGTCTCAATCAGAGATCTGCGGGGGTACAGACAGAAAGGAATAAGCCTGTCTTTATAACGGAACAGCTTTTTTAGGACGCTGCAGAACTATGATCAATCAGCTACCGGCAGGTTGCTTCCCTTGTCGGCAACGATTGACACAATATCCACTGATTTAATAAACAAAAAATCTCCTTCAGATACTTTTAGTGGAGGCCCACTAAACTACTGGAAACTAGGTCGCTGTCAAGCATAACCTGTGTGGCGGCCATTAATGATATTCCAAAATTCTACGCAATAGCCCGATCCAGGCTCCTATACCCTATGGCCTCGCTGAGGTGGGGCAGCTCAATGGCCTCGCTGTCCTCCAGGTCGGCGATGGTGCGGGCGATCTTGTGGATGCGGCCATAGGCCCGGGCCGAGAGCCCCAGGCGCTCCATGGCTGTCTCCAGCAGACGCAGGCCGGCGTTGCTCAGGCGGCAGTGCCGGCGGGTGAGGGCGGCGCCCATCTGGGCGTTGCAGAACGCACCGCTGTCCCGCAGGCGCTGGGCTTGGCGCTGGCGGGCGGCCACCACCTTTTGCCGCACCATTTCCGAGGAGGGTCCGGCGGTGTCGGCGCTAAGTTCCTTGAAAGGCACCGCCGGCACCTCCACTTGGATATCGATGCGGTCCATCAGGGGGCCGCTGACCCGGTTCAAGTAGTTGCGCACCTGCTGGGGGGCGCAGGAGCATTGGCGCTTAGGGTCGCCGTAATAGCCGCAGGGGCATGGGTTCATGGCCGCCACCAGCATGACCCTGGCCGGGAAGTCCACGGTGGCCGCCGCCCGGGTGATGGTTACCTGGCCAGACTCCAAGGGCTGCCTGAGCACCTCCAACACGCTTTTTTTGAACTCGGGCAACTCGTCCAAAAACAACACCCCCTGGTGGGCCAGGCTAACCTCGCCGGGGCGGGGGATGGTGCCCCCGCCGATGAGCCCGGCGTCGCTCACCGTGTGGTGGGGCGAGCGGAAGGGGCGGGCGGTGACCAGGGCCTGGCCGGGCATCAGGGTGCCGGCCACCGAGGCCACCTGGGTGACCTGTAGGGCCTCTTCAAAGCTCAACGGCGGCAATATGCCCGGTAAACGGCGGGCCAGCATGGTCTTGCCGCTGCCCGGCGGACCAACCATCATGACGTTGTGCCCCCCGGCCGCGGCGATGGTCAGGGCCCGCTTCACGTGCTCCTGGCCCCGCACCTCGTTGAGGTCCAAGCCGCCGGAGTCTTGGCCCAGAGCCAGCAGAGCGGGGTCGGCCTGGGCTCGGGGCAGCTCCTCGCGCCCCAGCAGGTGGGCCGCCGCCTGGTCCAGGCGCTTCACCGTATATACCGTGAGCCCTTCCACCACCGCCGCCTCGGGGCCGTTGTCCTCGGGCACGATAAAGGCTCTGAGCCCCAGGTCGCGGGCCCGGGCGGCCATGGGCAGCACTCCGCGCACCGCGCGGATGGCTCCGTCCAGGGCCAGCTCTCCCACCACCCCCAGGCCCAGAAGCTCCTCGGCGGGCACCGCGCCCGAGGCTGCCAAAATGCCTAGGGCCATGGGAAGATCAAAGGCCGCGCCTTCCTTCTTGATATCCGCCGGAGCCAAGTTAACTGTGATGCGGTTCACGGGCAGGTAAAAGCCGCTGTTGGCCAGGGCGGCGCGCACCCGTTCCTTGGATTCGCGCACCGCCCCGTCGGGCAGGCCCACGGTGTTGAAGGCAGGCAGGCCGGGAGCCAAGTCCACCTCCACCTGCACCGGATAGGCGCGAACTCCCAACACAGCTAGTGACGTCACGGTTGCCAGCATGTTCCCCCCACGGCCAGGACAAAGCAAACTCCCTGTAAATAGCAAAAGCACCCGGTTTAAGCAAGGCTTAGGCCTTGACGCCTTAAAAGAGGGAAGGTATAAAAAGCCTGGATTCCAGCCACGGCCGTTTCGGTGGCGGCGGGAATTCAGGCATTGCGGGCCGAGGTAGCTCAGTTGGTAGAGCAGGGGACTGAAAATCCCCGTGTCGGCGGTTCAACTCCGTCCCTCGGCACCATAATAAAAACAAGCACTTAGCCCTTAATTGGGCTAGGTGCTTTTTTGTTTCGGCGAAGCGTGGGCGAAGGGTTAGCTGGGGATTGTGTGAGCTAGTTGTGATTATTCTAGCCATCTGATTTTTCATAAGATGCCGCTTCAAAACCTTTAGAAAACTTTAGATATGGAGGGGGCGCGCACGGTAGCGGCGTCCTGCAGGTTGAAAAGTGGGATATCAAATTGTGCCCGGTCAGTATTAGAACACGGATTAAATCGCTAATGGTAGACTCCGATATGCCGCTTTGTTTATGATTAATTAGCCTGCCCATCACAAGGTTTGATTATTAGACTGGTTGAACACGTGTGCGCTGCACACGCCGTCGCGTTTGCTCCCGTTTTTGCCTAAGCAGGGAGAGTTGGGCCACCAGCATGAGGGCATACTGGCAGTACTGGGCCAAGGGAGGCAGCGCAACCAACCAAAGCTCAGTCGTCTGCCACCTACTGCCGTTCCACCTAATTGACGTGGCGGCCGTAGGACGTGAACTAATATCCCAAGACCACATTCTACGAATCCGCCTGTGCCGCCTGCTGGCCGTCGATTCCCCGGCGCTGAACGACTTGGTCACCTTGTTCCTGGCCCTGCATGACATCGGTAAATTCGCTGACTCCTTCCAAAAGGGCCTGCCAGAACTTTACCGGCGACTACTTGGTAGGTCCCGCTCCAAACCCCAACAAATCCGTCACAGCGACCTTGGTTATCTCCTATGGCAGGAGCATCTCATCCAGCAAATCCAGCACGGGTTGCCTCAAGGCGAGGGAGTTGGGGTGCCTGACTTCTGGGATGTAGAAGAACTCCTGACGCCGTTGGCGCGGGCGGCCATGGGACATCATGGCCAGCCGCCAACGGAGGCTAACGGCCTATCCGTATCACTAAATGACAGCTTTTTTCCCGAAGACATTGAAGCCGCCAAGGCCTGGCTCGCCACCCTGTTGAATATCGCGCCACTGACATGGTTGCCTGCCACCCTGAACGGCGAAGTCGAAAGTGACGTTGCCACGGCCTCCTGGCTGCTGGCCGGTCTGGTGGTCCTGTGTGACTGGCTCGGTTCCAACACGGAGTTCTTCCCCGCCCGCGACCAGCCCATGGACCCAATGGAGTATCTGGCAAACGTGGCCATCCCCCAGGCGCGAAAAGCCTTGGCGGCAACCCATGCCATCCCCCCGCCAGCCAACGTTTACGAGGGGGCGATCTCATTATTCCCAAAGCTTCAAAGCCTCACACCCCTCCAGCAAGAAGCCGACACTTGGGTCCCTTCGGATAAACCCCAGTTATTCATCATCGAGGACGCCACCGGGGCAGGCAAAACCGAGGCAGCCCTGACCCTGGCGCATAAGCTGATGGCCAGCGGGGCGGGAGAGGGATTGTTTTTCGCCCTGCCCACCATGGCCACCAGCAACGCCATGTACGGCCGCCTGGCCGAGGTGTACCGCCGCTTATTTGCACCAGAATCCGACCCTTCCCTGGTGCTGGCCCACAGTTCCAGCAGGCTGCATAGCGGCTTCCTGGAATCCTGGCGTGGGGCAGCTATGGATGCTGCAAGCCCGGACGGCGAAGGCGCCGCTTATTGTTCAGCCTGGCTGGCCGACAACCGCAAGAAGGCCTTGCTGGCCCCGGTGGGCGTGGGGACCATAGACCAGGCCTTGATGGGCGTCCTGCCCTCGCGCCATCAAAGCCTCAGGCTCTTGGGCCTGGGGCGCAATGTCCTGGTGGTGGACGAAGTTCACGCCTACGACCCCTACATGCACCAGCTCCTTTGCAATCTACTCAAGTTCCATGCCGCGTTTGGCGGCAGCGCTGTCCTGCTTTCCGCCAGCCTGCCGCAAAAGATGCGCCAGGAGTTGCTCAACGCCTTTCGTCAGGGAAGCAACCACGGACCGTGTGAAGTTAACCAGGCGCGATACCCCCTGCTGACCGTGGCCTCCGAGACTGATGTCAGAGAGGTTCCAGTGGCCTCGTGGGAGCAAAGCCGCAGGGAAGTAAGGGTGGAATTCGTTCACAGAGAGGAGGAAGTGCGGGTCCGCCTCCTGGAGGCGGCGCGCAAGGGACAGTGCGCCTGTTGGATAAGAAACACCGTCTCCGAGGCAATGGAAGCCTGGGAAGAGTTGAGTCACGACCTGCCGGATGATGAGCTGCTCCTGTTCCACGCCCGGTTCCCTCTTTGCGACCGGCTGGCCAGGGAAGCCGAGGTCGTCAGTCTCTTCGGCAAACAAAGCACCGTCGCGGATAGAACCGGCAAGGTGCTGGTGGCCACCCAGGTGGTGGAACAGTCCCTGGACCTGGACTTCGACGTACTGGTCAGCGACTTGGCCCCGGTGGACCTGCTCATCCAGAGGGCGGGACGCCTGCATCGCCATCCCAGGGGGGATAGGGGCCGGCCGGCCCTGGCGGTTCACTCTCCGCCCTTTGCCGCTGATCCGGCGGCGGACTGGTTTTCAGCCCAGTTCCCCAAGGCTGCGTATGTTTATCCCGACCACGGGCGTCTGTGGCTCACCGCCATGCTCCTTCGAGAAGCCGGGGCCATAAGGGTTCCCGGAGGCGTCCGCGATCTGATCGAAGGCGTCTATGGCCAAGGGTCGGACGGGCGCATCCCAGAGGGGCTCAGGGCCAGCACCGGCAAGGCTGTCGGCAGGGATATGAGTCACCTGTCCCTGGCCCAGTACAACCAGCTGAATCTGGAGGACGGATACTCCGATAACGGAGACAAATGGATGCCCGACACCCAGACCCCCACCCGGCTGGGCGAAAGCACAACCATTCTGTGCCTGGCCAAATGGGATGGCGTTGAACTGGTTCCATGGTGCGGACACGACGACTCTAGATTCGCCTGGGCCTTGAGCCAGGTCAGCGTGGCCAGCCACTGGGTGGCCGGCCCGGCCAAACATCCGCCCGAGTTGGCGCTGGCGGTGGAGGCGGCCCAAGCCCAAATGCTGGACCAGGGGCGCTGGAGCGTGTTGGTGCCCTTGGAGCAAGACGAAGAGGGAGGGGTGTGGAGGGGGAAGGCCTTAAACCAGCAGGGAGGCCTCGTGCAGGTCCTTTGCGGCGAAGCGCGAGGTTTGGCAATAAGCAAAAAATCTATGATCTAGGGGGGCAAACATGACCTTAAACCTTATCTCCGACGCTTGGATTCCCGTGCGCCGCCGCAGCGGAGCACGGGAAATCATCGCGCCGTGGCAGATGACCACGGACCTGGACAAGGATCCCATCATCAGCCTTGACGCGCCCAGGCCAGATTTCAACGGCTCGTTTATTCAGTTTTTTATCGGCCTGCTCCAGACCGCCGCGCCTCCCGCGACGGAAAAGGATTGGAGGACGTGGTTCGAGGAGCCGCCTCCCCCTGAAATCCTTCGGCAAGCCTTTAGCCCTTTCGAGGCGTTCTTTGCCCTGGGTGGCGAGGGGCCCCGTTTCATGCAGGATATGGAGCTATCTGAAGGGGCTGAAGTCAGTCTGGCCAACCTGCTGTTGGAAACACCTGGGGGCAATACCGAGCGCAACAACAGCGATCTATTCATCAAACGGGGCCGGTCGGCCCACCAATGCCCTGCCTGTCTGGCCATGGCCCTGTACACCCTGCAAACCAACGCCCCCTCCGGAGGCGTCGGTCATCGCACCTCCCTGCGGGGCGGCGGTCCGCTTACCACGGTGATCATGGCCGACACGCTGTGGCGCACGGCCTGGGTCAATGTTTTGCCTCGGCCGTCTTATGAGGCCCTGGCCGGCGACCCCGGCAAGGGCCAGAGCAGCGACATCTTCCCTTGGCTGGCTCCCTGCCGCACCAGCGAAAAAAACACCGGCAAGGCGACCACTCCACTGGATGTGCATCCACTCCAAATGTACTGGGGCATGCCGCGGCGCATCCGAGTGGACATGGACCACGCCGGACAGGGGGTGTGCGGGCTCTGCGGACAAAACAGCCCCACTCTGTTCAGGACTTACCTGACCAAGAACTATGGCGTCAACTACGATGGCGCCTGGCAGCACCCGCTGAGTCCCTATGGCCGAGACAAGAAGGAAGGCATGCCCCTGCCCCGCCATCCCCAGCCAGGCGGGCTGGTCTACCGCCATTGGCTGGGCCTGGTGGTGTCCGACCAGGAGCGCGGCATCCGTCCCGCCGCCGTGGTCGCCCATTACTTCAATGCGCGACGCTGGCGGAGCGTGGAAAAGAACCAGAGCCGCCAATTGCCGCGCCTGTGGTGCTTTGGCTACGACATGGACAATATGAAAGCCCGCTGCTGGTACGAGAGCACCATGCCCCTGGTCCACGTGCAGGAGGAAGCGGCCGGCCAGTTCGCCACGGAAACGGCGCGCCTGGTCGGGGCCGCTAATTTGGTGGCGTTTCTCCTGCGAAGCAACCTCAAAGCAGCATGGTTCAAGAGGCCCGGCGACGCCAAGGGCGACTTTTCCTTCACCGACAGCCGCTTCTGGCAGGAGACCGAGCCGGGCTTTTACCAAAGTGTGGAAAGCATCGTCCGCTGCCTGGAAAGCGGTGGCGACGCCGAAGATCTCCGGCGTGAGTGGCTGAATATCCTGCGCAAGCATGCCCTGGGCATCTTCGATGACCTTTCCCAGGGCGGGCGCTTCGATGCCCCCGATCCCAAGCGCATCGCCCTGGCCCGGCGCGACCTCGAGCGGGCCATGAGGCCCGGTTCCAAAAAAATGGCCCGGCTTCTGGTCTTGTCCCAGGACCGACAAGCGGCCTGAATGCGACCCATCCAAGAAAGGGGGGACTTATGAACCGCAAACCCTACGTCTCTTTTTCCAAACCCGAGCAGCCGGACTCGGCGGCGCTCACAGACTGGTGGAAAACCCTGGAGGATAACCCGGGAGGCAGGGCCTGCCTGCGGCGCTCGCGCAGCCCCGACGAGGCGGCCCTGTGCCCCAGCTATCACAATCTCCTGCGGCAGCTAAGAGCGGCGGGTTATGCGGTGGGGCCCCGGCAAGCCCAAAAGTTGGCGGCGGTGGCCGGCTTGGCCGCTCACCTAAAGCAACGAGACCCCAAGACGCCCCTGCCCAAATTGCCCCTGGCCAAACAGATGGCCACGCCCGCCAAGGAGCAGGACAAGTCCCGCGTGAGCGGACTGAGGTTCCGCCGATTGCTGGAAAAGCAGGAGGCCGAAGACCTTTACCTGCCCCTGATGCGCGTCGTGAAGATGCTCGACGGCAATTGCAACCTGTTCGATCTGGCCCGTTCGGTGTTCTGGTGGAACGACCGGACTCGGCGGCAGTGGGCCTCCCAATACTATGAAACCGCCCCCAACGAGGACTGAGATCAGTCCCGTCGAAAGGAGCTTCCCATGAGTCAGTTCATCCAACTGCACATGCTCACCTCATATCCCCCCGCCAACCTCAACCGCGACGACCTGGGCCGCCCCAAGACGGCCGTGATGGGGGGCAAGCAGCGTCTACGCGTATCCTCCCAGTGCCTGAAGCGAACCTGGCGCACCTCGGAGATCATGCAGGAGGCGCTCAGGGGACACCTGGGCACCCGCACCCGCCGCATGGGTCTGGAGCTGCTCACGCGTCTTAGGGAAAAAGGGGCCGAGGAAAAACAGGCCCAGGAATGGGCCGGCAAGCTGGCCGGTGAATTCGGCACCTTGGACAAGGACAAGCTCAAGATCAAGGAGCTGTTTTTCTTTACCCCCGAGGAGCGTGAGGCCCTGGATCAGTTGGCCGAACACCTGGTCCAAGGAGGGGGCGAGCCCAGCGACAAAGACCTAAAAGAACTGTTGGGCAAAACCACCTCCGCGGTGGACGTGGCCATGTTCGGCCGCATGATGGCCAAGCACCCGGTCTACAACATCGAGGCCGCCGTACAGGTGGCCCACGCCATCAGCGTTCACGAGGTGGCGGTGGAAGAAGATTACTTCAGCGCGGTGGACGACCTGAACGAAGGCTCGGAAGACCTGGGGGCCGGCCACATAGGCGAGGCCGAGTTCGCGGCGGGGGTGTTCTACCTCTACGCCTGCATCAACCGCGACCTGTTGGTGGATAACCTGGGAGGCGACGAGGAACTGGCCGATCAGGGCATCCGCGCCCTGGTGGAGGCCATGGCCACCACCGCCCCCAAAGGCAAACGCGCCTCCTACGGCTCCTATGCCTATGCCAGCTACTGCCTGGCCGAAAAGGGCTCCCGCCAGCCGCGCTCGCTGTCCGTGGCCTTCCTGAAGGCCGTTAGCAATCGCGACATGCTCGATGGAGCCGTCAAGGCGCTGGACGAGGCCCGCCAGAAAATGGACCATTGTTACGGCCCCTGCACCGAGGCGTCGTATACCCTTAACGTAGCCGAGGGCTCCGGCGCCCTGCCCGAGCTGCTCGACTTTGTCACGGGGTGAGGCCATGCGGGAGTATCTCACCTTTAGACTCTACGGGCCCATGGCCAGTTGGGGGGACATAGCGGTGGGGGAAACCCGGCCCAGCCATGCCCAGCCCAGCAAGTCGGCCATTCTGGGGCTGCTGGCCGCCGCCCTGGGGGTGGACCGGCAAGAAGAAGACATCCACCGCCGCCTCCAGCAATCCTACGGCTTCGCCGTGCTGGTGGAGAGGCCCGGCACACCCTTACGCGATTATCACACCACCCAAACTCCCACTCAGGCCTCCCTGAAAAGGCAAGGCGGTGCAAACACTAGGGGCCAGGAGCTGCAAGCCGATGACCTCGGCACCATACTATCCAGCCGCGACTACCGCTGCGAGGCCTTGTACGGCATCTTCCTTTGGACGGAAGGCCCTGATGCTCCTTTCTCGCTCCAAGAGATGTCCCTGGCCCTGGAAAACCCCAGATTCCACCTTTACCTGGGGCGCAAATCTTGCCCGCCAGCCTTGCCCCTGAGGCCCCAAATCATCCAGGTGGACAACTTGGCCCAGGCCGTGGAGCAGGCCGATTTTGATGACTGCGACCTACTGGCATCACTGCCCCGCAAGGGCCCTAAAGGCTTCTACTGGGAGGGCGACCGGAATGAGGGATTTGAGCCACGCTACAGCTTCCAAAGGCGTGACGCGTTGTTCAGCCGACGGCGCTGGCAGTTCCTAGCGCGCGACGAGCACTATCTGCCCTTGGACGAGCAGGCGTAAAGGAGGGCGCGATGTACATGAGCAGGATAACCCTGCGGCCGGACGCCGGAAGGGATTCGCATTTCTGGCGATTGGCGGCCGGACAGGGACAGCAGGACCACAAGTTTCTCTGGCAGATTTTCAGCGATGGCCCGGACCGCAAACGGGACTTTGTATTCCGCCGCAGTGATGACGCGCGGGGCGCGATGGGCTACCTGGCGGTTTCCGCCCGGCGGCCCCAGGAAGACGGCATGTGGCGTACCGAGGTTAAACCATACCAGCCCAAGCTGAGACTAGGCCAGCGCCTGGCCTTCAGCCTGCGGGTGAACCCGGTGGTAAGCCGCAGGGACCAAAACGGCAAGCAGCAGCGTCACGATGTGGTCATGGACGCCAAAAAGACGCTGGAGGCAAACAAACTGCCGCGTGAGCAATGGCCCCGCCAATCCGTGCTGGTGCAGGAGGCCGGTGCTCGGTGGCTTGCTGAGAGAGCCCAGGGGCACGGCTTCCAGGTGATGCCGGAGCAGGTGCGGGCCGAGGGACACCACCAGGTGAGCTTCCGCAAGGGCAGCCGGGTGGTGAGCCTGTCCAGCCTGGATCTAGACGGTTTTTTGACCGTAACTGATCCCAGCAGATTCGTTGAAACTCTCTACGGCGGAATGGGTCCGGCCAAGGGGTACGGTTTTGGCCTGATGCTGGTGAGGCCGGCATGAGCGACCTCTTGCCCAAGCTCAAACCCCTGCCGATGAAAGAACGCACCTCCATCATCTTTTTGGAAAAGGGTCGCTTGGATGTGTTGGACGGTGCTTTTGTGCTGGTGGACAAAAACGGCGCCCGCACCCACATCCCCTTGGGGAGCGTGGCGTGTCTGATGCTGGAGCCGGGCATCCGGGTTTCCCACGCCGCCGTGGCCTTGGCCTCGCGGGTAGGGTGCTTGTTGGTGTGGGTCGGCGAAGCTGGAGTGAGGGTCTATGCCGCCGGGCAGCCGGGCGGAGCGCGGGCCGATCGGCTGCTTTATCAAGCCAACCTGGCTTGCGACACCTCAGCCAGGCTCAAGGTGGTGCAGCGCATGTTCGCCTTGCGTTTCGGCCAGGAGCCGCCGGCCCGGCGCAGCGTGGACCAGCTGCGGGGCATTGAAGGAGCCAGAGTGCGGGAATTGTACAAACTTTTAGCCCAAAAATACCGCGTGGCCTGGAAAGGGCGGCGCTACGATCCCCACGATTGGGAACGGGCCGATATCGCCAACCGCTGCCTCAGCGCGGCTACCTCCTGCCTCTACGGAATCACTGAAGCCGCCGTCCTGGCCGCCGGCTATTCCCCGGCTATCGGTTTTGTCCACTCCGGGCGGCCCCTGTCTTTTGTCTATGACATAGCCGATATCTTCAAATTTGACACCGTGGTCCCGGTGGCCTTTAGGGTGGCCAGACGCCCCGGTGCGCAATGGGAGAGAGAGGTTCGCTTGGGCTGTCGCGACATGTTCCGCCAAACCAAGCTGCTAAAGCGAATAATCCCTACTATTGAACAAGTGCTGGCGGCGGGAGGGCTTAAAATCCCGGAGGCCCCTCCCGATTCCCAAGCTCCGGTTTTGCCGGAAGAGGAGAAGCTGGGCGATGCTGGTCATCGTGGTTGAGAACGCCCCGCCCCGGCTGCGGGGCCGCCTGGCGGTTTGGCTGTTGGAGGTCAGGGCCGGCGTGTATGTGGGCAAGCTTTCTCGGCGGGCGAGAGAAATGGTTTGGAGCCATGTGCAACAGGGTCTTGAAGACGGCAACGCGGTGATGGCCTGGAGCACCAACACTGAACAAGGCTTTGATTTCCTAACCTTGGGCGTCAACCGGAGGAAGCCGATTGAGCTGGATGGAGTGAAATTGGTTTCATTCGCGCCGCTCGTGCGCGAGTCTTGGGAAACCAGCAATCCGGAGCCGGGAAAATCGGTAAAAAAGACGGAGGTCTAATAACGCCATAATTTTGGTGAGTTCCAACAAGAGTGTTCCCCGCAGGGGCGGGGATGAACCGGTATTGGCCCGTGAGGTTGCTTGACCGCCAGAGTGTTCCCCGCAGGGGCGGGGATGAACCGGTCGAGGGCAACCCCTACGAGCCATTGAGCGAGTGTTCCCCGCAGGGGCGGGGATGAACCGGTCAACAGCACGGACTGCATGCCCATCACGGCGTGTTCCCCGCAGGGGCGGGGATGAACCGTTCTCAATGTTGGTCATCATCTGATAAATGGTGTGTTCCCCGCAGGGGCGGGGATGAACCGCATTTGCATCGTTTGCAAAAACAATTACCCCCGTGTTCCCCGCAGGGGCGGGGATGAACCGCTTTGGGAATTCCATCCCGAGGGCAAACAGCAGTGTTCCCCGCAGGGGCGGGGATGAACCGGCCCGCACGGTCAGGCGGTACTCGCTGGTCTGGTGTTCCCCGCAGGGGCGGGGATGAACCGCACCCGGATTACAGGATTTACAGCCCGCTGTGGTGTTCCCCGCAGGGGCGGGGATGAACCGGGTGAGTTGGACCTCAAGACCAAATCCCGCATGTGTTCCCCGCAGGGGCGGGGATGAACCGACACCCCATAGCGAAAAGTTGTATTTGCCGTGGTGTTCCCCGCAGGGGCGGGGATGAACCGGGGGTGGTCACGATGTCGGTTTCGCTATCGATGTGTTCCCCGCAGGGGCGGGGATGAACCGTTCGCCCACGGTCAGGCCGTTCCACGACAGAGGTGTTCCCCGCAGGGGCGGGGATGAACCGCGCCACGGGCTCACCTAGCCCCGAGGTGCACGGTGTTCCCCGCAGGGGCGGGGATGAA